>NZ_JBNGGC010000053.1:0-31428 GCF_049974565.1 Streptomyces sp. WG5 | reverse complement strand
GCGGTCCGGACCAACAAGGGAACCTACTTCGACGGCGGCACCCACTGGAGCGCCGGCTGGAGCAACTTCCTCGGCCAGGAAGGCAAGGGCCGGCTCTACTTCGCCGACATCAACGGCGACACCAAGGCCGACCTCATCGTCCACGGGACCAACGGCGACATCGCGGTCCGGACCAACAAGGGAACCTACTTCGACGGCGGCACCCACTGGAGCGCCGGCTGGAGCAACTTCCTCGGCCACCCGAAGGGCAGCCTCTACTTCGCCGACGTGAACAACGACGCCAAGGCCGACCTGTGGGTGCGGACCCCGGACGGCAGGGTCGAGGTCCGCAGGAACACCGGGACGTACTTCCAGATCACGGGCGGAGACGACTGGGTCTAGTCCGACCGTCCCCACGACCGGTCACCCCCGCCCCCGGAGGTGACCGGTCCGTCCGTCGTCCGACCCGGGTGCCGCAGCTGCTATCCCAGCGCCGCCACCTTGTCCCGGTACCCCCGTACGGGCGCCGCGTCCTTGTACGGCTCCAGCCGCCGTTCGAAGTCACGGACGTACTCCGCCGCCCGCACCGACCTCATCTCGGCCGCCTGCCCGGCCGCCTCCGCTGCCAGCTGGCAGGCCTGGTCGAGTTCGCCGAGGCCGAGGCGGGCGGTGGCCAGGACGATCCGGCAGAACAGCCGGCTGCGGGCGTAGACGGGGGCCCGCAGCTGCAGTGAGCGTTCCGCGTGCTGGGCGGCGGCGCGGAACTGCTGCAGATCGCGGTGGCAGTGCCCGAACTCGTCGGCGAGCTGGGCCTCGTCGAAGAAGCGCGCCCAGTGCGGCACCTCGTCGCCGGGCCGGGCCGTCTCCAGGGCGCGCTCGGCCCGGACCAGCGAGGCGGTGCAGGCCCGCACCTCGCCGAGCAGGCCGTGCGCACGCGCCTCGGCGGCGTGCAGCAGTGCCTGCACGACCGGCGGTGCGGAGGTCCCCACGCCCTGCTGCGCCACCCGCGCGAGCTGTACGGCCTCCCGCCCGTGCCCCAGGTAGACGGCCTGGCGGCTCATGGTGGCCAGCACGTACGAGCCGTACGCCCGGTCCCCCGCCGCCTGCGACAGCCGCAGCGCCTGTACGAAGTAGCGCTGGGCGAGGCCGTGCGCGGCGATGTCGTACGACGTCCAGCCCGCGAGCCGGGTGAGGTCGGCGGCGGCGCCGAACAGCCGGCGGCCGGTCTGCTCGCCGTAGGTACCGCGCAGCATCGGCTCCAGCTCGTGCTCCAGGTAGCGCACCAGGGCCTGGCGGGCGTGTCCGCCGCCGTACCGGTCGTCGAGGCTGCGGAAGAGCTCGCCGACCGAGCGCAGCGCGGCGAGGTCGCCGCCGGTGACCTTCTGGCCGGGCCCTCGCTCGGCCGGGGCCCGGCGACGGGCCGGGGCGGGCGGGACGGGGATCCTGGGGGTGGCCGGGCGGCCCTGCGCGGGGATGCGGACGGGCACCTCGGCGCGGGCCACCTTCTCGTCGGCCCGGCCGATGAGCCAGTCCCGGCTGGGCACGACGAGGCCCGCCGGGGTGAAGGCGATCTTGCGGAGTTCGGCGTGGCTGCCGGAGTCCTTGCGCCACAGGCCGCCGACGATGTCGACGGCCTCGTCCGGGCCGGCGGCGAACTCCAGCCCCGCGTAGACGGGCGCGCAGGCGTCCAGGCCGAGGTCCTGGGCGGTGAGGCGGCGGCCCAGGCGCCGGGTGAAGACCTCGGCGATCAGGGCCGGGGTGGTGCCGCGTGGCTGCTGGCCGCGCAGCCACCGGGTGACGGACGTCTTGTCGTATCTCAGGTCCAGGCCGTGTTCGAGTCCGAGCTGGTCGACGCGACGTGCGAGACCCGCGTTGGAGAACCCCGCTTCGGCGATGAGCGCGGCGAGCTGGCGGTTGGGGGTGCGCTGCGCGGGTCGTTCCGTCATGGTGCGGTGCGGTCTCCTGCCTTCCGGGCCGTTCGATGTGCCCGGAGCGCCTGTGAGCAGCCCTTATGGCCTCGTGAACGGCGCGAATGTAGCGGAGAGTGAGCACCCGATCGCACGCTTCGCCATACATTCATCCGATCGTGTGAGGATTGCCCGCCCGGCTGACGGCGCACGGACGGTCGTACAGTGGCGTGGGCACGGATCGTGCCTTACGACCTTCCAGGGAGGCACTTGCCGTGAGTGAGCTGCGGTTCGTCCGAATGGGGTTCGGTGCCGAACGCGTCGAGTACCAGGAGGCGTGGGACGAGCAGCGCCGGGTGCACGCCGCGCGGTTCGCCGACGAGGTCCCCGACACGGTGCTGCTCCTCGAACATCCGCCGGTCTACACCGCGGGCCGGCGCACCGAGGACAGCGAACGCCCGCTGGACGGCACGCCGGTCGTCGACGTGGACCGCGGCGGCAAGATCACCTGGCACGGGCCGGGCCAGCTGGTGGGCTACCCGATCCAGAAGCTCCCGCGCCCGGTGGACGTGGTGGCGCACGTACGCCGGCTGGAGGAGGCACTCATCCGCACCTGCGCGGAGTTCGGGCTGGAGACCTCCCGGGTCGAGGGCCGCAGCGGCGTGTGGGTCCTCGGCGACCCCGTCGACCAGCGCCCCGCGCCATATGGAGGGGCAGCGCGCAGCGCTTCGGCCGAGGGTGGTGGCGGGCGACGGGCGGGCCTCTCCCTGGACTTCGACCCGCGCCTGACGGACGAGGAGTTCGACCCCCGGCTGAACGGCCCCGACTACGCGCCGTCCAACGCCGGCCAGCGGCGCGAGGACCGCAAGATCGCGGCGATCGGCATCCGGGTGGCGAAGGGCGTGACGATGCACGGCTTCGCCCTGAACGTGAACCCCGACAACAAGTGGTTCGACCGGATCATCCCCTGCGGCATCCGCGACGCGGGCGTCGCCTCCCTCGCGAACGAGCTGGGCAGGGACGTCACCATCGAGGAAGTGCTGCCGGTGGCCGAACGCCACCTGCGCGACGTCCTGGAGAACGCGGAACCGAAGCCGCGGGTGATCGAGAAGGCACCGGCGGCGTGATGCCGGCCCGTCCGCTCCCTGCGGGCGGAGGGCATGGATCCAGCCCGTCCGGGGGCACCCCCTGCGGGGGAGTTCGAGGACGGGGCCCGGCAGGGCCGGGGCGGGGGCCGGGGCCGGCGGCCCCCGGCAGGACCGGCACCGACGCCGGCCAACAAATCAACGGGCGTACCCTGGGGCACGCCGAAGAATCAAACGCTAGGGAGCCGGTCGTGTCCGCAGTCGCACCCGACGGACGCAAGATGCTGCGCCTGGAGGTCCGCAACAGCCAGACCCCCATCGAGCGCAAGCCCGAGTGGATCAAGACCCGGGCGAAAATGGGCCCCGAATACACCAAGATGCAGAACCTCGTGAAGAGCGAGGGCCTGCACACCGTCTGCCAGGAAGCCGGCTGCCCCAACATCTACGAGTGCTGGGAGGACCGCGAGGCGACCTTCCTCATCGGCGGCGACCAGTGCACCCGGCGCTGCGACTTCTGCCAGATCGACACCGGCAAGCCCGAGGCGCTCGACCGCGACGAGCCGCGCCGGGTCGGCGAGTCCGTGGTCACCATGGACCTGAACTACGCGACCATCACCGGTGTCGCCCGTGACGACCTGCCGGACGGCGGTGCCTGGCTGTACGCCGAGACGGTGCGCCAGATCCACCAGCAGACGGCGGGGCGCGAGGCCGGCCGCACCAAGGTCGAGCTGCTGGCCCCCGACTTCAACGCGGTGCCGGAGCTCCTCCAGGAGGTCTTCGCCTCCCGCCCCGAGGTCTTCGCGCACAACGTCGAGACGGTCCCCCGCATCTTCAAGCGCATCCGCCCGGGCTTCCGCTACGAGCGCTCGCTGAAGGTCATCACCGAGGCCCGCGACTACGGTCTGGTCACGAAGTCCAACCTGATCCTCGGCATGGGTGAGACCCGCGAGGAGATCAGCGAGGCGCTGCGGCAGCTGCACGAGGCCGGCTGCGAGCTGATCACCATCACGCAGTACCTGCGCCCGTCGGTGCGCCACCACCCGGTGGAGCGCTGGGTCAAGCCGCAGGAGTTCGTGGAGCTGAAGGAGGAGGCCGAGCAGATCGGCTTCTCCGGTGTGATGTCGGGTCCGCTGGTGCGGTCCTCCTACCGCGCCGGCCGGCTCTACGGAATGGCCATGGAGCAGCGCCGGTCCGCCACTGTGTGAATTCACGCACAAGTCACTACTCGCCAGTAATGGCCGATACGCCGCGGTCCCGACCGTCCTCGCAGATGAGGGCACCGGTCGGGGCCGCGACGCCGTTCCGGCCTCCGGCATCGCGGCTTCATGTCCGTTTGACCGGCGGGTCACGCCCTGGTAACACCAATCAGTGACCCTGAAATCACACCACGTACGCCCGTCTCCGGACCCGGAGCCGTACCGAGGGGGGACCTCCACGATGCAGGCCGCGCCCGTTCGCGCCACCGCAGTCCGCGCCACCGCGATCCCGTCGTTCACCACCGCCCTGCGTGCCGTCGAGTCGCTGCTGATGAGCGGCGGCCAGCGCACCGCCCGGCGCAACGCCTGGACCTCCGTGCTGGAGGACCGCCGCCGCGCCAAGGACCGGATCGAGACGGAGCGCGTCCTCGGGCAGTCCGTCGCCGGACGCCCCTGACCTCACCCCCGCCCCCCTCCCCTCTCCCCCGCGCCGGGCACTGCCGTCGTCGGCGCTTTCGGGGGCACGTAGACTTCGTGCCATGGCGAGGAAGGAACCTGCAGCGGACGCTGCGAATCCCGGGCGACTGAAGCAGATCGCTCTGACCTACAAGATGACCCGCAAGGCCGACAAGAAGATCGGTCTTGTACTCGCGGGTGTCGGCATCGTCGTCTTCGGTGTCTTCCTCGCGATCGGTTTCCTGATCGGTCACCCCATCTATCTCGGCATCCTGGGCGTGCTGCTCGCCTTCCTCGCGACGGCGATCGTCTTCGGTCGCCGGGCCGAGCGGGCGGCCTTCGGCCAGATGGAGGGCCAGCCGGGCGCGGCCGCGGCCGTGCTGGACAACATCGGCCGGGGGTGGACGACGACACCCGCGGTGGCGATGAACCGCAACCAGGACGTGGTGCACCGCGCGGTCGGCAAGGCCGGCATCGTGCTGGTCGCGGAGGGCAACCCGAACCGGGTGAAGTCCCTGCTCGCGGCCGAGAAGAAGAAGATGAACCGCATCGTCGCGGACGTGCCCGTGCACGATCTGGTCGTGGGCACCGGCGAGGGCCAGGTCGAGCTGAAGAAGCTCCGCACCACCATGCTCAAGCTCCCCCGGGTCCTGAGCGGCCCGCAGGTCACCGTGACCAACGACCGGCTGCGCGCCCTGGGCGACCTGATGAGCAACATGCCGCTGCCCAAGGGCCCGATGCCCAAGGGCATGCGCATGCCCAAGGGCGGCAACCCCAGGCAGCGCTGACCGCGCAGGACTCCGACACGCCGGTACGGCGATGGGGGCGCCCGGATCACTCCGGGCGCCCCCATCGTCGTACCGGCTCGCCGTCGTCCCGTCGTGGAGCCCGCCGTCGTCAGATCCGTACTTCCACGGTGCGCGCCAGCCGGTCGTGCAGACCCCGGCCGTCGCGGTCCCAGATCAGCGCCGGGAGGGCGAGGCACAGCAGGACCGAGCGCAGCAGGGCGCGCAGGGGGTTCGGCCGGCCCGTGCCCAGCTCCACCACCCGCAGGCCGAAGAGGCGCTTGCCCGGGGTGAAACCGACCGTGCCGACGGTCAGCACACTCAGCACGAAGAAGATCAGCAGGGCCCAGTTGCTGGTCGACTGGCCGTAGCCGTCCGTGATCAGGCCGTATGCGATCAACAGGCACAGGGCCCAGTCGACGGCCAGGGCGCCGATCCGCCTGCCCGGACGGGCGATCGAGCCCGGTCCCTCCTCGGGCAGCCCGAGCTGCTCACCCCGGTATCCGAGATCGGCGCCGGCCCCTTCGATGGCCGCGCGCGGCCCGGAAAGCCACGATCCGATTGCTTGCCTGTTGTCCACCCGTCCACGGTACTGCGCCCGTATATGACCGGCGGACGGAGGGGTGGACGCGGGGCCGGAGCGGCCGGACCCAGGGGTTGCGGGGCCGCGGGGGACGGGGTGTGGCGGGCCCGGAAGAGGCCTAGGCTGGAACGGAGCCGGTTAACTTCTGCGAAACAAATGGGTCACGCCCGGGAAATCACCCGTCCCTAGGGTCGACGAAGCGTGTGCCACCCGCACGGGCAGCACGAACGATCTACCACCCCGGCGGGACGGTCGGGAGTAGGAGGAGCTGGATGTTCCAGAACGCCGACGACGCCAAGAAGTTCATCGCGGACGAGGACGTCAAGTTCGTCGACGTCCGGTTCTGCGACCTGCCGGGCGTCATGCAGCACTTCACGTTGCCCGCCGCGGCGTTCGACCCCGACGACGAGCAGGCCTTCGACGGGTCCTCGATCCGCGGCTTCCAGGCCATCCACGAGTCGGACATGTCCCTGCGCCCCGACCTGTCGACCGCGCGCATCGACCCGTTCCGCCGGGACAAGACCCTCAACATCAACTTCTTCATCCACGACCCGATCACGGGCGAGCAGTACTCCCGCGACCCGCGGAACGTGGCGAAGAAGGCCGAGGCCTACCTGGCCTCCACCGGCATCGCCGACACGGCGTTCTTCGGTCCGGAGGCGGAGTTCTACGTCTTCGACTCGGTCCGCTTCGCCACCAGCGCGAACGAGTCGTTCTACCACATCGACTCCGAGGCCGGCGCCTGGAACACCGGTGCCCTGGAGGACAACCGCGGGTACAAGGTCCGCTACAAGGGCGGCTACTTCCCGGTCCCGCCGGTCGACCACTTCGCCGACCTGCGTGCCGAGATCTCCCTGGAGCTGGAGCGGTCCGGCCTCCAGGTCGAGCGCCAGCACCACGAGGTGGGCACCGCCGGCCAGGCGGAGATCAACTACAAGTTCAACACGCTGCTCGCCGCCGCCGACGACCTCCAGCTCTTCAAGTACATCGTGAAGAACGTGGCCTGGAAGAACGGCAAGACGGCGACCTTCATGCCGAAGCCGATCTTCGGCGACAACGGCTCGGGCATGCACGTCCACCAGTCGCTGTGGTCGGGCGGCGACCCGCTCTTCTACGACGAGCAGGGCTACGCCGGCCTGTCGGACATGGCCCGCTACTACATCGGCGGCATCCTCAAGCACGCCCCGTCGCTGCTGGCCTTCACCAACCCGACGGTGAACTCCTACCACCGCCTGGTGCCGGGCTTCGAGGCGCCGGTGAACCTGGTGTACTCGCAGCGCAACCGCTCGGCCGCGATGCGCATCCCGATCACCGGCTCGAACCCGAAGGCCAAGCGCGTCGAGTTCCGCGCCCCGGACGCCTCCGGCAACCCGTACCTGGCCTTCTCGGCCCTGCTGCTGGCGGGTCTGGACGGCATCAAGAACAAGATCGAGCCGGCCGAGCCGATCGACAAGGACCTCTACGAGCTGGCTCCCGAGGAGCACGCGAACGTGGCGCAGGTCCCGACCTCCCTCGGCGCGGTCCTCGACCGCCTCGAGGCCGACCACGAGTTCCTCCTCCAGGGCGACGTCTTCACGCCGGACCTGATCGAGACGTGGATCGACTTCAAGCGCGCCAACGAGATCGCGCCGCTGCAGCTGCGTCCGCACCCGCACGAGTTCGAGATGTACTTCGACGTGTGATCGACGGCCGGGTCGTCCCGGGTCCGTCCGGCGCCCCCGCCTCCCGCTCGTCGGGGAGCGGGGGCGCCGCCATTGGCGCGTTGACCGAAAAGCTTCACACGGGGAACCCGGCCCGGAATCATGTCCACTGACACGGTTGTTCGAGTCAGGGGACGGGGAGAAGGACCGGACATGTCCGAACGGGACGACGAGGAACGCGAGTTCGACATCAAGTGGGCGGACGGTGCCGAGCACAAGGAGCCCTCCGCGCGCGCCCGGATGCTCGCCGCGCGCTGGAAGGAGAACCCGCCCGGACCGGTACCCTTCCGTGCCGATCCCGAGCACGTGGGGTCCGGACGCCGGTCGTCCTGGGTGTCGACCGCCGTGGTGCTGGGCTGTGTGGCCGCGGTGATCGTCCTCCTCGGCTACATCGACTTCCGGCCGTACTGACCCCGTACCGGCCCCGGCGACGCGGTGTGCCCACCGGGCCGGGCCCCGGTGCGCGCACCCGCCCGTCCGGGCACCGGCCGCTACTCGGACCGGGCGACGGCGACCGTCGGTGAGGTCCGGGAGGCGCGGAGGGCGGGCACCATTCCCGCGGCGGCGGTCACCAGGACGAGGACGGTGAAGACCGCCGCGAGTTCCCCGGCCGGCACGCTGAACGGGGCGTTCACCTGGGTGACACGGACCACCAGCCAGGAGTACGGCAGGCCGAGGGCCAGACCGAGGATCCCGCCCAGCACGCCGTAGAGCGCGCATTCCACCGTGACCATGCGGTGCACGGCCGTTCCGCCGAGGCCCAGGGCCCGCAGCAGACCGAACTCGTGCCTGCGCTCGACGACGGTGAGACTCGCCGTGGTGGCGACTCCGGCGACCGCCACCAGGACGGTCAGCCCCAGAAGCATGATCACTGTCGTGGCCGTCGTGCGCAGGTCTTCCGACGCGCCGGCCTGTCCGGCCGAGTCCTCGGCGAGGACACGGCCGTCGCCCCGCTCCGGGCCGGTCAAGGCGCCGGTGATGGCCCGCTGTGCGCTGGTCCGCCCCTGTGCGCCGTCTTCCGCGGCGTTGGCGGTGACCGTGGTGGGCGCGGTGTCCGCTCCCATCCGGGTGAGATCGGCGGCGGGGACGAAGAACTGCCCTCCCCAGGGGCCGGCTCCGGTCAGCGTCGCCGCCACGGTGAGTTCGACGGGCCGGCCCTCGAACGTCAGCGTCACGCGGTCGCCGGCCCGGACACCGAGCCGATGCGCACGGTCGGCGTCCACGACGACACGGGCCGGGCCGAGGTCGTCGAGGGAGCCGGTGCGGGTGGTCAGGCTGACGCCGGAGCGGACGGTGCCGAGGTCGAGGTCGGAGATCGTCGCGCCGTACCCGCCGTCGACGACCTCCGCCGTGCGGAAGGCGGTCACGTCGGCCAGTCCGGGGCGGGAGGCCAGATCGGCGGCGAGCGACCGGTCCAGCGTCTCGCTGTCCCTCGGGTACAGGCGGAAGTCGGCGGGTGCCGCCACCGCCTGCCGGTACCGCTCGTAGGCGTCCAGGGAGGCGAGGCAGGTCAGGGTCGAGCCGACCAGGCAGGCGCCGAGGGCCACGACGACCGCGACCGAGGCCGCTCGGCGCGGCGCACCTCCGACGCCCGCCACCGCGAGGCGGCCGGCCGCACCGGAGCGGCGCAGGGGCACGGCGACGGCCGACAGCACCGGCCGGACCGCGTGGGGGCCGAGGGCGATCAGTGCCAGGAAGGCCAGCCCGCCCGAGAGGACCACGGCGGTCAGCGCCGTGAACCGGTCGTACTCCGTGTCGCCCGGCTGGGGCAGCCCGCCGTACTGCTGCCAGGCGAGGAACGCGGCGCCCGCCGCGCACACCAGGCCCAGCACGGTCCGGCCGGTGCCGCTCACCGTGCTCTCCTCGGACGCCGCGGTGCGCAGGGCTTGCAGCGGGGAGACCCGTGAGGCGCTCAGGGACGGGGCCAGGACCGACAGGACCGCCAGGAGACCGGTGCCGAGAACGGTGAGAGCGGCCGCCGTCAGCGGAACCTGGGAGGCGGTGGACAGGTCGTGCCCGAACCGCCCGGCGACCGGGGGGACGAGCTGCCCGCAGCCCCAGGCCGCCGACACACCGGTCGCGCCGGCCAGCAGGCCGACCACCGCGCCCTCGACGACGAGCGCGGCGGCGAGCCGTCGCGGGGTCGCCCCGATGGCGCGCAGCAGCGCCAGCTGGCGTACGCGCCGTGTGAAGACGATGCGGAAGGTGGAGGTCGCGACGAGAACCGCCGCGCCGACGGCGACCGCGAGGAAGACGGTGACCAGGTCCAGGTTGTCCTTCGCCGCCGCCACCGCCTCGCGGGCCTCCTCGTCCCGCACCTCGTCGCCGGACCGCACCTCCGCTCCGGGCACCGCCTGCCGGATCCGCTCGGTCAGCTCCGCGGAAACCGGCGCGGAGGGCGTGGAGGACGCGGAGGGGGTGGTGTCGGTGCGGATGTCGATGCGGGAGTAGCTCGACGCGCCGAGCAACGTCCGGAGCCGGGGGCCGGGAGCGTACCCGGTGGGCTCCGCGTCGTCCGTGGCGGTGCTGCGGACGATGCCGCTGACCTCGACCGTCACCCGCCGGGTGGCCTCGCCGTCGGGCTGCAGCAGGGTGAGCGGGGTTCCCGGGGCGAGA
Source organism: Streptomyces sp. WG5 (assembly GCF_049974565.1). NCBI lineage: Bacteria > Bacillati > Actinomycetota > Actinomycetes > Kitasatosporales > Streptomycetaceae > Streptomyces > Streptomyces sp. WG5. The sequence continues at coordinate 21,121 of NZ_JBNGGC010000053.1, read as the reverse complement.
TCGTATTCCTCCGCGGCCCGCGTGTTGACGGCGAGCCTGCCCGGGCCGGACGGGTACGTGCCTTCGAGCAGCCGGACTTCCGCCAGGGCGCCGGAGCCCGGGTCCGCGGACAGGTCGAGGTAGCGTTCGACGGCGCTGCCGTCCAGCGCGGTGCCGTCCTCGATCCGGCCGGCGGCCTCGACGACTCCGGGCGTCTCGCGGATCTCGCGGAGGCGGGACTCGCCGAGGTCCGCCCCTTCGTCGCCGGGCGTGACCACGATCGACACCGCTTCGGGTGTTCCGCGGAACTTCTCGACGGCGGTCGCGGTGAGGATCTGCTGGGTCATGACGGTCCCGAAGACGACGAACGCCGCGATCAGCAGCGACAGTCCGGTCGCCGCGAACCGTCCGGGCCGTCTCATGAGTTCCGCCACCTGGGAGCCCAGGACGGTCGCGCGCCACGGGGTCCTCATCGCCGGCTCCCCATGACGCCGGTGGCGAGTGCGCCGGCCCGCCCGGTGGGGGCGGCGTGCTCGTCCCGCACGACGCGCCCGTCCGCGAGGGTCAGCACCCGGTCCGCGTACTGCGCGGCCGCGGGGTCGTGGGTGACCATCACGACCGTCTGGCCGAGGTCGTCGACGGACCGGCGCAGCATGGTGAGGACCTCGGTGCCGGCCCTGGAGTCGAGGTTGCCGGTGGGTTCGTCGGCGAAGACCACGGCCGGCCGGGCCACCAGCGCCCGGGCCACGGCGACTCGTTGCTGCTGGCCCCCGGACAGTTCGGACGGGCGGTGCGACACCCGGTGGACGATGCCGAGGACGTCGCAGATGTGGTCCACCAGGGCGCGGTCCGGGCGCCCGCCGGACAAGGCGACGGGCAGCACGATGTTCTCGTAGGCGGTCAGCTGCGGCAGCAGGTTGAACGACTGGAAGATGAACCCGATCCGCTCCCGGCGCACCCGGGTCAGCTGCCGGTCGGACAGTCCGGTGATCTCCGTTCCGTCCAGGACGATGCTGCCGGAGGTGACGGTGTCGAGTCCGGCGACGCAGTGCATCAGGGTCGACTTGCCCGACCCTGAGGGGCCGACGACGGCGGTGAACCGGGCGCGCTCGACACCGACGGACACCTCGTCGAGGGCCCGCACCTCGGTGGTGCCCTGACGGTAGGTCTTCACCAGGGCGGTGGCGGTGATGACGTCGTCCGGTGTGTGGCCGCTTGCGGCGGTGTGGACAGCCATGGGGACGGTTCCCGCGATTCCGGGTCAGGAGCCGAGCGGCGGCATGGACAGGGTGACGCCGGAGTCCGAGCAGTGCCCCTGCGCCTCCTCCTGGAGGTTCTTCACGTCCTTCGCGGACGGGGCGTCGGGGGACTTCTTGGCGGTCTCGACCGCCCACCCCTCGTACCGGGAGATCTTGGCTCCGAGGTAGCCGTCCTTCATCTGCGCGCGGCGCTCGTCGCCGGTCTCCTGCCACCACTTCTCCGCGTCCGGCACGGGGCCGGTGGAGATCCCCTCGGCCTCGGTGATGATGCGCTGCGCCAGCCGGCAGTCCTCGGCGGAGGCCTGGCTGAGCTCGTCGCGGTCCTGCCACCAGTAGCCCGCGCCGGCGGCCAGGCCCGCGACGATCACGGCCGTCACCGCGCCGATGAGGAGGCGGTTCCGCTTGCGGTTCTGCTGGGCGGGCGCGGTGGGGGTGGCGGGGGTGGTGTTCATCGGGTCCTCCGGTGTCTTCTCGGCCGCGTTCGGCGACAGTGAGAAGTCTGGAGTTCGGCGGCCCTCCGGACATCGGCCACGGACCCGAGATCTCGGGCGGCGGGTCTGACCCGCCGGACGGGGTGGTTCCTGCGCCCCCGGGGGCAGAACCCGGGGGCGCCTGTGCACCCTCAGGGGGAGGGACGGACCAGCCCGGACTGATAGGCGAAGGCGACGGCCTGGGCGCGGTCCCGCAGGTGCAGTTTCGCCATGAGGTTGCCCAGGTGCGACTTCACGGTGGCCTCCGCGACGTACAGGTCCGCCGCGATCTCGGCGTTGGACAGTCCCCCGGCGACCAGGGTGAGCACGTCCCGCTCGCGCGCGGTGAGGACGTCCAGCCGTTCGGCCTGCCCGTTCGCCGGTGCCAGCCGGTCCGAGACCCGGTCGAGGAGCAGCCGGGTGATGCGCGGCGCCACCACCGACTCCCCCGCGGCCAGGACCCGGATGGCGCTGACGACCTCCGTGGCGGGGGCGTTCTTGAGCAGGAAGCCGCCGGCTCCGGCGCGCAGCGCGGCGAACGCGTCCTCGTCGTTGTCGAAGGTGGTCAGCACCAGCACCCCGGGCGGATCGTCCCGCAGCATCAGCTGCTCCGTGGCCTGGATGCCGTCCATGACGGGCATGCGGATGTCCATGATGACGACGTCCGCCTCGACCTTCTGCAGCAGGTCGAGGGCGTCCGCGCCGTTCTCCGCCTCCCCGACGACCTCGATGTCGTCCTGGCCGGCCAGCACCATGGCGAACCCGGCCCGGATCAGCGGCTGGTCGTCCACCACGGCCACCCGGATCGGCCTGTCTGCCTGTGTCATCACTTCATCCTTGTCGGGATCGAGGCACGTACGTGCCATCCGCTGCCGAGCCGGGGGCCGGCCTCGAAGCTGCCCCCGGCGAGTTCCACCCGTTCCCGCATACCCACCAGTCCGTTCCCCCCGGAGTGGCCGCCGACGCCGCGGCCGGCGAAGGTGCCCGCTCCGTCGTCGACCACGCTGATCAGCAGGGTGCCCTCCTCCTCGTGGAGCCTGATGTCGACCCCGGCCCCGGCCCCGGCGTGGCGGAGCACGTTCGTGAGGCACTCCTGGACGATGCGGAAGGCCGTCATCTCCTCCGCCGGCGCCAGCCGTCCCGCACCGACCTCGATCGACACGTCCACGGTCAGTCCGGCGGCCTGGGCGCGTTCGGCGACGACCTTGATCTCGTCGAGGGTGATCAGACGCCGTGGCGGGCCGCTGTCGGCGGAGTCCTGGTTTCCCTCGCGCAGCACCCGGACGATGCGGTGCATGTCGTCGATCGCGTCCCGGCCCGTGGCGGCGATCGTCCTGAGCGCGGACTGGGCCATGTCCGGCGACTTCCGCAGCACGGACTCGGCGCCGTCGGCCTGGAGGATCATCACGGCCAGGCTGTGCGCCACCACGTCGTGCAGTTCACGGGCGATGTCGGCCCGCTCCCGGGCCGCGGCCAGCCGGACGCGCTGCTCCTGTTCCCGCTGGACGTGCACGGCGCGGTCCGCCTGGCTCTCGGCGTAGAGCCGCCGCGTGTGCAGGGAGAAGGCCGTCAGCCAGACCGTCAGCGTCAGCCCCCAGAAGATCAGCAGCGTCCCGAGATCGACGAACGGCTCGATCCCCAGGGGCGGCACACCCACCGTTCCGGCCACCGGGGCCAGCAGCACCGCGCCGCCCGCGAGGTACGGCATCCAGGTGGTCCGGGAGTGGTGGACGACCGACATCATGGCGAACAGCACGGCCACGTTGTACGCGGCGGGCGACGACGCCAGCGGGAGCTCGGGCCGGTCGTCCAGGACGAACTGGACGACGCTCAGCGCCAGGACGGCCACCATCACCGTGCCGGGGAACCGTCTGCGGGCCAGCAGGCACAGTCCCATCAGCGAGCCCAGGACCAGGTCGTACTCCTCGCCGTAGTGGCTCGCCGCCACCCAGACCCCGAGCGCCATGGCGATGTCGCAGGCCCGGGCGACGGCGCGGCCGTACCGGCCGGACAGCGTCAGCCACGGCGACGGGACCGGGGCCGTCCTCTCCTCAGTCAACCGTCGTGCCTTTCTCCTCCGGCGGGGGCGCAACCGCGCGACGTCGGCACAAGTGCCGTCGGGCCGCGGGGACTTCGCGTCGAGGGCGGTGCCCTCATCCGCCCATACTGCCTCAGCGCGCGGCACAGCGGTGCCGGGCGCCTCACGCGCGGAGGTCGCCCGGCACCGGTGGCGGACTCAGCGGTTGTAGCGCAGGAACGCGCGCACCATGTGGCACGTGGTGTCCGACGGCGGGTGGACGCCGATCAGTTCCGCCGTGGTGCGGATCTTCTCGTTGCGGGCCTGGCCCGGCAGGTAGACGCCGGAGTCGAGCAGGGCGATGGCGAGCCGCATCGCCTTGAGCCGGCGGTTGTGCGCGACGTACCACGCCCGGGGGCGGCCCGCCGGCAGCGGACGCTTCACCACCGGTTCGTACGGCAGGTCGAGCAGGACGGGCCGCTTGGCGGTGGACTGGGTGGGCAACGGCTTCTGCTTCAGTGCGGCAGCGGGCACGGGCATCCTCCTGTCGCGGTCAGGGCGCCGTCCGGACCCCCCGGCGACACCCTCGAACACTGCTTCCATTTTACCGCCCACCACTGACAAAAGGCCCTGGCCAGAAGGGGTTTCGGGGTCCCTGTGACGCGCGGGGCGAACGAGTTTCCGCGCCCCTCCGGCTACCGTGTGCGGCATGGAGATCTGGATCAACCCGGCCTGTTCGAAGTGCCGCAGCGCGATCAGCCTGCTCGACGCCGAGGGCGCCGACTACACGGTCCGCCGCTACCTGGAGGACGTACCGGGCGAGGACGAGATCCGCGAGGTGCTCACCCGCCTCGGCCTCGAACCGTGGGACATCACGCGTACCCGGGAGGCCGCCGCCGAAAAACTGGGTCTGAAGGAGTGGCCCCGTGACGCGGCGTCACGGGACCGCTGGGTCACGGCGCTCGCCGAGCACCCGGAACTCATCCAGCGCCCGATCATCACGGCGGACGACGGAACGGCCGTCGTCGGCCGCACCGACGAGGCGGTCCGGGACGCCCTGTCCCGTCGGGAGTGACGTCCCGCGGCTGATGACGGGGGACGGCCGTCCGTCCGGTGTCCCGCCGGCGGCTGATGACGGGGACGGCCGTCCGTCCGGTGTCCCGTCGGCGTCCGCGCGTCGACCGCGCTCATGGACGCGGCGCGAACGGGCGGGAGGACGACCGCCGGGCGGCCCGGAACGGCCGCCCCGGCCGCCCCGGCCGCCCCCGGCCGCCCCCGCACCGGGCCGCTGACCGGGCAGGCGGTGGAGCCGCTGCGGGGTTGCGGCGGGCGGGAGTTGCAGGCAATCGGCCCGTTCCCGACCGGCGTGCGGGAGGCGGCGGCCGGGGACGGGCGGGAGCCGTGAGAGACGCGCCACACCGCTCCCAGGTAACACGGGGTTCACATAGGAGCAACGGACGGGAAATCGCCTGTTGGCACGCTGCGGGGCAGTAGACGCGACGCCCCGGTCCCGCCCCGGCGCCGCAGCACCCGCACGTGCGCCCAGACCCACCCGAAGGATGTGTCCCCGTGACCTTCAAGGCCGAGTACATCTGGATCGACGGCACCGAGCCGACGGCCAAGCTCCGTTCCAAGACGAAGATCATCACGGACGCCCCCGCGGGCCTGGACGCCCTGCCGCTCTGGGGCTTCGACGGCTCCTCCACCAACCAGGCCGAGGGCAGCTCCTCGGACTGCGTGCTCAAGCCGGTCTTCTCCTGCCCCGACCCGATCCGCGGCGGCGACGACATCCTGGTGCTGTGCGAGGTCCTCGACACGGACATGACGCCGCACCCGAGCAACACCCGCGCCGCGCTGGCCGAGCTCTCCGAGCGGTTCGCCGCGCAGGAGCCGGTCTTCGGCATCGAGCAGGAGTACACCTTCTTCAAGGGCGCCCGCCCGCTCGGCTTCCCCGAGGGCGGCTTCCCGGCCGCGCAGGGCGGCTACTACTGCGGTGTCGGCTCGGACGAGATCTTCGGCCGCGACGTCGTCGAGGCGCACCTGGACAACTGCCTGAAGGCCGGCCTCGGCATCTCCGGCATCAACGCCGAGGTCATGCCCGGCCAGTGGGAGTTCCAGGTCGGCCCGCTGGCTCCGCTGGAGGTCTCCGACCAGCTGTGGGTGGCCCGCTGGCTGCTCTACCGCACCGCCGAGGACTTCGGCGTCTCCGCCACCCTGGACCCCAAGCCGGTCAAGGGCGACTGGAACGGCGCGGGCGCGCACACCAACTTCTCCACCAAGGCGATGCGCGAGGGGTACGCCGCGATCATCACCGCCTGCGAGTCGCTCGGTGAGGGCTCCAAGCCGATGGACCACGTCAAGAACTACGGCGCCGGCATCGACGACCGCCTGACCGGCCTGCACGAGACCGCCCCGTGGAACGAGTACTCCTACGGCGTCTCCGACCGCGGCGCCTCGGTCCGCATCCCGTGGCAGGTCGAGAAGGACGGCAAGGGCTACATCGAGGACCGCCGTCCGAACGCCAACGTCGACCCGTACGTGGTGACCCGCCTGCTGGTGGACACCTGCTGCTCCGCGCTGGAGAAGGCCGGCCAGGTCTGACCGGCCCACCGACCCGCGTACGGGGGCGTCCACCACGACGGTGGGCGCCCCCGCGCGCTGCCACGGAGCCGGCAGGCGGCCGGCTCCGGACCTCGGCGGCGTCCACGCAGTGAGAGGAGCCTCCTCTCCCACGCCGCCGTCTGCTTCAATGGGCCCATGGTCGGCTTCCGGAAGTACGCGGCGACGCGTCGCCATGACCTCGAGCCCTTCTGGCCCTCCCGTCAGCACGACGACTTCGACCGGGTGTGTTGCCGCGCGACGACCGCGCCGGCCCGTTAGGAAACCGCACCCCCCAGGCCTTCCGCCGGCGCGCACGACGTACGTCCACGCGACGCGCCCGACCATCACCTCGCGCCCGTCGCCCCTTCCGACGAACCTCTCGCGCGAAAGAGCTGACGTCTCATGGCGACCACCCGTCCCCTGTCCACCGTCCCCCTCGGCTCCCCCGCCACCGCCCCGCCCGCCTCCGGCGCCCCCCGGCACCGGCTGCGCGCCGTCGACCGGGACGAGGCGGCGCACGTCGCGGACCTGCTGCCGCCCGGCGCCACCTGGCTGCCCGCTCCCCCGCACACCCTGCCCGAACTGCCCGGCCGGCCACCGATGATCGGCTACCTGGTGCTGGTCCCGGCCGACCGGCACCAACCGCCGTTCCCACCGTCGGGTGTGGACGGCGCGCCGCCGGAGGACACCGGCAACGGAGCCGACGCCCGGAGCGGCGGCCAGGGCGGCGACCCGCTCGTCCGGATCGACACCGCGCGGCGTACCGCCGCGGTGGACGGCCGCGAACTCGACCTGACCTACCTGGAGTTCGAGCTGCTCGCCCATCTCGTCGCGCATCCGCACCGCGTACACACCCGCGACCGGCTGGTCAGCACGGTGTGGGGGTACGGCCACGTGGGCGACGGCCGCACCGTCGACGTGCACATCGCCCGGCTCCGCCGGAAGCTCGGTACCGAGCACCGCCGGACGATCCAGACCGTCCGGCGCGTCGGCTACAAGTACACCCCGCCGACCGGGCGGTGAGACCCCGCTGCCGGTGTCTGCCGACGGCAGACACCTCTTCCCCCGGGCTCCCGCACCGGGCACCGTGATCCGCATGAGGCTCCTGGTGCTGGGCGGTACGGAGTTCGTGGGGCGGGCCGTGGTGGAGGCGGCGCTCGGGCGCGGCTGGGAGGTGACCGTCTTCCACCGCGGGCGGCACGCGCCGCCGCCCGGGGCGCGGGCGCTGCACGGCGACCGCACCGCACCCGACGGGCTCACCGCCCTGGCCGACGGCACGTGGGACGCCGTCGTCGACACCTGGTCGGCGGCGCCCCGCGTCGTGCGGGACGCGGCACGGCTGCTGCGGGGCCGCGCCGGCCGGTACGTGTACGTGTCGAGCTGCTCGGTGTACGCCTGGGCCCCGCCCGCCGGGTACACCGAGGACGCCCCGCTCGTCGAGGGCGCCGCGGCGGACGCCGGGCGGACCGACTACGCCCGGGACAAGCGGGGCGCCGAGCTGGCCGTGCTGGACGCCTTCGGGGCGGACCGTTCGGTGCTCGCCCGGTCCGGGCTGATCCTCGGCCCGTACGAGAACGTCGGGCGGCTGCCGTGGTGGCTGGACCGCGTCGCGCGCGGCGGCCCGGTGCTCGCGCCGGGCCCGCGGGACCTGCCCCTGCAGTACGTCGACGTCCGCGACCTCGCCGACTGGGTCCTCACCGCGGTGGAACGGGAGCTGAGCGGCCCGTACAACCTGGTCTCGCCGCCGGGACACGCCACCATGGGCGCCCTGCTCGACGCCTGCGTCACCGCCACGGGCGGCCCGGCGGAGCTGCGCTGGACGGCCCCCGGCACCGTCCTCGGCACCGGCGTCGAGCCCTGGACGCAGCTGCCGGTGTGGACTCCGCCGGGCAGCGACCTGCACGACGCCCTGCACGGCGCGGACGTCTCCCGGGCCCTGGCGACGGGCCTGAGCTGCCGCCCGGTGGGCGACACCGTCACCGCCACCTGGTCCTGGCTGCGGAGCATCGGCGGCACCGCGCCGCAGCGCCCGGACCGGCCGCCGGTCGGGCTGGACCCCGAGACGGAGGCGGCGGTCCTCGCCGCCGCCGGCGTGGACGGGCCCGGCGGGGGTGTACCTGGCATCACCCCCTGACCGGGGGCTCGGCCCCGTGACCCGTGCCGACGCCTCGGCGAGACTGACGGCATGGACATCGAGACGAAGAGCGGCAACGGGCGGGCACGGACGCGGACCATGGCGCTGTCGGCCGTGCGGGGACTGGCGCTGGCGCTGATATCCCTGCCCGGCGCGGTGCTGTGCTTCTGCCTGACCCTCGTGTCCGTCGCCCTCGTCCCGATCGGGATCGGCCTCGTCACCACGCCCTGGGTGCTGACCGGCGTGCGGATGTTCGCGGACTGGCGGCGGGTGCTCGCCGCCGAGTGGGGAGGGGTCCGCATCCGGCGGGCGTACCGGCCGCTGCCCGAGAACGCCAACCCCTGGGGGCGCACCTTCGGGATGCTCGGTGACCCGGCGACCTGGCGGGACCTCCTGTGGCTGCCGGTCGACATGACCGCGGGCTTCGTCACCGCGCTGCTGGCCTTCGCGCTCCCGCTGTACCCGCTGGAGGGGTTCGCGATCGCGGCCGGGCTGTGGCGGGTCTGGGACGATACCTACTGGTACGGCTTCGTCCCCGTCACCGACCAGACCACCGCGCTCTACGCCGCCGCACTGGGCGCCGTCCTCCTCGTGGCCGCCGTCTGGCTCGCCCCGCTCGTGCTGAAGGCCCACTTCCGGCTGACCGGCGCGGTCCTCGGCTCGGGCCAGGTCGAGCTCGCCGAGCGGGTACGGGTGCTGACCGAGACCCGGCGGGACGCCGTCGACACCTCCGCGGCCGAACTGCGCCGCATCGAGCGCGACCTGCACGACGGGGCGCAGGCCCGGCTGGTCGCCATGGGCATGGACCTCGGCACCATCGAGGCGCTGCTGGAGAAGGACCCGGCGAAGGCCCGGGAACTGCTCGCCCAGGCCCGCCGGTCCTCCGCCGACGCGCTGACCGAGCTGCGGGAGCTCGTGCGGGGCATCCACCCCCCGGTCCTCGCCGAACGCGGTCTGGGAGACGCCGTGCGCGCCCTGGCGCTGCGGCTGCCCGTCACCGTGGAGACCGACGTGGACCTGCCCGGCCGCGCGGAGGCGCCGGTGGAGTCCGCCGCGTACTTCGCGGTCAGCGAGATCCTCACCAACGCCGTCAAGCACTCCGGCGCCGACCGGATCTGGATCGACATGCACCACGCCGAGGGCCGGCTGCGCGTCTCCGTGACCGACAACGGCAAGGGCGGCGCCGTGATCGGCGCGGGGTCCGGACTGGCCGGGGTGGAGCGGCGACTGGGTACATTCGACGGCGTCCTGGCCGTCAGTTCGCCCGCCGGCGGCCCCACCATGGTCACCATGGAGATCCCTTGCGCGTTGTCCTAGCCGAAGACCTGTTCCTGCTGCGCGACGGGCTGGTCCGGCTCCTGGAGGCCCACGACTTCGAGATCGCCGCCGCCGTCGAGACGGGCCCCGAGCTGTCCCGGGCGCTGGCCGAACTGGAGCCGGACGTCGCCGTCGTCGACGTACGCCTGCCGCCCACGCTCACCGACGAGGGCCTGCAGTGCGCGCTCCAGGCCCGCCGCGAGCGGCCGGGGCTGCCGGTGCTGGTCCTGTCCCAGCACGTGGAGCAGCTGTACGCGCGCGAACTGCTCGCCGACGGCAACGGCGGGGTGGGGTACCTGCTCAAGGACCGGGTGTTCGACGCGGAGCAGTTCGTGGACGCCGTACGGCGGGTCGCGGCGGGCGGTACGGCGATGGACCCGCAGGTCATCCAGCAGCTGCTCAGCCGGCGTGCGGCGGCGGACCGGCCGCTGGAGCGGCTCACCCCCCGGGAGCTGGAGGTGCTGGAGCTGATGGCGCAGGGCCGGACCAACGCGGCGATCGCGGCCAAGCTGGTCGTCACGGAGCGGGCGATCGCGAAACACACCGCGAACATCTTCGCCAAGCTGGGCCTCGAGGTCTCGGACGACGACAACCGCCGTGTGCTGGCGGTCCTGGCGTATCTGGACCGCGGCCGCTGACCCCACCCGCCGCACAGGACCCGTCAATTCCGCAGACGACTGAACACCCCTGGGACGGCCTCCGTATGGAAGGGAGCCGCTTCACTCCTGTCGGGCGCCCTCGATGCCCCGCAAGGAAGTCAGAGGAGTTCCATGGGACGCAACACGAGAAAACGCCGTACGCCGCTGGCCACCAAGGTCGTCGCCGGGGCGGCGGCCCTGGCGGTCGGCGGGGGCGGGCTGGTCTGGGCCAACTTCTACGCCTCGGCGCACGAGGAGGGCCCGGCCCACCATCGAACGAGGTCGGCCGCGGCGCAGGTCGCGACGATCGACTGTCCCGACGTCGGCCAGCAGCTGTCCGGCGTACCGGACCGCGCACGCGGGGAGGTCGACGGCGAACTGGCCACGATGGACAGCCAGATCACCGAGGCCTACCAGCGCCTCGCCACCACGCGGCGCGCGCAGGCGGGTGATCCTCGGTTCGTCCAGAACACCATCCTCGGTCCGCTGAAGGACCGGCGGCAGGCGATCATCGACCGGATCCAGCTGGAGATCAACCGGGCCGGCGGCCGGGCCGACGACGGCCTGGACCGGCTGGCCGGCTGCCAGGGCCGGCCCGCGGAGCAGCCGGAGAACGGGGACGGCCAGAACGGCGACGGTCAGAACGGTGACGGCCAGGACCAGGACGGCGGGCAGAACCAGGACGACAACGGCAACGGCGCCGCGGGCCCGGTGGCGGACGACTTCATCGACATCGACGACATCGAGCCGAACTCCCGCGACAGCGAGAACGGTCTGGCCGCCAACGGCGACGGCGGTTCCACCGGCACCTTCACCACGGACTGCGGCGTCAACGAGAACAACCTGTTCAACAGCGACAACCTGATCGCCGCCCCCGGTGTCGACAACGGCGCGCACCACGTGCACGACTATGTCGGCAACCAGGACAACGACGCCTTCTCCAGCGACGACGACCTGGCGAACGCGGACACCTCGTGCCGGAACCAGGGCGACAGGTCCACGTACTACTGGCCGGTGCTGCGCCTCCAGGACGGTACCGAGGAGTTCGACGCGAACGAGCTGGGCGGCGGCGCCGAGGGCAACGTCGGCCGGATCCTGAAGCCGGCCGAGGCGCAGCTGAAGTTCGTCGGCAACCAGCGGGGCGACGTGGTCGCCATGCCGAAGTTCCTGCGCATCATCACCGGTGACGCCAAGTCCTTCACCAACGGCAACGCCAACGCCAACAGTTCGTGGAGCTGCACCGGCTTCGAGGACCGGCAGGTCACCGACAAGTACCCGCTGTGCCCCGAGGGCAGCCAGGTGGTGCGCACGTCCAACTTCCAGAGCTGCTGGGACGGCCGGAACATCGACAGCGCCAACCACCGGGACCACATGGCGTTCGTCCAGGAGGACGGCGGCTGCCCGAACGGCTTCCGGGCCATCCCGCAGCTCCAGGTCCGCCTGGTGTACGACGTCCCCGCCCCGACCGTCGAGAACGGCGAGGTGCGCAACCCGTACGCCGTCGACAGCTTCCCGGAGCAGCTGCACAAGCCGATCACCGATCACAACGACTTCATCAACGTCATGGACGAGGACCTGATGAACGAGGTGGTCGACTGCATCAACAGCGGGGAGGACTGCGCGTAGTCCTCCCGAGGACCGGCCGAGGGGGCCGAAGAGGGCCGAAGAGGGCCGAAGCGGGCCGGTGGCGGCATCCGCCACCGGCCCCCTTCCCGTCCCCGTACGGGTCAGCCGCCGTGCCCGCCGTGCCCCGGCGCGTGGCCGCCGCCGCCGTGCCGCGCGCCCTCCTCCAGGGTTCCGCCGAGCCGCCCGCGCAGGTCCGCCACGACGTCCTCGTGGCCGACGGCGACCCACTTGCGGCCGACGAGGTAGTGACCGCCGTAGTCCTTGGCCGTGTCGAGCCACTCGCGCTGCCCCCGGTCGGTGGCGAAGGTGGCGAGGACGTACTTCTCGTCGCCCTTCCCGCACAGGGCCTGGCGGATGGTGTCCGCGTCGGTCTGCATGTCCGGCGCGCACCGCGCCTCGGCGGCCAGGTGCTCCAGGCTGCCGGTCGCCGTCCCGGGCACGGCCGCCCCGGCGTCCCCGTCGGATCCGCAGCCCGTCAGCGCCAGTACCACCGCCGCTGTGGCCAGCGCGGGCATCGGTCGGGTCGGCCTCATGTGTTCCTCCGGTCCGCTGTGGCGACATGCCGCACGGAGCCCCGGCGAGGGCTCCCGTCATCGGTACGGCCGCGGAGCGCGAACCATTCAGCGATCCGGCTGCCCTGCCGGGCACGCCCGTGCGCAAGCGGCAGCCGTGGACCAGGACCCGCAACCGCCCTCCGGGCTTCCGGCCCTGTGACCATCCCCCCGTTCGCTCGTTCAGCTGAGCGTGCAGCCACAGGATGTCGCCCCGCGCCCCGCACCGTCCTCCGCCTCCCCCGCCCACCCGGTCGTCGACGTCGAGCAGGCCGAGGCCGCGCTCGTCGAGCACTACCCGCGCCTGGCCCGGATCGCCTACCTGGTGCTTCCGCCCGGCCTCGGACGGAGCCGCCGCGTCCTGACCGCGCACGCCCTCACCCAGCGCGCGCTGCCCCGCGGCCGGACGACGACACCCGTGGTCCCGGCCCAGTCGACGGGCCGCGGCGTCGACCCCGGCTACGCCCTGGTCCGCCTCCGGGTCGTCCGTACGGCACTGGAGGCGGGCCTCCCGCTCAGGCGGCGCGCGTGGCCCAAGCGGTCCCAGCTGCCGCCGCTGCTGCCCCACGTCAGGGGGCTCAAGCTCTTCCCGCGCTCCGGCGGTGCCGACGAACTCGCCCTGGACCAGCGGCTGTCCGCCCTCACCGCGCCGGGCCGGGCGGCGTACGTGCTGCGGGGGCTGGAGAAGCTCCCCGACGACGAGGTGCGGGAGCTGCTCGGGGCCGCCGGGGTCTCCGACTCGGACGCCGCGCTGCGGGAGGCCGCCGAGGTGCCCGGCCCGTACGCGCTGCTCGGCTCCGCCGGGTTCGACCCCTGCTCGCTCCAGGCCCGGCCGACCGACCTGAGGCGTCGCCGGCAGCACACGAAGGCCGCGCTGGTCGCCGGGGCGGCCCTGGTGGTGTGCGGAGCGCTGCTGGGCCTGCCCGGTGACGGGTGGGGGCCGGACGGTGCCGCCGCCCCGCCCTACGCCCAGAACCCGGCGGCCCAGGCCGCCCTCGACCCCGGCAGGCTCACGAAGGCCGCCCCCGCCGCGTGGAAGACCTCCGCGCGCACCGACTTCTCGGTGTGGCCGGCCCGCGGTGACCTCACCGGCGACGAGGAACTGCTGCGCCGCGCCCTCGCCGTCTGGGCCCGGCCCGGCGCGAGCGTGGGGGTGTCGGCGACGCCGGGCACCCCGACCGGCGGCCCCGCCGGCCCGCCCCAGCTGCTGTACGCCGGGAACGTCGACAACGCGCGCGTGGTGATCCTGCACGACGGTCTGCGCGTCACCAGGTACGCCGAGCCGAAGGACGGCACGGACGGTGCCGCCCTGGACCTCGCGCGCACCGACGGGGCCGGCCGGGCGCAGGCGAACGCGGTGGTCCTCGGCCGGGCCGACGGCAACGTCCGCTACCTGACGGCCCCCTGGGTGACGAAGGCGGCCGGGCGGGACCTCGCCGACCCGGACTCCGGTGCGCGGGACCTGCCGCTGACCGGGGGCGTGACCCCGCCGGTGGCCGGCCCCGGGCAGCAGCAGCCGGAGGCGTGCACGTCCTGGAACGTGCTGGAGCTGACCGACGGCTCGGACACCCGTGTGGTGACCGACCTCGGCGAGCTGGTCCCGGCCCGCCTCACCACCGGTCGCCCCGGCTCGGCGGAGGACGCCTCCGGCGCCGAGGCGCTGGGCACCTGGGCGCCGTACGCCTGCTCGCTGGGCGCGGTGCGCGGGCAGGGCGTGCGCTCGGTGAACGCCTGGGAGTTCGCGACGCAGCCGCTGCCCGGCGCGAGCGGAGCGGGACCGGGGTCCCCCCGCCCGGAGGGTGGCGGAGGTCCGGGGGAATGGGTGTGCACCCGGGCCGAGACCTGGCGCGGCAGGGGTGCGCGGGTGCTGGCCCAGTTCCGGACGCCGGGCGCGAAGCAGGGCGCGGTGGCGGCGAAGGCACAGGACGTACCGGCGTGCGGTGCACGCGACCCGCATGTGCTGGCCGGGGTGCTGTGGAAGTCAGAGGGCGGGCACTGGTACCTGCTCGCCGCCGGCGACCGCGGCACGGAGTCGGTCGAGGCGACGGGCGGCATCAGCGGCGCCGCCGACGGGAACCTGCTGACGGTGAAGACCGGGCAGGGCGCACAGGCCGAGCTGACCGGCACCCTGGAGGACGGGCGGACGATCGGCGGGCTGCGGTAGGACACCGGCCTGGCCCGGCCCGTTCGGGGGCCGGAGGCGATCGGCAAGGGGTGCGGACGACTACCGGGGCGGGCCGCGGGACGGGCGCCGCATCCCGCGTGCCGAGCCGGAGGTCCGGCTCGTGCGGGACCCCGCCGCGCCGGCGGCGGTGCGCGCGGCCCACGACGAGGAGACCGGCAGCCTGCCGCGCCGCCTCCGCGCCGGCGAGCCGGCCGACGGCCCCTTCAGCGACCTGGCCGGCCGGCTCACCTCTCGCGGGTCAGCTCTCGAACTTCCGGTACGACGGGTCCAGGTCGCGCACCTCGGCGGAGGCGTGCAGGGCGAGGCCGTCGCCCGGCTTGACGTACTGGCGCAGCAGTTCCAGCACGGCCTCGGTGAGACGCACCTTGGTCTCGTCGGTGCGGCCGGCGAGCAGCCCCAGGGTGACGTGCACGACGGCGTGCCCCTCGGTGTCGGGGCCGACCGTGGTGTCCTCACCGCGGCGGAACTGCGTCTTGCAGGCCGGCGGCTTGGCGGCCGCGATCTCGACGACGGCGGTGTGCAGGGCCCGCGCGAAGGCGGGCCGGTCGAAGTCGTCCGCGAGCGCGGCGGAGTAGTCGACGGTGATCTGCGGCATGAGCCCTCCCGTTTCAGGAAACAGCAGGGCTCACCCTAACCGCAGCGCTCCCGCCGTCAGCCGGCCCGCTGGAACACGGCGACCGTACGGCCCGGCACGGTGAACGTGCCGGTCTTCGCCGCGTACGAGGACTGCTTCACGACGGAGTCGGCGCCCTGCGCCTGCACGGGATGCAGCCGGTAGCCGGCCTGTGCCGCCGTCTCGACGCGCTGCTCCTGCCGCTCGGGCGTGGCGTTGAAGACGACCACGAGGTCACCGAGGCGCATCGTGATCACGCCGGGCGTCTCGTCCTTCCCGGAGAGCGGGAAGGAGAGCCGGGACTGCACCTGCCCCGCCGTGCCGAGGGAGAAGTCCTTCTCGCTCGTACGGATCTCCAGCAGGTCCCGGTACGCCGCCGAGGCGCCCGTGATCTGCGGGCAGCCGACCTTCACCGAGCCCAGCAGAGGCTTGGCGTACGGCCACTTGTCCTGGTTGTCGGCGGCCGGGGGCAGTCCGCGGCCGAAGCCGTTGCCGTCGGCGCAGTTCCAGTGGATGGCGTTGAACCAGTCCCCGCTGTCGTAGGAGTTGCGGTCCAGCGACTTGGAGCGCAGCAGGTCGGTGCCCGCCTGGGAGAGCGCCGGTCCCTGCGAGAGGGCGGCGGTCGCCATGGCGAGGACCTGCATGCGGGCCCGGTCGTCGGCGGACGTGTCCTTCGGCAGCTTGAAGGCGAGCGCGTCGAAGAGGGTCTCGTTGTCGTGCGCGTCGGCGTAGGCGAGGGCGTCGCCCGGGGCCGCCGCGTATCCGGCGGGGGCGCCGTTGTAGTCGACCTCGGAACCCTTGACCTCCTTGCCGTCGGTGTCCGTGAAGGTGTAGCCGGCGAGGTTGCCGGTCAGGCCGACCTTGATCAGGTCCTGGTAGTGCAGCAGGCGGGCCTTCTGCTCGGCCGGGGTGCCGTTGTCCGCGGCGGGGTTGGGGTCGGTGTACAGGCCCGACGCGAAGCCCTGGACGCCGGGGTCGGCGTCGAAGGGGCCGCCGCCGCGCACGGCGTCGCGGGCGCGGTCGGAGAAGGTCGCGATGCCGGTGCCGGCCATGTTCTTCTGGGTGGCCTGCGTGAAGCGGGCGTCGTCGGCGACCTCGCCGAAGTTCCAGCCCTCGCCGTACAGGATGATCTTCTTGCCGTCGACGCCGTCCTTCTTGAGGGTGAGGGCGTCGAGGGCCTTCCTGACCGCGAGGATGTTCTCCTTCGGGTGGTGGCCCATGAGGTCGAAGCGGAAGCCGTCGACCTTGTACTCCTTGGCCCAGGTGACGACCGAGTCGACGACCAGTTTGCCCATCATGGCGTTCTCGGTGGCGGTGTTGGCGCAGCAGGTGCTGTTGGCCACCGAGCCGTCGGCGAGGAGCCGCTGGTAGTAGCCGGGGACGATCCGGTCGAGGACGCTGGTCTTGGCCTGGCCGCTGGCGGCGGTGTGGTTGTAGACGACGTCCATGACGACCCGCAGGCCGTCCTCGTTGAGGGCCTTGACCATCTCGCGGAACTCGACCGTGCGGGCGGTGCCGTCCGGGTCGGTGGCGTAGGAGCCCTCGGGGACCGTGTAGTGGTACGGGTCGTAGCCCCAGTTGTAGGCGTCCTCGGCGGCGGCCTTCGCCACGCACTCCTGCTGCTTGTCGGAGTCGGCCGGGAGCGCGGCGAGGTCGCAGTCGACGGTGGCCCGGTCGGACTTCTTCTCGGGGATGGTGGCGATGTCGAAGGCCGGGAGGAGGTGGACGTACGACGTGCCCGCCTCGGCCAGCTCGCGCAGGTGCCGGGAGCCGTCGCTCTTCTCGTCGGTGAAGGCGAGGTAGGTGCCCTTGTGGTCCGGGTCCGCCGTCCGGTCCGCGACGGAGAAGTCGCGGATGTGCAGCTCCTGGATCTGGGCGTCCCTCAGCGGTACCGCCTCGGGCTTCTCGTAGCGGTCCCAGCCGCGCGGGGCGAGGGAGCGGTCGCCCAGGTCGACGACGAGGCTGCGCTCGGAGTCGGTGGTCAGGGCGAGTGAGTACGGGTCGGTGACCTTGTTGGTGACGACCTTCCCGGCGTCGGGCGCCCACACGTCGACGACGTAGCGGTAGGCCTTGCCCTTCCAGGACTTCGGGCCGGTGGCGGACCAGACGCCGGTGTCGTCGTCGCGCCGCATGCGGACGGTGCGGTCGCCGATCTCCAGCCGTACGTTCTGCGCGGTCGGCGCCCACACGGACAGTGTGGGACGGCCGTGGCCGAAGGTCGGGCCGAGGTCGGCCTTGGTCGCGTCGGCCGCGTAGAGGTCGTCCAGGACGCCGCCGATCTGCACGCCGGTCGCCGCGAGCACGGCGCCGTTGGCGGCACGCTGGGAGGCGACGACCTGGCCGCGCAGGGTCTCACGCACCTGGTCGCGGTCGCGCGGGTCGACGGACCAGGCGGTGTACTCCTTCAGGTGCGGGAACTCTGCCTTCTGGGCATCGGTGAGGGTGGTCTTCGTGAGGCGGAGCCAGGTGGTGTCGTCGCCGCCGGTCAGGGTGCCGTTCTCGGCCTTGACCGAGCCGCTGCGGGAGGCGAGCAGCTGGGTGGAGGCGGCGCCGTCGGAGCCGTTCCAGGCGACGGTGTTCCGGTCGATCCAGATCGCCTCGGAGGTGGTGAGGTCGACGGCCGCCGCCGAGCCGGCCGGCTGCGGCAGCAGGTACTTCTCCTCGCCGCTCACCAGCCACACCTCGTGCCCGGTGGCCTTGAGGTCCAGGGCCTGGTCGGTGGGGAGGTCCTTCTCGTCGCCCTTGTGGACGATGTAGCTGAGACTGTCGGCACCCTCGGTGAGCGGTACCTCGAAGACCGCGCCATAGGTGTCGGTCTTCACCGGCATCAGCGGCTTCGACCAGTCGGTGGGGTGCGCGGCGTCGCCCCAGACGTGCAGGCCCCAGCCGTCGTAGTTCCCGTCGGCGCGGTGGTAGTGCAGGACGGCCTTGGTGGTGTCCTGGGCGGGGTACTCGGGCCGCTCCGTGGTGACCTGCTCCTTGCCCTGCTCGATCCACACCTCGCCCGTCCGGGTGACGTCGATGGTGCGGTCGTCGGTGACGTCCTTGTTTCCGTCCTTGTCGACGACGAGGAAGTTCACGTTGCTCGCGCCGGGCTTGAGCTTGACGTGGGCGAAGGCGCCGTAGGCGTCGCGGCCGGTGAAGGGGTGGCTGTCGGGCCAGGTGGTCGCCTCGCCGTCGGCGAGGTCGCCCCAGGCGTACAGGCCCCAGTCGTCGTAGTTCCCGTCCTCCCGCTTGTAGTGGACGATCGCGTGGTCGCGGGAAGCGGCGGTGGGCGGCTGTTCGACGGGCGGGGTGCCGGTCGTCGAGGCGGCCGTGGCGCTCGCGGTGCGGCCCGCCGAGTCGACGACGACCGCCTTGTAGCGCAGGGCGGTGCCGGCCGGGGTGTCCTCGCCGATGGTGTGGGTGACCTTGTACGGGGCGTGGTCGGCGGAGCCGAGGGTGCGCCACGTGCCGTCGCCGGTCTGGGCGGCGAAGACGACGCGGTTCAGCTGCCCGCCGGTGACGCCGGCGGTCACCTCGACGGTGCCGGTGGCGCCGGGCTCGGGGGCGGTGAGGGTGACCGTCGGCTCGGTCGCGGGCTCGGCGAGCTCGCCGGCGGCCTTCAGGACGACGGCCGACCCGGCCGGGACGGTGACCGTGACCTTGCTGTCGGCGCCCGACGTCACGTCGGCGTCGGTGCCGTACAGGCCGTGGAAGGTCATGCCGGGCGAGCCGGTCGGGAAGGTCGCGGTCTTCGCCTCGCCCGCGTTGTTGAAGGCGACGAGGTACTCGGTGCCGCTCTCGGCGTCGGTGCGGGAGAAGGCGTAGACGCCGGCGCCGTCGGCCGCGTAGCGCTCGGTCTGCACTCCGTCGGCGAGGGCGGGGTGGGCCTTGCGGAGCTTGGCGAGCGCACTGATCTGCCGGTAGAGCGGTGCTCCCGTGTCGTACGCGTCGTCGGCGTGGGTGCGGTCGGTGCCGAGCTGGTCGTCGTCCAGGTAGTCGGCGGTGCGGGAGGCGAACATCGGCTGGCGGGCGTCCTTGTCGCCGCCGGCGCCGGTGAAGCCCTGCTCGTCGCCGTAGTAGACGACGGGGTTGCCGCGGCTGAGGAACATCAGCTCGTTGGCGAGCCTGGCCTTCTTCAGCAGTTCGGCGTCGGTGGCCTTCGGGTTGTCCTGCTTGAGGAAGGTGCCGAAGCGGCCCATGTCGTGGTTGCCGAGGAAGGTGACCTGCTCGTAGGCGTTGGCCTTGTCGGTCGTGTACTTCCAGTCGTCACCGAAGACGGCCGCCGGCTTCTTCGCGCTGCCGCCCTGGGAGACGTACGCGCGGGCGGCGTCCTGGAAGGGGAAGTCCAGGGTGGAGTCCAGGCGGCCCTGGGTGACGTACGGGGAGGTGACGGCGGTGTCGGCGGAGTAGACCTCGCCGAACATGAAGAAGTCGTCCCGGCCCTTCTTCGCCGCGTAGGCGTCCAGCGCGGTGGCCCACTGGGTCCAGAACTCCATGTTGACGTGCTTCACGGTGTCGATGCGGAAGCCGTCGATGGCGAAGTCCTTCACCCACCGCTGGTAGATCTTCTCCATGCCGCTGACGACCTCGGGCCGTTCGGTCCACAGGTCGTCGAGGCCGGAGAAGTCGCCGTAGGTGGCGGACTCGCCGGCCCAGGTGGAGTCGCCGCGGTTGTGGTACATCTCCGGGTCGTTGAGCCACTTCGGGACCTTGACGTCCTTCTTGGCGGCGGGCACGACCGGCGTGCGCGGGAAGGAGCCCGCGTCGACGCGGGGGAACCGGCGGTCCCCGTCGGCGTAGTCGGCGTCGTCGAAGGGCTCGCCGTCCCGGGTCAGGTACGGGAAGGCACCCTTGGACAGGTAGTCGTAGGACTTCTCCTCGTAGTCGACGACGTCGGCGGTGTGGTTGGTGATGACGTCGAAGAAGACCTTCATGCCCTTGGCGTGCGCCTTGGAGATGAGGTTCTTGAGGTCCTGGTTGGTGCCGAAGTGCGGGTCGACCTGGGTGAAGTCGGTGATCCAGTAGCCGTGGTAGCCGGCGGAGGCGTTCTCGCCGGTGCCCTGCACGGGCTGGTTCTTGAAGATGGGCGCCATCCAGAGGGAGGTGGTGCCCAGGCCCTTGATGTAGTCGAGCCTCTCGGTCAGGCCCTTGAGGTCGCCGCCCTGGTAGAAGCCCTTGTCGGTGGGGTCGTGGCCGGTGGCGAGCCGGGTGCCGGTCAGGCCGCCCTTGTCGTTGCGGGTGTCGCCGTTGGCGAAGCGGTCCGGCAGGACGAAGTAGAACTGCTCGCGGGTGAGGTCGTGGCGGGCGTCGGCCTTCGCGAGCTTCGCGTCGGACGGGGGCGCGGGCGGGGCGTCGGCCCGCGCGGCGAGGGGCGGGAGGAGGGCTGCGGCGAGCGCGGTCACGGTGACGGCCGCGACCCGTCTCGCTCGTGCGGTGCGGCGCGCGACAGGCACCGGCCATCTCGGTATCACAGGCGTGAACTCCTTGCGACTACGGCTCGATCGGGTCCGACCCCGGCGAGACGGTAACGCCGACGCAAGGCTTGCAGCAAGAGTCTTGAAAGTAATGGAAAGGATTTTCACGGCTCTTGCCCGGGACCCCCGCTCAGCAGACCGGCCCGCCCCGGGAGAAGGACTCCCGGGGCGGGCCGGTGGGTGGAGCGGGGGCGGGGGTCAGCCGGTGACGCGGAGTTCCAGCAGGACGGCGGCAGCGCCGCCGACCCCTTCGCCGACGCCCTGGAAGTCGT
>NZ_JBNGGC010000052.1:0-35491 GCF_049974565.1 Streptomyces sp. WG5 | reverse complement strand
GCGGGGGCCGGGGAGCGCGACGCGGCGGGGGCCGGGGAGCGCGACGCGGCGGGGGCCGGGGAGCGCGACGCGGCGGGGGCCGGGGAGCGCGACGCGGCGGGGGCCGGGGAGCGCGACGCGGCGGGGGCCGGGGAGCGCGACGCGGCGGGTACGGGGAAGCGTGAGCGGCCGCACGGGTCCGGGCCGGTTGCCTCCGGGTAAGGTGGCCGCGTCGTCATCACACCCGTACGGGGGGAAGCCGGTGCAATTCCGGCGCTGACCCGCAACCGTGAGCCGCCCGCCGAGGCCGTCGAGGCCGCCTTCCGGGACGGTGAGCCGGACTGCCCCGCGCGGACGTGACCGGCTCACGTGCCCGGCACCCGCCGGCGCACGGGCACCGTCGAGGCATACGGGGCCGAGCCGCCGGGGGTGCCCCGTGCTGTCCGGCCCCGCACAGGGAAAGGCACCCGCCGCTCATGAACGTCCGCCGTCGCAGCAGCGCCGCGGCTCTGGCCGCCATAGCCGTGATCGGCGCCGCCGCCGCGCCCGCGGTCGCCGCCGATCCGTCGCCGTCCACGTCAGCGTCCACCCCGTCCACCCCGTCCGGCCCGTCCGGGCTGTACGGGTCCACCGACCCTCGGTTCGACGGCGTGTGGCGCCAGTCCCTCGCGCTGCTCGCGCAGGACACGGCCGGTGTGATCCCGTCGTCGCAGGCCGTGAAGTGGCTCACGGACCAGCAGTGCGACAACGGTGCCTTCGCCCCCTTCCGCGCCGACCCGGCCCAGGCCTGCGACGCCGAGACCATGGTCGACACCAACAGCACGGCCGCCGCCGTCCAGGCCCTGTCGGCCGTCGGCGGCCACGGTGACGCCGTCGGGTCCGCCCTGGCCTGGCTGAAGTCCGTGCAGAACAAGGACGGCGGCTGGGGCTACACCCCCGGCGGGCCCAGCGAGGCCAACTCCACCTCCGTCGTCATCGGCGCCCTGACCGCCACGGAGACCGACCCGGCGGGGGTCGAGAAGGACGGCAAGTCCCCGTACGACGCGCTGCTGGCCTCCGCCCTGCCCTGCGCCGAGGACGGCGGCGCCTTCGGGTACCCGGACCAGAAGGGCAAGCTGCTCGCCAACGCGGACGCGACGGCCGCCGGCGTCCTCGGCGCGCTCGGCAAGGGACTGGTCACCGAGGCCGGCGGGAAGACCGGCGGCGCGACCTGCACCGACGCGGGCGAGCCCACCCGCGAGCAGGCCGCCGCGAACGGCGCCGCGTACCTCACCGACGCCCTCGGCGAGGACGGTCACCTCACGTCCGCCCTCGGCGGCTCCGCCGAGCAGCCCGACTACGGCAACACCGCCGACGCGGTCGTCGCGCTCGCCGCGCAGGGCGGCAGGGACACGGCGGCCGAGCCGCTGGCCTGGCTGGAGAAGAACGCCGTGCAGTGGGCCGAGCAGAGCGGCCCGGCCGCCTACGCCCAGCTGATCCTCGCCGCGCACGCCACGGGCACCGACCCGCGCGCCTTCGGTGGCACGGACCTGGTGGAGAAACTGAACGCGACGGGGCCGGCTCCGCAGGGGGCGGCGGCGAAGGACACCGTCACCACGAGCGACAAGGCCGCGGACGAGGACGAGAAGAAGGACGACTCCGGCTTCGGCGTCTGGTGGTTCGTCGGCGTCTGCCTGGTCCTCGGTATCGGCGTCGGCTTCCTGCTGAGCGGCCGCAACAAGAAGCGGCAGCCGTGACCCGCCGCGTCGTCCTCCTCTTCCTGGCCGCGTTCCTGCTGGCGGGGACCGCGGGCCAGGCGCAGGCCGCCGGTTACCGCTACTGGTCCTTCTGGGAGCGTGACGGCGACCGCTGGGTCTACGCCACCCAGGGCCCGTCCCTCGCCCGCCCCTCCGACGGCGACGTCCAGGGCTTCCGCTTCGCGGTGAGCGAGAACTCGGGTGACGCGGCGCAGCCGCGCGGCGCCGCGGACTTCGCGTCGGTCTGCGCGAGGACACCGGCCGAGGACGGCAGCAAGCGCGTCGCCCTGGTCCTCGACTTCGGTACGGCGTCCGACGCCCCGTCCGGCGAGACCCCGCCGGCCCCGCGCACGGCTTGCGCCCGGGTCTCCCCGGACGCCACGACGGCCGACGCCCTGGCCGCCGTGGCGGACCCCCTCCGCTACAGCACCAGCGCCCTGCTGTGCGGCATCGCGGGCTACCCGCGGTCGGGGTGCGGGGAGCAGGTGTCGCAGAAGGAGGGCTCGCAGGAGGACTCGACGGCCACGGCGGCCCCGGACCGGGAGAGCGCGCAGGACGACAGCGGCCCGTCGGCCGGCCTCTACGCGGGCATCGCCCTCGTGGCGGCCCTGGCCGGAGCGGCGGCCTGGCAGGCGAGGCGGCGCAGGAATGCCACCGACTGACCCGGCGGGCCGGCCGGCTGCGGGCGATCGTGCCGCGCTGCCTCCGGGCGCGGGCGATCGTCCCGCCGGGGCGGCGCGCCTGCCCGCGGCCGGCACCCTGTCGGCATCGGCAGGCGCGGCCATCCCCCGCGGCCAGGGCCCCGCGCTCCACCCCGGTGCCTGGTGGCTCTGGGCGCTGGCCCTGGGCACCGCCGCCACCCGCACCACCAACCCCCTCCTCCTCTCCCTCCTCGTAGCCGTCTCCGCCTACGTCGTCATCGCCCGCCGCCCCCACGCCCCCTGGTCCCGCTCCTACGGCGCCTTCGTCAAACTCGCCCTCGCCGTCCTCCTCATCCGCCTCCTCTTCACCACGGTCCTCGGCTCCCCCATCCCCGGCACCCACACCCTCGTCACCCTCCCCGAAGTCCCCCTCCCCGACTGGGCGCAGGGCATCCGCCTGGGTGGCCGGGTCACCGCCGAGGGCCTCGCCTTCGCCCTGTACGACGCGATGAAGCTGGCCGCCCTCCTCGTCTGCGTCGGTGCCGCGAACGCCCTCGCCAACCCCGCCCGCCTCCTCAAGTCCCTCCCCGGCGCCCTGTACGAGATGGGCGTGGCCGTCGTCGTCGCCCTCACCTTCGCCCCGAACCTCATCGCCGACGTCCAGCGCCTGCGCGCCGCCCGCCGGCTGCGCGGCCGCCCCGACAACGGCCTACGGGGTCTGCTCCAGGTCGGGCTCCCGGTACTGGAGGGTGCCCTGGAGCGCTCCGTCGCCCTCGCCGCCGCGATGGACGCCCGCGGCTACGGCCGTACCGCCCGGGTCCCCGCACGTGTACGCCGTACCACCGCCGTCCTCACCCTGGGCGGCCTGCTCGGCGTCTGCGCGGGGACGTACGGGCTGCTGACCGCCGCGGGCGGCACGTACGGCGTCCCCGTCCTGCTGGCCGGCGTCGCCGCCGCGCTCGCGGGCCTGTGGCTCGGCGGTCGCCGGTCGGTCCGCACCCGGTACCGTCCGGACCGCTGGGACGCCCGCGCCTGGCTGGTCAGCGCCTCCGGCGCGGCGGTGGCGGCGCTGATGTTCCTCGCCGCCGCCCGGGAGCCGGCGGCCCTGCACCCGGGCGTCGTCCCGCTGGTCGCGCCCACCCTCCCGCTGTGGCCGGCGGCGGCCGTACTCGTCGGCCTGCTCCCGGCGTTCGTCACCCCCGCCCCTCACCCCGCACCCGTCAAGGAGCCGTCGTGATCCGCTTCGAGGATGTCTCCGTGACGTACGACGGGGCCGCCGAACCCACCGTCCGGGGCGTGGACCTCGAGGTCCCCGAAGGCGAACTCGTCCTGCTCGCCGGCCCGTCCGGGGTCGGCAAGTCGACCGTGCTCGGCGCGGTCAGCGGCCTGGTCCCGCACTTCACCGGCGGCACGCTGAGCGGCCGGGTCACCGTGGCCGGCCGCGACACCCGCACCCACAAGCCGCGCGAACTCGCCGACGTCGTCGGCACGGTCGGCCAGGACCCGCTCTCCCACTTCGTGACGGACACCGTCGAGGACGAACTCGCCTACGGCATGGAGTCCCTCGGCCTTCCTCCGGACGTGATGCGCCGCCGGGTGGAGGAGACCCTCGACCTGCTGGGCCTGTCCGGTCTGCGCGCCCGCCCCATCGCCACCCTCTCCGGCGGCCAGCAGCAGCGGGTCGCGATCGGCTCGGTCCTCACCCCGCACCCGCGGGTACTGGTCCTGGACGAGCCGACGTCCGCGCTCGACCCCGCCGCGGCGGAGGAGGTCCTGGCCGTCCTCCAGCGCCTCGTCCACGACCTCGGCACGACGGTCCTGATGGCCGAGCACCGCCTGGAACGCGTCATCCAGTACGCCGACCAGGTCGTCCTGCTCCCGGCCCCCGGCGCGGCCCCGCTCCTCGGACCCCCGGCGGACGTGATGGCCGTGTCCCCGGTGTATCCGCCGGTGGTGGGCCTGGGCAGGCTGGCGGGCTGGTCCCCGCTGCCGCTGACGATCCGCGACGCCCGGCGCCGCGCGGCCCCGCTGCGGGACCGGCTGGCCGGCCGGGAGATACCGGACCACACCCCACCGGCCGCCGCGCCGCCGGCACCCCCCGCGCTCCGGCCCCCCGCCTCCCGTCGGTGGCGGCGCGGGAAGCGGGCGGAAACGGCCGCCGCCTCCCCGTACGCCGCCGAGGTCCGTTCCCTCACCGTCCGCCGGGACCGGATCCACGCGCTGCGCGGTGTCGACCTGACCGTCTCCCCCGGCGAGACCGTCGCCCTGATGGGCCGCAACGGCGCCGGGAAGTCCACGCTGCTCTCCGCCCTCGTCGGCCTCGTCGAACCGTCCGCCGGTTCGGTCCGCGCCGGCGACGCGGTGCCGCACCGCACGGCCCCCCGCGACCTCGTGCGCCGGGTCGGCCTGGTCCCGCAGGAGCCGCGCGACCTGCTGTACGCCGACACGGTCGCCGCCGAGTGCGCGGCAGCCGACGGGGACGCGGACGCGGCTCCCGGCACCTGCCGCGCCCTCCTCGCCGAACTGCTCCCCGGCGTCACCGACGACACCCACCCCCGCGACCTCTCCGAGGGCCAGCGCCTCACCCTCGCCCTGTCGGTCGTGCTGACGGCCCGCCCGCCGCTGCTCCTCCTGGACGAGCCGACGCGCGGCCTGGACTACGCGGCGAAGGCCCGGCTGGCCGGGATCCTGCGCGGGCTGGCCGCCGAGGGCCACGCGATCGTGCTGGCCACGCACGACGTGGAACTCGCCGCCGAGCTGGCCCACCGGGTCGTGCTGCTCGCCGAGGGCGAGGTGATCGCCGACGGTCCGGCGGACGATGTGGTGGTGGCCTCCCCCTCCTTCGCACCGCAGGTGGCGAAGGTGCTGGCGCCGCGCAAGTGGCTCACGGTCGCGCAGGTTCGGGAGGCACTGTCATGAGCAGTGCCCCACCCGTCGACCGCCGGGCCCGCGCCGTCCGCCTCGGCCCCCGCTCCGTCGCCGCTCTCGTCCTGGTCAGCGCGGTGGGCGTGGCGGGCTTCGGCTGGCCCTTCCTGGCCCCGCCGGACGCCTCGCTGAACGCCCACGCCCAGGACGCGCCCTGGCTGTTCGCGGGTCTGCTGGTGCTGCTGGTGGCCGTGGTGGCGGCGACGATCGCGGAGTCGGGCCTCGGCCCCAAGGCCGTGGCGATGCTCGGCGTCCTGGCGGCGACGGGCGCGGCGCTGCGCCCGATCGGGGCGGGGACGGCCGGCCTGGAACCCATGTTCTTCCTCATGGTCCTCAGCGGCCGGGTCCTGGGCCCCGGCTTCGGCTTCGTCCTCGGCTCGGTCACGATGTTCGCGTCCGCGCTGCTCACGGGCGGGGTGGGCCCGTGGATGCCGTTCCAGATGCTGACGATGGGCTGGTTCACGATGGGCGCGGGCCTGCTGCCCTTCCCCGACCGCCTGCGCGGGCGCCCGGAGCTGTTCGTGCTCGCCGCGTACGGCTTCCTGGCCGCGTTCGCCTACGGCACGATCATGAACATGCAGGGCTGGCCCTTCCTGGATCCGGAGGGCTCGACCATCGCCCCCGATCCGGACGCGGGCGTCGCCGGCAACCTGGCCCGCTTCCTCGCCTACTGCCTGGCCACGTCCCTCGGCTGGGACACGGGCCGCGCCGCCATGACGGTCGTCCTGACCCTCGCGCTCGGCACCCCGGTCCTGAAGGCCCTGCGCCGCGCCACCCGCCGGGCGGCCTTCGAGGCGCCGGTCACGTTCGAGAAGGCCGACGAGGTGGGCCGCCCCACGTGACGGGACTCCATACGAAGCGGGGCCGTCGCCTTCATGCGTTCGACGGCGCAGAACGCCGAATCCGAGGGGCAACGGCTGCTACTCGCCGCCGAGAATCCGGAGACCTGGTGGAGACGGAAGTCCTCGTAGTTCTTCAGGTTGAGAGTGGCCAGCGGCAGGTCGTAGGTGAGAGCCCCCCGCGGCGACGATGACGGGTCGCATCCGGGCGGCCTCAGGCGGCGTCGCGGTGACGCTCGGCATGAGTGAAGGCGAGGAACTGCTCCAGCTCCTCGTCCGACTCGAACGTGTCGGCGGCGAGATCGCCCAGAGAGCGAATCGGCTGCGTGTTCTTTGCCGCCAGCAGTTCCTCGACGGACAGGCGTGTCCTCGGCTGGGGAGAACTGAAGCCGTCGGGCTCAGGCGTGCTCATCGGGACCTCCAGCAAAAGCGCCACCCGGATCTCCGGCCGGTACGGGCCTACCCGCCTGCTGACATCAGGCTTCGCCGCCACGGATGAACCCTCGAACATGCGTGCCGCGAGATCGTCCACGGGGCAGGCCCGCCCGCACGGGCGTACGCCGGTCCGGTCCGGTCCGGTCCGCCGCCAATCGACGCGTCCGGAGGCTCGGAACCCGAACCGCAGTTCCCGGCGCGTGCGTAGACGATCACCCGCGCGCCCCGCACCCGTACGCGCTCGCAGGGACGGAAGTGGCTCGCCAGGGCCCGCCGCTTGACCGCCTCCTCCGCGACAGTGTCGAGCGGCTGACCGGGAGGATCGGTCAGCGCGACGACGCGGTCGTGGGCCAGGATGTTCTGCCGGATCGTCTCCGCGGGCAGCTCGACCCCCTGCAGGGTTCCCGACGCGGCGGGGGACTCGGCAAGGGCCAGGTCTTCCAAGCGCCCGTACACAGACGGGTACGACAGGAGCCACTCACGTCGTCGAGCGGGCATGAAGAGCAGTCCGTCGTCCGGGCCGGCGACCCGCCCGACGGCTTGGGCGACGGCGACGACGTCGTCCTTCCGGCTCTCCGGCGAACGCACCAGCATGGACCAGGGCACGAGAACCAAGAGCACCGCCACGGCGGAGACGAGGACGATCAGCATCCGAGCGACGGGGGCGAGTCCGTCCCGCAATCCTGCCAAGCGGTCCAGTGCCGCCCCCGCCAACAGGGCCAGTCCCACCATCCCGTACAGAACGTAACGCTCCACGTACCAGGGGCTGACAAGAGAGAACGTCATCAGCACACCCGCCGGGGCAACGAGCATCGGCAGTGCCAGGCAAGCCAGGAGCGTTCCCCGATCACTCCCTCGGACGGTCATTCGAGCAGCCCCCCGCACGAGGAACCGACTGAGCAGGACACCCGCGCTCGACGTCGCCAGGAATCGCAGCCATGCTGCCAGCCCCGGACGTCCGAGCCAGCCGAGCTGCTGATCGGCCTGTCCGGCGCTCACCACGGCCAGTGGCAACACGGTCACCAGGACCACGGCCGACACGATGCCCCAGCGACGCCACACCCGGCTGGGAACCCGCACCAGCCACAAGGTCGGCCCATGGGCCACCAGGACCAGTACGGCGAACTCGTGCAGCCAGCACGCGAGGCCGAGCGTCAGGGCGTACGCCGCCCACGCTCTGCCACCACCCGCGGTCACACCACGCAGAAGGAAGTACGTGGCCCATACGACGGCCGCCGAGACCAGCGCATAGGAACGCCCCTCCTGCGCGTAGTGCTGTGTCACCGGCAGCGCTACGAACACGAGTCCCGCGAAGGCACCGGCACGGCGTCCTGCAAGCCCCGCACCGATCGCTCCCACTCCGGCCGCCGCCACCGATGTCGCCAGGACCGACGGCAGTCGCAAGGCGGGCAGACCGCCGTCCCACACAGCGAAGACGACGTGCATGAGAACGTAGTAGAGGCCGTGCACGGCGTCGATCGTGCCCAGCAGATCCCACAGGTCGCCCAGCGAGCGGTGCGCCACCTGATAGGTGACCGACTCATCGCGCCACATGCTGTTCTGCCGGTCGATTCCCCACCACCCCGAACCAAGCGCGACCACCGCGGGCAGTAGTACCGGCACCACCGCCCCTCGGCGGCCTCCGCACCCCCATGAAACCTGCGGCCGACGGGCCGGCCCTCCAGCCTCGTCGGCATGTGCCTGTGCACGGGTCGACTGCGCAATGATGGTCTGCTCCCTGAGAAGTAGTGAGTCCACCGACGTGGACGGCGGTCAACGCCTCGGATCGAGGGGGCGGGTGAAACGCCTGTGACCAGCAGTCAAATAGCCGGAGGATTGTTGGTCAGCCGCCGCGCAGCCGCCTACCAATCACGTTCCGCATACGGTGAGGACTGGACTGGGAAGCCGAAACGCGAAGGGGGATCAGGTCCGTGGGACGCTCCGAGAAGCCGCTGGATCCGACGGCGGGCCCGGTGCAGCGGTTCGCTCACGATCTACGGGCGCTGCGCAGGGCGGCCAAAAGCCCCACCTACCGGGACATGGCCCGCCGCACCGGCTACTCCGCCCCCACTCTGTCCAGTGCGGCGGCAGGTGAACGGCCGCCGTCCCTGCCGGTCACCCTCGCCTATGTCGCGGCGTGCGGAGGCCACCCGGACGAATGGGAGCGCCGCTGGCGCGAACTGACCGAACGCCTGCCCTCCGGCCCGACGCCCTCCCCGGACGATCCCGCGCCCTACCGTGGGCTGGCCCGGTTCGAAACCACGGACGACGGTCTCTTCTTCGGCCGGGAACACCTTGTCGGCGACCTGCTGGAGATGACTCGCAAGCACCCGTTCGTCGCACTCGTCGGGCCTTCCGGCAGTGGCAAGTCCTCACTGCTGCGCGCCGGTCTGGTACCGGCGTTGCGCCGGCTTCCGGAAAACGGCGGCCGGCCTAGCACCATCCGCATCTGCACGCCGGGCGAGACCCCCCTCACCACACATGGCGGGCTTCTGTCTCCGGTGGAGGGCGCCGCGCCGACGGTACTGCTCGTCGACCAGTTCGAAGAACTCTTCACGCTCTGCCGCGACCCCTCGGAACGCTCCGGGTTCCTCCAGGGTCTCCTGCACTCCCGCCCGATCCTCGGCGAGGGCGGCCTACGGGTGGTCGTCACGGTCCGCGCCGACTTCTACGGCCACTGCGCCGACCACCCCGAGCTCGTCGAGGCGCTGAACACGGCGACCCAACTGGTCGGCTCCATGTCTCCGGAGCAGGTCAGGGACGCGATCGTGAAACCGGCCACAGCCTCACGCCTGGTCGTGGAACGAGCCCTGACCTCCCAGATCATCGCCGACATGGCTCAGGAGCCCGGTGCCCTGCCCCTGATGTCGCATACCCTGCTGGAGCTCTGGCACCGCCGCCGGGCACGTACGCTGACGCTTCAGGCCTACCGCGCGATCGGCGGTATCCAGGGGGCCGTCGCGCACACCGCCGAAGAGCTGTTCCGCGACATGTCCGAGGCACAGGCCGGGCTCGCCCGCATGATGCTCCTGCGGTTGATCGCCCCCGGAGACGGCGCACCGGACACCCGGCGGCCCGTCGACCGGGACGAGCTGGCCCGGTCCCCGGAGGCCGAGGCGGTACTGGAAAGGCTTGTCCGGGCACGGTTGGTCACGGCGGACGACGCCACCATGAACCTGAGTCACGAAGCACTGATCACGGCATGGCCCCGGCTGCACACCTGGGTGGAAGCCGATCGCGAACGTCTGCGCCTACAGCGGCGGCTGACGGAGGCAGCCAGAGAATGGGCTCAACTGGACAGGGACTCCGACGCCTTGTACCGGGGTACGCGTCTGGTGGCCGCCCGCGACGCCTTCATCAAGACAGACGGCTCAGCCGATGACCTGACGCCACTGGAGCGGGAGTTCCTCATGGAGAGCCTCCGCAGGGGGCGCTACACCCGACCTTTCGTGGCTGTGTCGCGGCGATTTGTCCGAAGCCGGTGGTGGCTCGTCTTCCGGCTGGCCACGGCGTGCTCCATGGTGCTCTGGACCGTCTGGTTCCTCAACCGCGATCACCCGTGACCGGGGGTTGGCAGTCTCTCGTCGGCGCTCGTCGATCAGCACAGGAGACGGGAGGCTCAGCCGGAGCCCGTCCTGAATCGGCGCCGGTACTCGGTCGGGGTCGTGTCGAGTCTGCGGCGGAAGGCCCTGACCAGGGTGTCGACGGTGCCGAAACCGCAGGCCGAGGCGACGCGTTCCAAGGTGGCGTCCGTGGATTCGAGCTGCCGGCGCGCCGCCTCGACGCGGACCGACTCGATGTAGGCGTGCGGGGTCGTGCCGAGTTCGTTCTTGAAGATCCGGGTGAGCTGCCGGTCGCTGACGTGGACGTGCGCGGCGAGGTCGGCCACGGTGAGCGGCTCGGCGAGGTTGCGCAGGACGTGGTGGCGGAGGTCCTCGACG
This sequence comes from Streptomyces sp. WG5, assembly GCF_049974565.1. Lineage (NCBI taxonomy): Bacteria > Bacillati > Actinomycetota > Actinomycetes > Kitasatosporales > Streptomycetaceae > Streptomyces > Streptomyces sp. WG5. The sequence goes on along the minus strand of NZ_JBNGGC010000052.1, from coordinate 24,995 downwards.
CGGCGGGTCGTGGAGACCTGCTCCAGAGGGACGCTGAACTGGCTCTGGCCGCTCGGCCGCTTCAGGTACATCACCAGCTGCCGGGCGACGCGCAGGGCGACGTCCTCGCCGAGGTCGTCGGCGACAAGGGCGAGGGAGAGGTCGAGGCAGGAACTGATGCCCGCGCCCGTCCACACGTCGCCCTCCCGGACGAAGATCGGGTCGGCGTCGACCTCGACCGCCGGATGCTCGTCGGCGAGCTGCCGCGCGGTCGACCAGTGCGTGGTGGCACGCTTGCCGTCGAGCAGCCCGGCGGCGGCCAGGACGTGCGCTCCCACGCAGACGGACGTGACCCGCCGGGTCCGGCCGGCGAGTTCCCCGACCCGCTTCACCACGGCCGGGTCGGTGAGGGCGCGGACACGGCCCCGCTCGTCGACCTCGACCGCGCCGGGCACGATGAGGGTGTCGACGGCCCTCGTGGCCAGTTCGTCGAAGGTCGCGTCGGGCAGGACGCGCACCCCGGCGCCGGTGGTGACGGGGTCCAGGGTCTCGGCGGCGAGGACGACGTCGTAGCCCGCCGCCTCGTCCGCCTCGCGCCGGGCGAGGGCGAACACCTCCGGCGGTCCGGTGACGTCGAGCAGGTCGACGCCCTCGAAGAGGACGACGACGATCAGTCGTTCCACGGAGTTCACGGGCTCCTCAGCGATCTCCCGCGGGCGCGTGGCCACGCAGGTCATGCGGTCTTGCGGCTACCGGGCATGTCGGTATCTGCAGGTTAGACGACATTGCCGACATCCCGCGCCGGCCGTAGCGTCGTAGGCGCGGGTCGCCACCCGTCATCCCACTCCGACCACCAGGGGGTTCCCCATGCCCAGGACCACGCTGCGCCGCCTCAACGGACTCGACGACACTCCCGCCAAGCTCGCCGACTCCACCCTCGTCCTGGTCGACTACCAGAACACCTACACGACCGGCGTGATGGAACTGGACGGCTGGCAGGCCGCGCTCGACGCCGCCTCCCGCCTGCTGGCACGGGCCCGCCAGGAGGGCGCCAAGGTCATCCACGTCGTCCACGACGGCGGCGAGGGCACCCCGTACGACGTCCGGGCCGAGATCGGGCAGATCCACCCGAGCGTCGCTCCGGTCGACGGCGAACCCGTCGTCACCAAGCAGGCACCGGACTCCTTCTTCGGCACCGACCTGGGCGAGCACGTCGACGCGGCCGGACACAACGACCTCGTCGTCGTCGGCTTCATGACGCACATGTGCGTGGCGTTCACCGCCCAGGGCGCCTTCCTGCGCGGCCTCCGCCCCACGGTCGTCGCCGACGCCTGCGCCACCCGCGCCCTGCCGGTCGCGGACACCGAACTCGACGCCCGCCAGGTGCACTACGGCGCCCTCGCCACCGTCGCCGACATGTACGGGGTCGTCGTACCGTCGCAGGAGTCCCTGGCCTAGCCAGGGCCTGTTCTAGCGCCGGGGCAGGACAAGCGCGCACAGGGCGAAGACGAGGGCGCAAGCCGCCTGGACGAGCATGCAGATCGCCAACGCGGTCGTATAGGCCTCACCTGCCGGGGCGGTGGAGCCGGACAGGGCCGCGCCCAGCAGGCCGCCGGCGACGGCGACGCCGAGGCCCATCGCGGCTTGCTGGGTGGTCTGCAGCGTGCCGGATGCCGCTCCCGCCGTCGTGGGCGGGACCTCCGCGATCATCGCTCCGACGAGCGGCCCGAACATGAAGGCCTGTCCGACCCCGACCCCGACGAGCAGAGCGCCGAACGTCCACGAGTCCAGGCCGGAGCCCTGGACGAACACGGACCCGGCCGTGCCGCTCAGGAGCGCGGCCTGAATGATGCCGCCGACGACCAGGAGCCTGCGGAACCCGAAGCGGGGCGCGAGCTTCCCCGACCAGATCGACACGGTGAGGAAGCACAGGGAGAACGGCAGCAGCACGAGGGCCGCGTGCATGGGCGACCAGCCGAGCCCCGTCTGCGTGGAGATCGCGTAGAGGAACGTGAACGCGCCGAACGCCGACTGGAGCAGCAGCGCCATCACCAGTCCGATCCGGTACGACCTGAGCCGGAACAGCGGCGGCGGTACGAGCGGCACGCCGTCGCCGCGGTGCAGCCGCAGCTGCCACCACCAGAACACCGCGAAGAGCACCGGCGTCGCCCCCAGCAACGCCCAGCACCAGACCGGCCAGCCCAGGGCGCCCCCCTGGGAGACCGGCAGCATGAGCGCCAGCAGGGCAAGCCCGAGCAGAGCGGTCCCGGCCAGGTCGAGCGACCGGTGGCCGGGCGCACGGGTGTCGGGCAGCCAGCGCAGCGCCGCGCCGAACGCCAGCACGCCCATGACCACGCTCATCGCGAAGACCATGCGCCAAGGGGCACCGGGCAGCGGGGCGGACAGCAGCACACCGCCGAGGACCTGACCGATCGCGGTGGCCCCGCCCGCGGTCGCACCGAACAGCGCCACGGCACGAGCCCGTTCGGCCCCCTGGGTCGACGCCGTGATCGTCGCCAGCACCTGAGGGACCATGGCCGCCGCGGAGATCCCGGTGAGGGCTCGCGCGACGATCAGCACGGTGATGTCCGGGGCCAGCATCGCGCCCAGGGAGAACAGGGTGAAGCCGGCCATGCCGACCAGGAAGAGCAGGCGTCGCCCGTACAGGTCCCCGAGTCTGCCGCCCAGGACCATCGGGACGGCGAACCCCAGTGCGTACACCGACACCACCAGGGACTGCTCGGCGGCAGTGGCTCCCAGGGACGCGCCGATGTCGGGTACGGCGATGCCCGCGGCCGAGAAGCTGACCACCGACAGCAGCAGCGCCGACAGTGTGGTCAGGAGCCGGCCCGTCCCCAGCCCGGGAGCCGCCGGTTGCGAGGGGGCCTGCGCGGACGGTGGCGCGGCGCGGTCGTTCTTCGGTGCGGAAGATGCGGAAGTCGTCATGACCTCGACCCTGAAGGGCTGCTTATCCTGGCACCAGGAGCCCGTTTATGGGGGTACTGACCAGCACCTGGATGCCAGGTTCTCCGTACGGGAGACTGATGACATGACAGCGTCCAGGTCGGCCGCGATCCGGCGTGAACTCGGTGACTTCCTCCGGAGCCGCCGCGAACGCGTGACCCCGCAGCAGGCGGGCCTGCCGTCCACCGGGCGAAGGCGGACGCCCGGCCTGCGGCGTGAGGAAGTCGCTGTCCTCGCCGGGGTCGGCGTCACCTGGTACACCTGGCTGGAACAGGGTCGGCCGATCAACGTCAGCACCCAGGTCCTCCGGGCGGTCGCCCGCGTCCTGCAACTCGATGACGTCGAACAACGGCACCTGCACCAGCTCGCCGGATCGAGTACGCCGAAGGACGAGCCCGCCGAAGACGATCCGGGGCTCCCCGCGGCGTTCCAGCCCGTCCTGGACAAGCTCGACCCGTTCCCCGCATGCCTGCAGACGCCGCTGTTCGACGTGCTGGCCTACAACCGTGCCTACCGGTTCCTCTTCACCGACATGGACCTCATCCCGCCCGGTGAGCGCAACTGCGCGGTGCAGTTCTTCACCGACCCGGACTGGCGCAGCCGCTACGTCGACGACGACCTGGTCGCCGCCCGGATGGTCGCGAGGATGCGCACCGAGATCGGCACCGATCTGGGGGCCGCTGCCGCCGCCGGCATCGTCGACGACCTCCGGGAGCGATCGGAGGAGTTCGCCCAGCTGTGGGCCCGGCACGACGTGCTGCCCCAGCAGTACGAGACAAAGCGCCTCGACAGCCCCCTCGTCGGGCAGCTCCAGCTGAACTTCGTCTCCACCCATGTCCCGGACACCGGACACCGGATGACGGTGATGACGCCGGCCGACGAGTCCACCGCCCGGCGCCTGGCCCGGATGCTCTAGGCGGGCGCGCACTCGAACCACACGGTCTTGCCACCCCTGGGCCCCGGCCCCACGCCCCACTTGTCGACCACCGCGTCCAGCAGCACCAGCCCCCGGCCGCTCTCCGAGTCGTCACTCACCCGCCCGGCCGCGACGGGGAGCCGGGGGCTGCCGTCCGCCACCTCCACCCGGACACCGCCGCCGTCCGCCCGCCGCAGCAACACCAGCGTGCAGCGGCGGTCGGGGACATGCCGTACGACGTTGGCCAGCAGCTCGGTCACGCCGAGCTCCACGGCGTCGGACAGGTCGGCGAGGTCCCATTCGGCCAGATACGAGCGGACGATGCGCCGGACGTGCCCGGCCGAGTGGGCGCCCGCCGTGAAGCTCATCCGGTACTGGTTCGCGCAGTGGCCCACGAGGACCGAGGGAAAGTATTCGTTCACGGCACGAGCCTGACGTCGGACGACTACTGTGGGCTACTGAACGGATACAACCGGTCCTGTGGTGGACCGAGTTGTGCGAGAGGGGGCTCTCCGCATGACCCACATCAACGTCCTCGACCCGGGCGCGTCGCCGCTCGACTACTACGGCTTCGAGCTGCGGCGCCATCGGGAGGCGGCCGGGCTGACGCAGCGGCAGCTCGGCGACATCGTCAACTACACGGGCTCACTGGTCGGTCAGATCGAGACCGCGCGCAAGCTGCCGACACCGGAATTCAGTGAGCGTGTCGACGCCGCCCTGGGAACGGGCGGGCTGCTGTCGCGGCTGGTCGACCTGGTGATGCGCAGTCAGGTCCCGGCCTGGTTTCAACAGGTGGCCGAGTTGCAGTCGAGGGCCACCGAAATCTACTCGTTCGAGACGCACATGATCCACGGTCTCCTCCAGACCCATGCGTATGCGGGTGCCGTCCTGGGTGTGCTGGACCAGAGCAACCTGGACGACCGCACCGCAGTCCGGATCGCGCGCCAGAGCATCTTCGAGAAGGAGGAGCCGCCGGTCTTCTGGGCCGTGCTCAGCGAGGCGGCGCTGCGCCAGGAGATCGGCGGGCGGGGGATCATACGAGAGCAACTCGCCCACCTGTTGACCTTCGAAAGCAACCCACGGATCAACATCCAGGTCCTGCCCTACTCGGCGGGAGCGCACACAGGACTACAAGGCTCATTCGACGTCTACCGCTTCGCGAGAGACCCGTCCATCGTCTACACCGAGGGGTACGGAAGCGGGCATCCGACCGCCAATCCAGACACCGTCAAGGACTGCTCACTCCGATACGATCATCTCCAGGCCTCCGCGCTCTCCCTCAGAGAATCGGCGGAGCTCATCCGGAGCTTGATGGAGGAAAGCCATGGAGAGCAAGGCGATAGCGTCGGAGACCCTGTGGCGTAAGTCCAGCTACAGCGGCGACCAGGGCGGCAACTGCCTCGAAGTCGCCGAACTCCCCCACCGCACCACCGTCGCCGTCCGCGACTCCAAGACCCCGGCGGGGCCGGTCCTCACCCTGGCCCCCGCCGCGTTCGCCGCCTTCGTCGACTGGGCCTCCACCGCCGCCCACTGATCCAGCCCGGGCCCGATCAACGTTTCTGTTCGAATTATCGTCTTCGCACGTGCCCCCGCCGTGCCCCCGATGACGCCGAACGGAAACCCCCACCGTGGTCCCTGCCGCACTGACGACCGTCCCCCGCCCCGAACGGCAGCGGGAGAGACGCCCGGGCGATGCCCTGCGCGCCTTCGGGCGCCGGCATCGCGTGGCCCTGCTCGCCACCCTGCCCACCATCCCGCTGTACGCGGTGTGGTGGGCGTTTCTCGCCACCGGCGGGGGCGACCTCGCCGCGCAGGAGGCATGGGCCGACTTCACCTCGCGGCACGCTGGTTCGCCGTACGGGCTGTTCTGGTACGGCGGGACGCACACCGTCAACTACAGCGTGATATCGCCCCACTTGATGGCCCTGCTCGGCGTGCGCACGGTCACCGTGGCCTCCGGGCTGGCCGGCGCCTGGCTGGCGGCCGTGCTGATCGGGCGGACCGGCGTGCGCAGGCCCCTGTGGCCCGCCCTGCTCGCCTCCCTCGCCCTGTGGTGCAACGTCGCCTCGGGGCGTACGACCTTCGCGCTCGGCCTCGCCTTCGGGCTGGCCGCCTGCCTGGTGCTGGTCCGGGAACGGCGGCTCGTCATCGCCGCCGGCTGCGCGGCCCTGGCCACCATGGCGTCGCCGGTGGCCGGGCTGTTCCTGGCCGTCGTCGGGGCGGGCTACCTGCTCGTACGGGACTGGGGGCGCGCCCTCGTGCTCCTCGTACCGCCCGCCGCCGTCGTCGGGCTGACCACGCTGCTGTTCCCCTTCACCGGGGAGCAGCCGATGCCGGCGGCCCGAATATGGCCGCCGGTCGTGCTCGGCCTCGCCGTCACCGCGTTCGCCCCGCGTACCTGGCGGGTCGCCCGGTGGAGCGGGGCCGTCTACGCGACCGGCACCGTGCTGACCTACCTCGTCGCCTCCCCCGTCGGCACGAACGTCGAGCGGTTCGCCGAGTACTTCGCTCCCGTCGCCCTGCTCGCGGCCCTGCTCACCGCGCCCCCGCTGCGACGGGTCTCGCGCGGTCTGCTGGTCGTCGCCCTCGTCTTCTCCGTCTGGTGGACGGGGAAGAAGACCGCCGACGACCTGCGGGAGTACACCGTGGTGCCCGCCTGGGCCGTCGAGACGGACGGTGTCGTACGGGCACTGGAGGGGCTCGGGGCCGACCGCACGCGGGTGGAGGTGGTGCCGGCCCGCGACCACCGCGAGGCGTCCGGGCTCGCCCCCCACGTCAACCTGGCCCGGGGCTGGAACCGGCAGCTCGACGTGGAACGCGCCCGGCTCTTCTACGACGGCACCTTCTCCGCGTCCAGCTACCGGGCGTGGCTGGACCACTGGGCGGTCGGCTTCGTCGTGCTTCCCCTGGGCAAGCCGGACGGGCCCGCGGAGGCCGAGGCGGCGCTCGTGCGGGACCCTGACCTGCGGCCCGAGTGGCTGGAGCCCGTCTGGCAGGACGAGCACTGGAGGGTGTACCGGGTGCGGAACGCCGTACCGCTCGTCTCCGAACCCGGCACCGTCGTGACGACCAGCAGCGCCGACCTGGTGCTCCGCGTGGACCGGCCCGGGCCGGTGACCGTACGGGTCGCGTGGTCGCCGTGGCTGCGGACCGACGGCGGGTGCCTCGCCCGGGACGGCGAGTTCACCCGCCTGACCGTCGAGGCGGCGGGCGAGTACCGGCTCAGCTCCGGGTACGGTCCTTCGCCGGGGTCGGAGGACCGCTGCTGAGCCCCTCGGCGGGCGAGGCGTTGTCGTCGGCCGGGGGCGGGGCGGGAGCGGGGATGGTGCTCGCGGCCGGGGCGGGGTCCTTGGCCGGGGTGTCCGAGGACGCCGAGGACTCCAGGGGCTCCGAGGACGCCGAGGACGCCGAGGACAAGGCGTCCTTGGCCGCGGTCCCGGTGACCGCGGTCGCGGTGACCGCCGTCCCGGTGACCACCCGGGCCCTCGGCCCCTGGAACAGGTACGTCAGCCCGAAGCCCGCCGCGACCACGGCCGCGCCGCCCACCGCGTCCAGGATCCAGTGGTTGCCGGTCGCCACGATCGCCGCGACCGTGAACAGGGGGTGGAGCAGACCGAGGGCCTTCATCCACATCTTCGGGGCGATGACCGCGATCGCCACACCGCACCACAGCGACCAGCCGAAGTGCAGCGACGGCATCGCCGCGTACTGGTTGGTGAGGTGCGTCAGTGTGCCGTAGTCCGGCTTGGAGAAGTCCTGCACGCCGTGCACCGTGTCGATGATCCCGAGGGTCGGCATCAGGCGCGGCGGTGCCAGCGGGTACAGCCAGAAGCCGACCAGGGCCAGCAGCGTGGCGAAGCCTAGGGACGCGCGGGCCCAGCGGTAGTCGACCGGGCGGCGCCAGTACAGGACGCCGAGGACGGCCAGCGGGACGACGAAGTGGAACGACGTGTAGTAGAAGTCGAAGAAGTCCCGCAGCCAGCCGATCTCGACGACGGCGTGGTTGACCGCGTGCTCGATGTCGATGTGCAGGAAGCGCTCGATGTCGAGGATCTGCCAGCCGTGCTCCTCGGCCCGGGCCCGCCCGGCCGAGTTGCTGCCGCCGGTCGCCGCGAGGCGGACCTGGGAGTAGGCGGCGTAGGTGACCCGGATGAGGAGGAGCTCCAGGAGGAGGTTGGGCCGGGTGAGGACCCGGCGCAGGAACGGCAGCAGCGGGACGTGCTTGAAGCGGGCCGGGACCGGCGGGGCGTAGCTCGTCGGGACCGGCGTGTCGAAGTACGGCGACGAGCGGGACAGGAAGGGCACGGCCACGGCGGCGGCCAGCGCCGCGAGGAGTACGACGTTGTCGCGCAGGGGGTAGAGGGCCGCCATGTTCGGCAGCATCATCTTCGCGGGCAGCGTCATCACCAGGACGACGGCGACCGGCCACACGTACCGGTCGGACGCCTTCTTGCCGACCCGGCCGACGAGCGCGGGCAGCACCCACAGCAGCTGGTGCTGCCAGGTGGCCGGTGACACCACGACGGCCGCGCAGCCGGTGACGGCGACGGCGAGCAGCAGCTGGCCGTCGCGGGCGTAGCGCACGGCGCGGCGCAGGGCGAGGACGGCGACGGCGGCGCCGAGCAGGAGGAAGAGGGCGATCTCCAGGGGGCCGGAGAGGCCGAGCCGCAGCAGGGCGCCGTGCAGCGACTGGTTGGCGAGGTCGTCGGCCTCGCCGCCCAGGCCCACGCCGGCCAGGTGGTGGACCCAGTAGGTGTAGGAGTCCTGCGCCATGGCCGCCCAGGCGACGGCGGTGCAGGCGAGGAAGGTGACGCCGGTGGACACGGCGGCCCGTCTGCGGTCGGTGAACCACAGCAGGGGGACGAAGAGGAGGACGGTCGGCTGGAACGCGGCGGCGACACCGATCAGCGCGCCGCCGATCCGGTCGCCGTGTTCACCGCGTACGGCGAAGCAGCCCAGCAGGACGAGGAGGACCGGGATGATGCTGGTCTGGCCGAGCCACAGCGCGTTGCGCACCGGCAGCGACAGCATCAGCAGGCTGACGGCGACGGGCGCCGCCAGCAGTGCCGTACGGCGCCCCACCGGCTTCGGCAGGGCGCGGGCGGCGACCAGGCCGAGGGCCACGACGAGCAGCAGCGAGCCGAAGGTCCAGCCCCAGCCGAGGGCCTGCTCGGCGGCGCGGGTGAACGGTTTGAGGACGAGGCCGACGAAGGGAGTGCCGGTGAACTGCGTGGAGTCGTAGAGGGACCCCTCCACGTGCAGGACTCCGTGCTCCCCGACCCAGGTCTCCAGGTCCGTCAGCCGTTCGCCGCTCGGGGTGCTGAGGACCGTGGCCAGCTGTCGTACGGCGAGGATGGCGGCGACCAGCCACAGGCCGAGGCGCGCGGCGCGCAGCCGTGCCCTGGTCGCATCGACGGCCGGTGCCCCGAAAGCCTCCGCCGGTCGCCCACTGTGCTCCGCATTCGCCACGCCTCGTCGGCCTCCCGCCCCGTTCGTACCGCGTCCGTGTACGCGGTGTGTTGTCCTTGCGAACCCTATGAGGCTCGCACCACCCCCGGAGGGAGACGCAGGCAACCCCCGTTCAACCTGACCGCCGCCCGCATGTCGTCCCGACTTTTTCCGGACGTCCGGCCGTTCGTCCGGACGACGATAGTGCCGGAGCGGTCCGGACGCCTCTCGTGGAAGCGAGAAGGATCACAGGTCACAGGGTGACGGAGCGCTCCGTGGCGTACGGACGTCCCTGCGTGTACGCCATTTCGGTGCACTGTGCAACGAAAAGCATACCGGGCGTAAGCGGCGCATCAGCGCCTATGGTCGCTTTTCTGCCCGTGGCCGAGTGCCGCGGGTTTCTTTCCGGCCCGGCGACAGTGCCGCCGTACGGGTCGTGGCGTCCCTGTCCCCGTCGAAAGGTAGGCGAGCGAAGTTTTGTCGGCTGCCCCCGTCGCCACTCACCCGTCCGGCACCAACCCGCGCCCCTCCCCTCCGGCAGGGTCCGCTCCCCCCACCGCGACCGACCCCGCCCTCGTCAGACGTGCCGTGAAGGCGGCGGCGCTCGGCAACGCGATGGAGTGGTTCGACTTCGGCGTCTACAGCTACATCGCCGTGACGCTGGGCAAGGTCTTCTTCCCGTCGGGCAACCCGACCGCCCAGCTGCTCTCCACGTTCGGCGCCTTCGCCGCCGCGTTCCTGGTCCGGCCGCTCGGCGGCATGGTCTTCGGCCCGCTGGGCGACCGGGTCGGGCGGCAGAAGGTCCTCGCCCTCACGATGATCATGATGGCGGCGGGCACGTTCGCCATCGGGCTGATCCCCTCGTACGCGACGATCGGCGTCTGGGCGCCGGTGCTGCTGCTGGCCGCCCGGCTGGTGCAGGGGTTCTCCACCGGGGGCGAGTACGCGGGCGCGTCCACCTTCATCGCCGAGTACGCGCCGGACAAGCGGCGCGGGTTCCTGGGGAGCTGGCTGGAGTTCGGCACGCTCGCCGGGTACATCGGCGGCGCGGGGCTCGTGACCCTGATGACGGCGCTGCTGTCCGACGCCGACCTGACGTCCTGGGGCTGGCGCATCCCGTTCCTGATCGCCGGGCCGATGGGCATCATCGGGCTGTACCTGCGGATGCGGCTGGAGGAGACGCCGGCGTTCGCCGCCGAGCTGGAGAAGGCGGAGGCGACGCGGCCGAAGGTACCGCTGCGGGACATGATCACCGGGCAGTGGCGGGCGCTGCTGCTCTGCGTCGGCCTGGTGCTGGTCTTCAACGTCACCGACTACATGCTGCTGTCGTACATGCCGAGCTACCTGACGAGCGAGCTGAAGTACGACGAGACGCACGGACTGCTGGTCGTACTGGTCGTGATGGCGCTGATGATGGTCGTCCAGCCGTTCGCGGGCGCGCTGACCGACCGGATCGGGCGCCGGCCGGTGATCGCGGCAGGCTGCGCGGGGTTCCTGCTCCTGTCCGTCCCGGCGCTGCTGCTGATCCGCGAGGGCAGCCTGCTCGCGGTGGGGCTGGGCATGGCCGCGCTCGGGCTGCTGCTGGTCTGCTTCACGGCGTCGATGCCGTCCGCGCTGCCGGCGCTGTTCCCGACGCGGGTGCGGTACGGCTCGCTGTCGATCGGCTTCAACGTCTCGGTGTCGCTGTTCGGCGGGACGACGCCGCTGGTCGTGACGGCGCTGATCGGCGCGACGGGCGACATGATGATGCCCGCCTACTACATGATGGCCGCGGCCGTGATCGGTGGCGTGGCGGTGTGGTTCATGAGCGAGTCCGCGGGCCGGCCACTGCCGGGCTCGGCACCGGCCGTCGAGGGCTGACGCTCCCCGGGGGAGGGAGGAAGGGCGAGGCGCGCCGAGCGCGCGGCCTTGCCCGAACCATGCGGCCGTCCGCGCCCGGCCCGCGGCCCGGCCCACCCCGCCGGGGACACGCCCTCGTCAATCGCCTGACACGCCGTCACCCCGGGGCTATCTTCGTCAGCGCATCCACTTCGTCAGCGCATCCACTCAGAAACGCCAACGACGCACACAGGAGGCCCCTGCATGAGCGAGTCGCGGCTCTGGGACGACGTCGACGCCTACTTCACCCACCACCTCAGCCCGAACGACGACCCGCTGGAGGCCGCCCTGAGGGACAGCGGCGCCGCCGGGCTGCCGCAGGTGAACGTCACCCCCAGCCAGGGCAAGCTCCTCCAGCTGCTCGCTCGGATCCAGGGCGCCCGCACCATCCTGGAGATCGGCACCCTCGGCGGCTACAGCACCATCTGGCTGGCCCGCGCCCTGCCCGCCGACGGCCGCCTGGTCACCCTGGAGTACAGCGCCCGGCACGCCGAGGTCGCCACCCGCAACATCGCCCGCGCCGGCCTCGACGCCCTCGTCGACGTGCGCGTGGGCCCCGCCCTGGACTCACTGCCGCAGCTCGCCGACGAGAACCCGCCGCCCTTCGACCTGGTCTTCATCGACGCCGACAAGGGCAACAACCCGCACTACCTGGAGTGGGCCCTGAAGCTCACCAGCACCGGCAGCCTGATCGTCGTCGACAACGTGGTCCGCGGCGGCCGGGTGGCCGACGCCGGCGACACCGGCGACGACGTACGCGGCACCCGCGCCGCGATCGAGCTGATCGGCAGCCACCCGCGGCTGAGCGGTACGGCGATCCAGACGGTCGGCAGCAAGGGCTACGACGGTTTCGCGCTGGCCCGCGTGCTGGAGTGAGGACGGCGCGCGCTCAGGCCTCGCGGGGAAAGGCGCGTCTCACGCCTCGTGGTAGAAGCCGACGTTGACGCTGCGCGGTTCCGTGCGGTCCTGGACCACGATCTCGCCGCTCCCGCCCCTCGGCAGCGGCACGGTGCCGCCGTAGGACACGGGCTGCGCGTGGCCGCCGACGGTGAGCCGGACCTCGGAGGACGGCTCCGGCTGGGAGCCCCGCAGCCAGGTCAGCTGCCACGTGCCGTCGGGTCCGCAGCGGAACTCCAGGTGGACCCGGGAGACGAACAGCCAGTCGTCCGGCGTCGACAGCCGGCACACGGACTTGTCCCGGCCCACCCGCAGCACCGCGCCCGGCTCGCTGGGCGCGTCGGCCATCTGCATGCCGGCCGTGGCGCCCGCGTCCGCCGCGGTGACGACGGCCATGGTGAGTTCGAGCACGTGCGCTCCTCCAGAGACGTCCCTCGTTGACGTACCGCCGCCGCATGATAAGTCGGCCGCCGGTGCCGTGTCCGGCACAATGAGGTCATGACCGAGCGAAAGCCACCTGGCGTCGACTTCGAGATGGGGGTCCCCCAGCTCGAACGAAGTTGAAAGTGGGGGAGGGTCGACAAACAGATCCGTGAGGCGGACGCGCGCGGCGAGTTCGCCCAGCTGCCCGGTGCGGGCAAGCCCCTCCCCAGCGAGGTGGACAGCACCTACGACGAACTCTGGTGGGTCAAGCGGAAGATGGCCCGCGAGGGCTTCTCCGTACTGCCGCCCACCCTGGCCCTGCGCAAGGAGGCGGAGGACGCCCTGGAGGCGGCGGCGAACGCGCCGTCGGAGCGGGTGGTCCGCCGCATCGTCGAGGAGATCAACGTCAAGATCCGCGACGTCATGTTCAAGCCGCCGCCCGGCCCCCCGCTGGGTCTGAAGCCCTACGACGTCGAAGAGGTCGTACGGCAGTGGCGGGAGCGCCGGGCGGAGCGGTGACGCCTACGCGTCACAGGCGCATGAGACGGTCCGCCAGTTCGCGGTAGTCCCGCAGGGCCAGGCGGAGTTGTTCGGTGTCGGTGCTCGTCGCGCGGTCGTCCTGGCCGGTGTCGTGCCAGGACGTGCGCAGTGTACGGCGGCGGTGCGTCACGGCCTCCGTGAAGCGCGCGGTGATCTCCTCCAGGACGCGGTCCGCCTCCTCCACGGAGGCACGCGGCCCGTCGACGAAACCGGCCACCGCGTGCCGCAGCCGCTGCCCGAGCTCGTCGTACTCCTCGTGCGGGAGGAGTGCGCCCCCGTGGACGGCCGGAGGGGTCGTGCCCTCGCTGTGGGCCGGCGCGGTGTCCGGGCCGGGGATGGTCTCGCCGCGGGCATCGGGGGCCCGCCCGTCCCGCTCGACGCGGGCGCCGGGGGCCGGCATGTCCCGCTCCACCGGGGCGCCTGGGCCCTGCCTGTCCCGCTCCACCGGGGCGCCGGGGCTCTGCCTGTCCCGCTCGACGGGGATCCCGCCGGGCTGCCGGGTCACATCGGACATTGCTCAACTCTCCTTCGGCTGGCGTTTGCTGAGCGACCAGGAGTGGTGCGGGCGGGAGGACGCCGGCGCGTGTCCGCCACCGTCCGTCCCGGCGCGGTGCCGACCGCCGTCGGGCCGGCCCGCGTCATGGCGGCCAGGGCGTACGAGGTCCTCGAAGAGCGCGCGGGCCTCGACCAGGGACTCGCGCATCTCCTCCGTACCCGCGCCGCTGTCCTGCGCGCCGTCCACGCGCGCGTGCGTCACTCGGTGCACGCGCCGGTAGCCGTCGACGTGGTGGGCGTGGTGCACGGACAGCGCCGCGAGCTGCTCCTCGTACTGCCCGCCGTCCGGGAAGCCCCGGGCGCCGGCCAGCTCCGCGAGCAGCCGGTCCGCCTCGCCGACCGCCTCGCGCGGGGAGTCGACGAAGCGCTCCTGGACCGCGGTCCAGCGCGCCTCGAACCGCTCGCGCTCGACCGGCTCCAACGGCCTGACGTGCAGCGACCCGTGCCGTGCCACGCGCTCGGCGAGTTCGCGCTCGGCGGCCGCGGTGTCGCCGTCGTGCCGGGCCACGGCCCGGTCGTACTCGGGCCCGAAGCGCCGCTTCAGGCTCCCGCCGTGCTGGGGGCCCCGCGCGCGCAGGGCCAGTACGGCCACGACAACGAGCACGGCCGCCACGATCACGATCAAAGCGATGATCACGCCTGTGGACATGAGTGCCTTCCGGGTTCTCGGCCCTACCGGCTCTCGGAGCGGGCCGGTTCGCCGTTCGGGTTGCCCCGGACCCCGCGCTCAAACGGCGCACAGCTCGCGCTCACGGCACATCGGTGCGAAAATACGCTTGCACAGGGCGCCGGTGCCGTCCCGACAATGCCGGTCATGACCTGGACCATCGCCCCGGAACCGTACGACTCCCCCGTCGCCGCCGCCCTCTGGCGCGCGTACTACACGGAGGTCAGCGACCGGTACTACCTGCTGCACGAGGGCCGGGCCACCGAACCCGCCGAGCTGGAGCGGGAGATCGCCGCGTACTCCGGCGCCGACCTCGTGCCGCCCCGGGGACGGCTGCTGGTCGCGCGGTACGGCGGCGAACCGGCCGGCACCTCGGGCGTACGGCTGCGGGACGGCACCACCGCCGAGCTGACCCGGGTGTTCCTGCACGAGCGGATGCGCGGCCGGGGCGGCGCCGCACTGCTCGTACGGGCCGCCGAGGACGCGGCACGGGCGCTCGGCGCCTCGCGGATGGTCCTCGACACACGCGGCGACCTCGTCGAGGCCCGTGCCCTGTACGCCCGGCTCGGCTACACGGAGACCGAGGCCTACAAGGAAGACCCGTACGCCGAGCACTGGTTCGTGAAGCAGCTCCCGTACGCGGCCTGACGGCCCCGGCGGCCCCGGCGGCCCCGGCGGCCCGGCGGGCTCAGCCGGCCCGCGCCGCAGCCGGTCCTCCTTCAGGAACCAGGCCGGCACGAAGCCGAGGAGGGCGACGGGGGCGGCCGTACAGGAAGACGTCGGTGACGGCGGAGTCGGCCCGCGAAGACCGTGCCGAAGACGGCCACGCCGAAGGAGGCGCCGAAGGAGCGGAAGAAGGTCGCGCCGGGGGTGGCGACGCCCAGGTCCTCGTACGCCACGGCGTTCGGCACCGCACCCACGGACGTCTCACCTTCCGTCCAGGTCGGTGTGACCGGATATGGCCGGTTCAGTCCTGTGGAAAGCCGGGATTCCGGGGGCGTGCGCGCGGGAGTGTGGAGAAGATCTGCATAATCTCTGGAGTTCGCGAGGGGAGTCGCGAGGGGAGGGACGAACGCGTGGAACAGCAGAAAGAGCCGCCGCAGGAGCCGCAGGAGCGGCCCCAGAGGCACTCGTGCCCGGAGTGCGGAACGCCCAGGGAGGCTGACAACACGCCCGCCTGCGCCTGCGGGGAGCGGGTGTCCGACGCCCTGCGCGACGCGCGTACGGCACAGGCGGCAGCGGCGGAGGACTTCGACCCGCTGCGCATACGGCCGTACGTCGAGCTGGACGGCGCCGGAGAGCCGTCGACGCCCCCGGCAGGGGCGGCCCCTTCCTCCGGTACGCCTGCGTCCGGTACGCCCGTACCGGAGGGACCGGCGCCCGCGGCACCCCCGTCCGCGCCGGCCGCGCACACCTCCGCTCCGGGGACCGCGCCCACCGCGCCCACCCCCGCTTCGGGGGCCTCGCCCGACCCGGACGCCACCATGACGCTGCGCGCCGTCGGCACCGAACCGCCCGGCGCGGTCACGGACGCGACCTCCGTACTGCCCACGCCCCTGGCGCCTTCGGCCGGCCCGCCCAGCGCACACGACCTGCGCCTGTTCGAGACCTCGGCCGCCGCGTCCACCGCCCCCTCCGCGCCCGCGGGGTCCGGTGCGGACGACGCGTACGGCACCGACGGGCGGCCACCGCGCCGGCGGCGCCGCGGCGTGCTGCTCAGTGCCGCTGGGGCGGTCGTGGTCGTGGTGGGGGCGGCCGGGTACGCGAGCGGGCTGTTCTCCTACGAGTCACCCTCGCGGGACGGAGCGCTGCCGGAGGAGGTCCGGGCGAGCGTGCCGGACCCGTCGGTCAGTGCGGCCTCGACGGCCCCCGAGCCGAGCGCCACCTCCGCACGGCCGGCCTCCGCGTCACCGTCCCCGTCCGCCTCCGCGTCCGCGTCCGCCGGCGCGAGCCCGTCCCCCTCGCCGTCCCCGTCGGCGTCCAGCGCCTCGCCCGCGCCGTCCCGGTCGGCCGAGCCGACGCGGACCACGACGACGGCGCCGGCCGACAGCCCCGCGCAGGAGTCCGAGGAGGACGGACCCGACTCCGACGGCGGCGGCACCCTGCACCGCGGCGACCAGGGCCCCGAGGTCACCGAACTCCAGCAGCGCATGACCCAGCTGTACCTGTACAACGGCGACCTCGACGGCAGATACAACCGCCAGCTCGAGGACGCGGTCCGCAACTACCAGTGGTCCCGCGGCATCCGCTCCGACGAGCTCGGCGTCTACGGGCAGGACACCCGGCGCCGGCTGGAGTCGGAGACGCGGGAACCGTAGGCGGTACGCGCGAACCGTAGGCGGTGCGCGCGGCCCGCCGTTCAGCGGGCGCGCGTTCGGCCGGCCCGCGTTCGGCCGGCGCGTGGCGCCCCTTCGTCAGCCGATGTGCAGCCGCAGCGTCCCGTCCGCGCCGGCCTCCACACGTACCCGCGTCAGGTCCTCCACGACCACGTCGGGCCCGTGGAAACCGGCCCTCGGGCCGACCCCCACGACCCGCATCCCCGCGGCGCGCGCGGCCTCGATGCCGGCGCCGGAGTCCTCGAAGGCGATGCAGTCGGCAGGGGCGACGCCCAGTTCGGCGGCGCCCTTGAGGAAGCCCTCGGGGTCGGGCTTGCTGGCGCCGACCGACTCGGCGGTGACCCGGACGTCCGGCTGCACGAGTCCGGCGGCGGCCATCCGCGCCGTGGACAACGGCACGTCGGCCGAGGTCACCAGGGCGTGCGGCAGTCCGCGCAGCGAGGCGAGGAACTCCGGCGCCCCCGGGATCGCGACGACGCCCTCGGTGTCGGCGGTCTCCTCGGCGAGCATGCGCGCGTTGTCGGCGTGGTTCTGGTCCATGGGCCGGTCGGGCAGCAGCAGCGCCATCGAGGCATAGCCCTGCCGCCCGTGGACGACCTTCATGACCTCGTCGCCGTCCAGGCCGTTCCGGTCGGCCCAGCGCCGCCAGACGCGCTCGACGGCGGCGTCCGAGTTGACGAGGGTGCCGTCCATGTCCAGCAGCAGTGCACGGGCGGTGAGAACGGTGGCGGTGGCCGTCATCGGCAGACTCCAAGGCGCGAGGAGGAATACAAGGCGGCCCCGCCCGCCGGTCAGGGAGAACGGGCGGGAGCCACTTTGTTCATCCACGGTACAAAACGTACCGGGCATCGCGCCACCACCCCGCCCGAACGTTCACGCACCGTTCAGTTCGCGCGCCGCCCGGTCCCCGTCGGTTCGCGCGCCACCCGGCCCGCGTGGGTCCACCCGCCACCCGGCCCGCGTCAGTCACGCGTCACCGGGCTCGCGCGTCACCGGGCTCGCGCGTCACCGGGTCCCGCCGTGCGCGCCTCACCCGGCGACCGCCTCCCACAGGCTCCACACCCCGAGGCCCAGCATGAGCAGCGCCGCGACCTTCGTGATCAGCCGCAGCGGCACCCGCTTCATCAGGGCCTTGCCGCCGACGATGCCGAGACCGGCCACCGCCCACAGCGCGAGCACCGCGCCGAGCCCGACGGACAGCGGGTCGTCGTAGCGGGCCGCGAGGTTCGCCGTCATGATCTGCGTGAGGTCACCGAACTCGGCGACCAGGATGAGCATGAAGCCCGCCCCGGAGACCTTCCAGAAGGACTGGTCCTCCGGCTTGCGGATCTCCTCGTCCTCGTCGTCCTTCCTCATCAGCAGCACGGCGGCGCCGCCCAGGAACAGCACACCGGTCAGCGCGTGCACGATCTGCTGCGGAAGCAGGGTCAGCACGCTGCCGGCCGCGACCGCCAGCACGACGTGCAGCGCGAAGGCGGCGGCCACGCCGGCGAAGACGTACGAGGCCCGGTAGCGGGTGCCGAGGACGAGGCCGGCGAGCGCGGTCTTGTCCGGCAGTTCGGCCAGGAAGACGACGCCGAAGACGACTGCCGTCACGGTCAGGCTGATCAAGGGGTTTCCTCTGTCGGTCGGGGCCGCCCCGCCGAGAGTGCTGATCTCGCGGATACACACAACCGCGAAGCGAGACACCTCGGCACGGCAGCACACGGTCCGCCCCTGCCGTACGGCACGGGCGTGCACTGCTTGCCGAAGGTCTCGCTGGCCGGCCCCGCGTACGAGGCCTGCCTCCGGGCGCCGGCTCAGGCGAGCTGAGCAGTATGTCGACGGTCCGGCGAAGAGCTACTCCCCTTCTGCGCCATCCATAGTACGCGAGCCGTCGGGCGATCCCGAGAGGCGAAAGCCCCGGGGGCCGTCGGAGGCGAAAGTCCCGTCGGACCCGTAGACGTGCCATGCACACGTCACTAGCTTCTTACCGACCGCACACCTGTGCGCCATGCGGCGTCGCGAGCATTCCCCTGCCCGCGTCCCAACACCCCCACATTCCAAGGGAGTTCGCATGCCGAAGTTCTACGCGCGTCGACGGCTCGGTTTCCTCGCCGCGTTCACCGGGCTCATAGCCTCCGCCGGGCTCCTCAACGGCCCGGCCGCCTCCGCCGCCCTCCCCACCCCGGTCAGCGCCGCCACCGCCCGCTCCTACCTCGCCTCCCTCACCGTGGAGACCGAGAACCGCACCGGCTACGACCGCGACCTCTTCCCGCACTGGATCACCCAGTCCGGCTCCTGCAACACCCGCGAGACCGTCCTCAAGCGCGACGGCTCGGGCGTCGTCACCGACTCCTCCTGCGCCGCCACCAAGGGCAGCTGGTACTCCCCCTACGACGGCGCCACCTGGTCCGCCGCCTCCGACGTCGACATCGACCACCTCGTCCCGCTCGCCGAGGCCTGGGACTCCGGCGCCGGCTCCTGGAGCACCTCCCGGCGCCAGTCCTTCGCCAACGACCTGACCCGCCCCCAGCTCCTCGCGGTCACCGACAACGTCAACCAGTCCAAGGGCGACCAGGACCCGGCCACCTGGATGCCCTCCCGCAGCGCCTACCGCTGCACGTACGTCCGCGCCTGGGTCCAGGTGAAGTACTACTACGACCTCTCGGTCGACTCCGCCGAGAAGTCGGCACTGCAGAGCCGGCTGGCGAGCTGCTGACGCCCCCGTCCCGGCCGGCCGGGCACCGGGTGACCGGGACGGGAGATCCGGTGCCCGGCCGACCGGGGGTCTGCCACCGGCGTCCCGGTCACCGCCCGTCCGGTCACCGCGCGTCCGGTCACCGCCCGTCCGGTCACCGCCCGTCCGGTCACCGCGTGTCCGGCGCGGAACCTCCGCGCCCACCTCCGTCGTTCCGTACCGTACGGGGCGACGGAGGAGGGCATCACCATGGCCGGACTACGCCTGGGACCACTGCTGAGGTACACCGACGGCTCGTGCGCGACCGTCTGGGTCGAGACGAACCGTCCGTGCACCGCCGAGGTGCGCTGCGCCGACGGCGCCCTGGGGACGTCCCGCACCTTCCAGATCGCGGGACACCACTACGCCCTGGTTCCGGTGAGCGGTCTGACACCCGGGAAGGCGACGGAGTACGAGGTACTCCTCGACGGCGCGTGCGTGTGGCCGCCGCCCGACTCGCGCTTCCCGCCCTCGGTGATCACCACGTCCCCGGCGGTGCACGAGGAGATGCGCATCGCGTTCGGCTCCTGCCGCTGGGCCGCACCACCGGCCGGCGGGAAGGACCGGGTGGGCCCGGACGCGCTGGACACCCTCTCCGCCCGGATCGCCGCCGACCCGCAGGGCGCGCGACCCGACCTGCTGCTCCTGCTCGGCGACCAGGTGTACGCCGACGAGATCTCCGACGCCACACGCCACTGGATCGCCGGCCGCCGCGACCTGGGCGAACCCCCCGGCGACCAGGTCGCGGACTACGAGGAGTACACCCGCCTCTACTACGAGTCGTGGCTCGACCCCGAGGTGCGCTGGCTGCTGTCCACCGTGCCCAGCTGCATGATCTTCGACGACCACGACGTCATCGACGACTGGAACACCTCCGCGGCCTGGCTGGCCGACATGCGGGCCACGGACTGGTGGCGCGAGCGGCTCCTGAGCGGGCTGATGTCCTACTGGGTGTACCAGCAGCTGGGCAACCTCTCCCCGGACGAGCTGGCCGCCGACCCCCTCTACGCGGCCGTCCGCGAGACCCCCGACGGCACCGACGTACTCCGCGCGTTCGCCGCGCGGGCCGACGCCGACCCGGCCTCCGTCCGCTGGAGCTACCGGCGCGACTTCGGCCGCGTACGGCTGGTGATGGTGGACTCACGCGCGGCCCGCGTCCTGGAGGAGGACCGCCGCACCATGCTCGACCCGGGCGAGGCCGCCTGGCTGCGTGAACAGATCCTGGACGGGCGGGTCGGCGGCGAGGACCGGGACGGGGACGACGAGGGCAGGGACACCACGGCGGCGGGCGGGCACGGAGACGGGGACGGGAACGGCGGGCGGAGCCCGTACGACCATCTGCTGATCGGCACCTCCCTGCCCTGGCTGCTGCCCCACCTGGTGCACGACGTGGAGGCGTGGAACGCGGCGATGTGCGTCGGCGAGCGCGGCGCACGCTGGGCGCGCCTCGGGGAGAGGATCAGACGCGGGGCCGACCTGGAGCACTGGTCGGCCTTCCCGTCCTCCTTCGACGCCCTCGCCGGCCTGATCGCCGAGGCGGGCACCGGCCCGGGGGCGCCCGCGACGGTGAGCGTGCTCTCCGGCGACGTTCACCACGCCTACGTGGCCGAACCGTCCTGGCCGGGTCGCGCGCCCGACGCCCGGGTCGCCCAGCTGACCTGCTCCCCCGTCCACAACTCCGTACCGCTCTCGATCCGCCTCGGCTTCCGCTTCGGCTGGAGTGCCCTGGCGCGTGCCCTCGGGCGGCGCATCGCCCGGCACGGGCGCTGTGCGCCGCCGGCGGTCGGCTGGCGCAAGACCGGCGGCCCCTGGTTCGGCAACCAGCTCATGACGCTGACCCTGCGGGGGCGATCGGCCCGGCTGCGCCTGGAGCAGGCGCGGGCGGAGCGCGACGGGGCGACCGTCCTGCGGATGATCACGGACAGAGAGCTGGCGTAGGCCCGGGGGCTGGGCCGAGTATGAAACCAGTCACATCGGTGGCCTGCGGCTCACGCGTGGGAGCGCTCCCACCTGCGGAGGCGGCCGAACCGGAAGCGTGACCGTGCGCCAAGTCATGGCTAAATGTTGAACTTGCAAGTACTCGTAAGGCGCACCTAACGTGGGCACCCCACTCGGTTCCGTCCCCACCGGCCCCACACGGCCGGCCCGACCGAAGGAGCACCCCCCCCCATGTCCGAACGCCTCAACAGCGCTCAGCCCTACGTTTTCGGCCTGTTCCGCATAGTCGTCGGCCTGCTCTTCGCCTGTCACGGCGCGGCCTCCCTCTTCGGCGTCCTCGGCGGCGCCTCGGGAACCGGCGGCACGATCGAGGCGGGCACCTGGCCGGGCTGGTACGCGGCCGTGATCCAGCTGGTCGGCGGCGGCCTCGTCATGCTCGGCCTCGGCACCCGCGCCGCCGCGATCATCTCCTCGGGCTCCATGGCCTACGCGTACTTCAAGGTGCACCAGCCGAGCGCCCTGTGGCCGATGGAGAACGGCGGCGAGGCCTCCGCCATGTTCTGCTGGGCCTTCCTGCTGCTGGCCTTCACCGGCTCCGGCGCTTTCGGCCTGGACCGGCTGCTCGCCCGCCGCACGTCCGACCAGGAAAAGGCCGCCGCGGAGCGCCAGACGCCGGTCGCGGCCTGACCGCCCCGGAGCGGCACCCGCCTGATCCGAAGAGGCCGCCGAGCGGTGCCTCCCCGCACAGGGAGGCACCGTTGTCGACCGGGAGGGCACCGCTGCCGCCCCCGCGGCGGGGAATCGCCTCCCAGCTCGCGGCGCGGGGCACTCCGCGAGACGTGAACACCCGCTCCCCGACGCCGCCGCCCCCTCCCGGGTGAACGCTCCGCGCCGAACGCACAAGGCCCCTGTGAACCGTCTGTCACACCTCAGGCGTACGCTGTATGGCTGTCATCGGCCGCTCCTGCCGTCCCCGCGTCTCGCGGCATGGCCCGGCCCACGGGGGAGTAACGGGGAGTTGTGGTGGTCGAGAGTCTCGGGAGCATCGGTTCGCTGGTCAGCAGCCCATGGATCTATGTACTGGTGGCCGTTTCGGTGCTCCTCGACATCTTCCTGCCGGTGCTGCCGAGCGGTGTCCTGGTGATCACGGCTGCCACGGCGGCGGCCGCGGGCACGGGTGCCGGCGCTGCGGCTGCCGGGCGGGTTCCGCAGGACGTCCCCGACATCCTGGTCCTGACGCTGTGCGCGGCGACCGCGTCCGTCCTCGGAGATCTGGCGGTCTACCGCCTCGCCTGGCGCGGCGGGCCACGCCTGGACCGCGCGATCGCCCGTTCCCGTCGGCTGACCACGGCGCAGGAACGTCTCGGCGGAGCCCTCGCCCGTGGCGGCGGTGCTCTGGTCGTACTGGCCCGTTTCGCCCCGGCCGGCCGCTCGGTCGTCTCTCTCGTCGCGGGCACCGCTCACCGCCGGGTCCGCGAGTTCCTCCCCTGGTCGGCCCTGGCCGGACTGGCGTGGGCCGCCTACAGCGTCGCCCTCGGCTACTTCGGCGGCCAGTGGCTGGGCGCGACCTGGCTGGGGGCCGCGGTGTCGCTGGTGGCCCTGTTCGGCGCGGGGGCGGGGGCGGCATACCTGATGCGCCGCCAGCCCAGGGCGACGCGAGCGTCCTAGCGGAGCGGGGACCGTAGCGGGCAAGGCTGTAGCAGGCGGGGGGCTCGCGGCGCACGCGTCGGCCTCGTGGCGTCTCGCTGCGGTCCACGGCGGCGGCGAGTGGCGCGGTGCGGCCCTGCGGGGCGGCCCGGATCGCCGGGTTCGACGCGGGCGGGCGGCACACCGCCCGAAGCCGTACGAGACTCCGCCCGATCCAGCAAGCACCTCGGCCCGCTGCTCCGAGACGTCCTTGCACGGAGCCGATCCGTCACCGTCCTCGACGCCGCCGGCCCGGGCGGCCGGCGGCGCCCGAGCACGACGCCCGCCTACGCGCGGTCCGAACGCGGCTCGACGCTGCCGCCCGGGGGCGCTTCGGGTTTCGCGTGGAGGATCTCGCGGGCCTGCTCGGCGGCGCGGGCGAGGCTCTCGGAGACGAAGTCGAGGAAGCGGGCGACGTTCTCCAGGCGGGCGGCGGCCGGGGTGTGGGGGCCGAGGACGTCGACGCCCTGCCGTGCGATCTCCACGACGTGGGCGGTGGAGCGGGCGCTGGCCTGCATCGACTGGTACCAGATGTCGTCGTCGACGACGTAGCGCTCGCGGCGGCGTTCGTCGCGTTCCCGGCGGACGAACGCCTGGCTTTCGAGGAACGCGATCGCTTTGGAGACCGACGCCGGGCTGACGTGGAGGCGTTGGACGAGTTCCGCCGCGGTGAGGCTGCCGGTGTCGGTGAGGGTGAGGCAGGCCATCACCCGGGACATCATCTTGGGCATGCCCGACGCCATGAGGACGGTGGTGAACAACTCCTCGTACTCGCGCACCGCCTCGGCATCGCGCCCGTACGCCTGTGCGGGCGCCTCCGACGCCGGCGCCGCCTGTCTGCGCCGGTGGGTACGGCGCTCCGTGGCGCGGTGGGCCAGGTCGGCGCGGTAGTCGGTGGGGCCGCCGTTGCGCATCACCTCACGGGTGACCGTCGAGGTCGGACGATCGAGCCGCCTGGCGATCTCCGCGTAGGCGAGCCCGTCGGCCAGCCCCAGCGCGATCTGCTGGCGTTCCTGCTGGGTGAGTCTGCCTCCCGGCACAGCGGCCTCCTCATGGGTCCTTGGTGTGCACAGCTTAGCGTTCACTCCCATTCCATTGCAACGACAAGGGGTGAGTTGTTGCATTAAGCGAGAAGCCATCGCAACGAAATAATGACTTTGACCTGGCCTTATGGGAATCGAACGCAACATCTCCGTTGCGCGATCCGTGAACGCAACGTAGCTTTTCCAACGTCAGAAACGACGAGTCGCAGGAGAGAAACCATGCAGAAGTTCGACACCCCCGCCCTGGTCACCACCGTTCTGGACATCCCCGCGGGACGCGTGCAGCTCATCGCCGCCGACCGGACCGACACCACTGTCGAGGTCCTGCCCGCGAACCCCTCGAAGAGCCGCGACGTGAAGGCGGCGGAGCAGGTCCGGGTCGCATACGGCGACGGCATCCTGCGGATCGAGGGCCCCGCGGCGAAGAACCAGGCCTTCGGCCCCTCCGGAGCCGTCGAGGTGACCGTCCGACTGCCGGCCGGCTCCAGCATCGAGGCGAAGACGGACGCCGCCGAATTCCGGGGCGTCGGACGGCTCGGTGACGTCACCTTCGAGGGCGCGCAGGGCTCGGTCAAGCTCGACGAGGCCGACAGCGCCCGCCTGACCGTCCTCGCCGGTGACGTGTCGGTCGGCCGCCTCGGCGGCCCCGCGGAGATCCGCACCCAGAAGGGCGACATCCGCGTCGCCGAGGCCGTGCGCGGCACGGTCGTGCTGCGCACCGAGTCCGGCGACGTGTCGGTCGGCGCGGCCCGCGGAGTCTCCGCCTCTCTGGACGCCGGCACCACCTACGGCCGGATCCACAACGCACTCCAGAACGCCGACGGCGCCGACGCCGGCCTGGCCATCCACGCGACCACCGCCCACGGCGACATCACCGCCCGCAGCCTGTAGAAGGAGCACTCCATGACCAGCTTGGCCATCACGGCGAACGGGCTGCGCAAGTCGTACGGCGACAAGACCGTCCTCGACGGCATCGACCTGCACATCCCGGCCGGTTCCGTGTTCG
>NZ_JBNGGC010000051.1:0-37746 GCF_049974565.1 Streptomyces sp. WG5 | reverse complement strand
ACCACCACACGAGTCTGGCCCCACCGCAGACGCGGCGGGGCCAGAACCCAAGATCTTCATCAGTCTTCTAGGCGCACAGGCGGCCTGCTGTGGCGCCGCACGTGCCAGCACCACAGCAGGTCCTCTGGGAGCAGCTGCGCGAGGTGGAGGCCGACGCTCCCCGCGCGCTGCGCTGGGCGGAGCAGGCCGCCCCGGACTGACCGAAGCGGCGTGGTCAACGAAGGCGCCCTTCAGGCTCTTCGGCTCCCGGCATTAGGGTCCGTCTTCAAACGGATCTTGCCCAGAGCAGGAGTGACGCGAGACTGACCGCTGCCTCTTAGGAGGTGGCGGTCTTGTCGTACCTGGTGGCGATGCCGCGAAAGCCTTTGAGCCGGTTGAAACAGCGCTCGACGACGTTGCGTCGGCGGTAGATCTGCCGGTCGAATGCCGGTGGCCGACCGCCGCGGCGACCGCGGTTGCGGCGGTGTCGCTGCTGATCGTTCTTCTCCGGGATAGTGCACGCGATGCCGCGATTACGCAGGTAGGAACGGAAGCCCCGGGAGCTGTAGGCCTTGTCGGCGACGACCTGGTCGGGTCTGCAGCCTGGGCGGCCGAGGCCGGTGCGCGGGACCCGGATCCGTTCCAGGAGGGGACGTGCGCAGACGCTGTCGTGGCGTTCACCTGGGGTGAGCAGGACGGCGAGGGGACGGCCGTGGCCGTCACAGGCGAGGTGGATCTTGGTTGTCAGTCCTCCTCGGGATCGACCGAGGGCGTGATCGTCCGGTTCGTCCTGCCGATGCTGCCCCCTTTTGGGCCGGTGGCGGCGGCGTGCTGGTGGGCGCGGACAATAGTGGAGTCGATCTGGACGAGCCAGTCGATGTCGCCGGCGGCGTCCGCGTGGGCCTGGATCTGCTGGAGAGCCCGGGTGAACACGCCGTCCAGGGCGTAGCGGCGGAAACGGGTGTAGACCGTCTTCCACGGCCCGTAGCGCTCCGGCAGGTCACGCCAGGAGACCCCGGTCCGGATCTTGTAGACCATCCCGTTGATGACCTGCCGGTCCTCCACGCGGGGCCGCCCCGTCGCAGCCCGCGGTATGAGTGGAGCAAGCAACTCCCACTCCTGGTCCGTGAGTTCATGACGACGTACCACGACACCATGATCCACCACCCGGATGATCTTTGAAGACGGACCCTAGTCTTCTGAGTCAGGAATTCTGTTCAGATGTGTAGGGTTGCCTGATGGCGCGTACTGGGCGGCCGAAGGCCGAGCTGATCCTGTCGGATGAGGAGCGGGCTGCGCTGGAGGGGTGGGTGCGGCGCCGTTCCACTCCGCAGGCGTGGGCTTTGCGGTGCCGGATCATCCTGGCCTGTGCGACCGGCGCGTCCAACAAGGACGTGGCCGCACAGCTCGGTTCGACACCGCATGCGGTCGGCCGCTGGCGGAAGCGGTTCGTCGAGCACCGGATCGCCGGGCTGGGTGACATGCCGCGGTCCGGCGGGCCCCGGACGGTCACCGATGAGCAGGTCGCCGCGGTGGTGAAGCGGACGCTGGAGTCGACGCCGAAGAACGCCACGCACTGGTCGACGCGGGCGATGGCCACGGAGATGGGTCTGTCGCAGTCGACCGTGTCGCGGATCTGGCGGGCCTTCGGCCTGCAGCCACACCGCACCGAGACGTTCAAGCTGTCGACGGACCCGTACTTCGTCGACAAGGTCCACGACGTGGTCGGCCTCTATCTGGACCCGCCCGAGCGGGCCTTGGTGTTCTGTGTCGACGAGAAGTCGCAGATCCAGGCCCTGGACCGGTCCCAGCCGGTGCTGCCGATGATGCCGGGCGTCGCGCAGCGGGTCACCCACGACTACGTGCGCGCGGGCACCACCACCTTGTTCGCGGCACTGGAGGTGGCCACGGGGAAGGTGATCGGCTCCCTGCACCGCCGGCACCGGGCCGAGGAGTTCAAGAAGTTCCTGATCAAACTCGACCAGGAGATACCGGCGGACCTGGACGTACACCTGGTGCTGGACAACTACGCCACCCACAAGACCCCAGCCATCAAGACCTGGCTGCTGGCCCACCCCCGCTTCCACCTGCACTTCACGCCCACCGGCTCCTCCTGGCTCAACCTGGTCGAGCGGTGGTTCGCCGAGCTGACGAACAAGCAGATACGGCGAGGCGTCCACAGAAGCGTCCAGGCGCTGGAGAAGGACATCCGGACCTGGATCGCCGCATGGAACACCGATCCCAAGCCCTACGTCTGGACGAAGACCGCAGACGAGATCCTCGAACGCCTCGCCAGCTATCTGAACAGAATTCCTGACTCAGAAGACTAGTACTTGGCCGACGGGCCCTCGGTCTCCTCGTCATGGAGCGGCTGGTGTCCCTCCACCAACTGATCGACCTCCTGAGGAACCCCATACAGCGCGTCCAGAACCAGACCCCACGCCCGGTCCCGCAACTCCTCCGGCACCTCGTTCTCGATCTTCTCCGCAAGTCTGTCGATCTGGGAGTGGACGTCATACTCGGTGCCCGTGGTCGGTGCGGTCACCACTGCCCACACCAGTCGGCCCGCCCCGGCCGCCACTCGGCCTATGCTGCCGAGCACCGATCCCACATCCATCTGCGCTCCATCCCTTGGCGGTTGGTGTCCTGCCGCAGCGAGAACTGCCTCAGTATGCGGGGCAGGCCACCAACGTCTCTTCAGGCGGTGACCTGCCCCGCTTCGCAACAAAGCGGCGATCTCTCCTGCGGTGCAGGCCAAAGCAGGTCCTTGAGAGCCACGGCGACCTCAATCAACCACCCAAACCACCCCATCAACACCACAACCAGCGCATAGGAACACTCAACCAACCTGATCACCACTCAGGCAGACTGACCACAGTTGACCAACGCTCACTCCATCTGACCACGTGCCTGCTCAGCAGGTAGCCCACGCCCTCATCTCCTCCGTCAGCGAGCCGCTGCGACCGGGACTCAAAGCGCTACCACCACCAGACACCAAATTGATCAGCCCAGGCCAAACCACGACCTACTGATCAGAAAAACCACCCATGGACATCAACGCACTACGGAGGCTCGGGATCGAGTGGGCGTGACCGCGCAACATGGTCTGGCCACCTCACCCGGTCGGTACCTCGCTCCACACCCGCCCCTTCCGCCCACCCTCGTAGCCGCCGATACCGGGCGGCTGCACATCGATGCGCAGCCGCACCCGTCAACCCTTGGCGTGGCGTCATAATGCTGGTGGGCTCCCCGGCGTGACGATCGACGGCGACGACATCGGGCACTGGCTCCAGCGACAACGCCGAGGCTGGAGACTCCTGTCAACCGAACAGCAGGCGGGGCTGTCGGGGATCGGTGTGAAGCCCGCCCAGACGCCGCTTCCCGCCTCCGCAGCCAGGGGCGCGGCGAAGGGGAGCAAGGCCCAACAGGCGTTCCATCGTGGGCTGGCCGCCCTGGCGCAGTGGATCGAACGGGAAGGCCAACGGACGGTCCCGCGCGGCGCGGTCGTGGAGATCCCGACGGAAGGCGAGGCGGCGCCGACGCCGGTGCGGCTTGGCGTATGGTTATCGAACACCCGCGCCAGACGCGACAGGCTCACCG
This sequence comes from Streptomyces sp. WG5, assembly GCF_049974565.1. NCBI lineage: Bacteria > Bacillati > Actinomycetota > Actinomycetes > Kitasatosporales > Streptomycetaceae > Streptomyces > Streptomyces sp. WG5. The sequence goes on along the minus strand of NZ_JBNGGC010000051.1, from coordinate 34,167 downwards.
CCGAGCAACTGAACGCCCTGCGGAAGCTGGGAGTGGAGTGGGCATGAGCGGACGGTCGACCTCGTACACGCGTTCACTCGTGAGCTGCAGTGGACATCCGTGCCCTAGTTGAGAAGGGCCGACGGCCCGCACCATGGAAGGGGTCGTGTGACTCTGTTGAGCCGGAACCGAGAAATCGCACCCTCCCCCTCGTCGTCTCGGATCCTGACGCCACACCGGGTCCGGTTCCCCCGTGTGTGCCGCAGGCATGACAGATGGCGCTGTGCTCCTGGTCGTACGTCATGCCGGTGACGTACGACCAGGACCGCGGAACCGGGTGCTGGTGTCGACCTGGCCACCGCGGCTGCGGGCTGATGCTCACCGCCGACGGCTCATCAAGGCCATCGTGATGAACGGAGTGACCAACGTGCCCATGGCACCCATAACGGTCGCCATCACCGTGATAGGGGTCGCAGCGCCGGGCCACAGCCAGGCGATAACGGCAATACCCCCGCACAGCCCCATGAAAACCACTGCGCCGAGCACGGCAAGGACAGCCACCACCCACGTAGCGGTAGAAGGCGCCGCCGGCACAGCAGGCGGAACGGGCGCGGGAACGGGCAGCTGCGGAACGGTCGTAGACATAGATTCCCCCTCGGGACAGGACGACGGGCGAGCAGCTGGTGCTGCACTCCTTGGACTCTGAGGACTGCGGAAACGAAAACGGCCCCGGCGGGAAACCGGGGCCTACTCATGGATGCGGGCATAAAAAAGGCCCCCGTCAGATGAGAAAGACGAGAGCTTGTTGTCTGCGGACAGACTCGTGGCGCAGTAGCGTTAACTCCTGCGGACACACTGGTGGTGCAGTTCCTTGAACCCCTGCAGGCACGCTGGGGCCGTTCACCACTATCGGGGACCAGAGCTGCCCCGTCAAGTCATCCTGAGTTGCCGCCTGTTGACGAGGGCTGGCACCGGGCGGTCAGTTGAGTACCAAGAGCGCCGCGAAGTACCACCGTCGTGTCAGTGGCACGCCGCGACCCTGGGCTGACGACCTGCAAGACACAGTTCTCCCGCTCAACCGTGACTGACGCTGTCACTGACACGAAGCCGGCACATCGCATTTTGAGCCCGGGTCACGCTGCTGGATCGGCGGCAGCTGGGGCGCGGGGGGCCTCCAGCCACTCACGCGGGCAGAAGGGTGACGTCTCGCTGGAGGTCGTCCTTGCATCCCGGGACGGTCCGCCGCATCCGCGTGAACGGGCAGTAGGTGGTGAGGCCGGGCGTCTGCTGGTCGGCGAGGACCAGGCCGGCGCGCGCTGTACTCCAGACCGCGTAGTTCGCGGGCGGCCAGTACCGGCGTGCGCTCTTGGAGGGCGGCTCTCTGCAGCCCCGTGCGGATCCGGTTTGCTTGATCCGCTGCACAATCGTTGCGAAAACGCCCGCCTAGGGCGGTAGACACGAGACCGTGGTGGAGTGCTCCGTAACCCCGGCCTCCTGCGGACCGCTCCCCTGCAGAGGGAGACAACCTCGTCGCTGATATGCCGCATCGCCAGCCGCTACGGAATGGAAGCGAAGGTGCTGCGGGCGTGCTGGAGGTGGCGCAACTACCCGCCTGTGCACGAGGGCGGCGGCGCGCGGGCTGACGCCGAGGTGCTGCTGAACGCGGCCGGGCGCCAGCTCGTGGTCGGCATGTGCGGCGTCGAGGAGGAGGCGCTGGCGCGGGCGTTGCCGTCCTGGGGAAAGGAGGACGCCAAGCTCCGCGCCGGGGCCGGCGATCCGGTGGGACTGTGGCGTACCGGTGGCGCGGTGGCCGGTCCAGTGGCGTTCGGCTGCCGCCTGTGCGCGGGCCGGCGTACGGGGGCGTCCGTGCGGGTGGTGCGGTACACGCCGCGGTGGGAGCGGGTGTGCGTGCGGCATGGGCGGTGGCTGCTGGACGCGGACGCCAATCAGCCGCTGGAGCACCTTGATCTGCGGGGTCTGCCAGAGGTGGTGGCGGCGCAGCGGCGGTGGACCCGGGTGGTGCGGCGGGCGGTGCGGGCCGGTACGGAGCCAGAGCGGGTGTTCGCGCTGGCGCAGGCGGTAGTGGCCCGGTGGTGGGAGCAGGCTTACGGCTGGGAGCGGGAGACGATATGGCCACGGCGCCTGCACCAGGCCGCGGGCGGGGATGCCGGGGGTGACCTGGAGCGGTGGCGGATCGTGGGGCGGGACGCGGTCGTCTTCTCGGAGGTGGTGGCGGTGGCCGACGCACTGCTGGATCCGGCCATGGCCGAGCTGGTGTGGGCCGACAGCGGTGCCGGGCGGCCGCGGGCGCTGCCCGCCGATGGGATGTTCTGCCGCAGTCTCGGTGAGCGGCTGGGGCGGAGTTGGCTGGGGCCGCTGGCCGCGACAGACCACGGCGGGCCGCTCATCGGGTGGATGGGCAGCGTCATCCGTCTTCGCCGCGGCGCCGGCGGGCCGCCCGGGTACGACAACGACCCGTGGTGGCTGCGACAGGAGCACCGGGCGGCGACCATGGCTGGGCAGCTGCGGGTGATGGGCAAGGAGAAGAAGGCGCCCGGGTCGGGGACGATGTGGCGGGCTACGGTGTCCGCCGAGCAGCGCAGGCTGATCACCAGCACGCTCGACAGCGCCGGGGAGCAGTTGCTGCAGCTGCGCGGGGTGCACAGCGGGCCGACCGCCGACGTCGCCCGGCGGTTGCTGCGCGGTCTCGGCCACAGCGCCGGCCTGATCGAGAACGCCTGGAAGCGGACCGCTCTGGCGGCGGTGAACGGCGGCGTGCCCCTGGAAGAGGTGGCCCGGTGGGTGGACATGCCCGTTGAGGTGCTCAGCCGAATGCTGACGGCGGACAGGCATGAAGAGGACAGCTGAGCGCGATGCGCCGGGGCGGGTCGGTTGTTAGCTGATACGGCACTCGTTCGTGGCAGGAACACTGAAAACGGCCGTCCGGGCGGCCGGGAGCGGCTTGGCTGGCGCGGGTGACCAGCACAGGAGCAGCCCGGAGCCGGGCAGGGCGGGCGGCCGTAGGCCGCTCGGGCGGGTTCGAGGCGGTGTTCCTCGATCCGGTGGGGCAGACGGTGCAGCAGCGGTGGGCGGATGCCGCCCTGACCGTGGCGTTCGAGGACTTGCCGCCGGTGTCAGCGTTCCCGGTGGTCCCGGGGCGGCGCTGGGGGCCGGGACTTTGGTGGTCGGCGACCACCGGACGGCACGTGGCCGCCGGATCGAACGCGATGCGTGTCCAGCTGATGGTCCTGGACCGCGACCCGGACGTGACGGGCCTGGCGGGGCGGCCGGTATGGCTGCTGTGGCGTGATCCGCGCGCGCGGACGCGGTCCTGGGTGCCGCAACTCTTCGCCCGCCGTACCGACGGCACCGCCCTGCTCGCCGACTGCCCCAGCCACCCCGACGCGGGCGGGGAACGCGCGAGGAACGCCGCCAAGGCGGTCGCGCAGGCCTGCGCGGACATCGGCTGGACCTACCGACGCCTGCTGCCGCTCGACGACGTCCTGGCCGCCAACCTGAAATGGCTGGCCGGCTACCGCCACCCCCGCAACGCCGGCCGCCCGGGGCTGATGGCGGCGGTCGTCGAGGCGTTCACGCGGCCGCGGCCGCTGATCGAGGGCACTGAAGCGGTCGGCGACCCGATCGAAGTCTTTCCCTGTGTCTTCCACGCTCTGTGGCATGGACAGCTGACGGCAGACCTCAAGACGCCGCTGCATGAACGCGTCCTCGTCGGCCCGCGCAACTGGAGCAGCCGGGGCACGACGGGAGGTGCCCGGTGAGCGCGCGACGCGGTGCACGGCCGGCCGTGAAGGTCGGCGGGCGCGTCCGGTTCCACGGCGTGACGTGGCAGGTCGTCGCCCTTTCGGGGCAGAGCATCCATCTGGTCGGCCCGGACGGCGGCGGCCAGGCCGTACTCGCCGGACACCTGTTCGCCGACCCGGGCTTCACCGTCATCGGCGCCGATGCGCCTCAGGCGGTCCCGCAGTGGGGGCTGTTCGAGACCGCCCCCGCGACGGCACGCGAGAAGGCGCTGGCCTGGCAGCGGCACGTGCGAGAAGTCGAATGCGGCCTTGCCGGAGGGCCCGGCAGCGAAGGGACGGTGCGGGAGCAGTACGACCCGCAGCGGCACACACTGGCCGAACGCGAGCAGGCCAAGGCCGAGGAGCTGACCGCGCTGGGCTTTGGCCAGGTGTCGCGCACCACGGTGCAGCGCATGCGGCTCGCTTATCGCAAGCAGGGCCTGTGGGGGCTGCTCGATCACCGCACCACGCGCGCTTCCAGCCCCACTGGGCGGGCTGACGAGCGGGTCGTCGTCGCCGTCCGCGAGGCGCTGCGCCGTCGGCGCGGCCGCTCCAAGGGCACCATCAACGGCCTGTTCCCGCTGATCAACCAGATCCTTCAGGACCGGCACGGCCCAGACACGGTACCCGCGCCGTCCCAGGCCACTCTGTACCGGCTCGTCACCAACCTGGCCCGGCCCGGCGAACTGCCCTCCGGACCCGTGAGGCAGGTGCCCGCGAGCGTCGATGGGCGGGCCTTCACCCCCGCCACGGCGCTGCGGCCCGGCGAACAGGTCCAGGTCGACACCACCCGCCTGGACGTCCTCGCCCTCTTCGACGACGGCCGCCTGGCCCGGCCCGAACTCACCATCGCCGTCGACGTCGCCACCCGCGCCATCCTCGCCGCCGTGCTGTGCCCGAGCGCGACCAAAGCCGTCGACGCGGCGCTGCTGCTGGCGGAGATGGCCGTCCCCCACCCCGCCCGGCCGACGTGGCCGGACATCCTGCGCATGGACCACGCCCCCGCGCTCCCCTACCAGCGGCTGGCCGCGCTGGACGAGCGACTGGCCGGCGCGGCGGCCCGGCCGGTCGCCCTGCCCGAGACGATCGTCGTCGACCGCGGCAAAGTCTTCGTCTCCGCCGCCTTCACCGCCGCCTGCGAACACCTCGGCATCAGCGTCCAGCCCGCCCCGCCTCACGCCCCCACCGCCAAAGGCATCGTGGAGCGGACCTTCGGCACCATCAACGCCCTGTTCTGCCAGCACCTGCCCGGCTACACCGGATCCGACGTCACCCGCCGCGGCCCCGACACCGAGGAAGACACCTGCTACAGCGTCGCCCAACTGCAGGACCTGCTCGACGAATGGCTGGTGCACTACCACCACCGCCCCCACGAAGGCCTGCGCCACCCGATGATGCCGAGAAAGGCCCTCACCCCGAACCAGATGTGGGCCGCGCTCGTCGCCGTCGCCGGACACGTCCCCGTCCCGCTCACCGGACACGACTACCTCGAACTGCTGCCCGTGCGCTGGCAGGCCATCACCCCCGCCGGCATCACCATCCGCCACCGCACCTACGACCACGATCTCCTCGCCCCCTACCGCGGCCAGGCCTCCCCCGTCGCCGGCCGGGGCGGGAAGTGGGAGATCCACTACAACCCCCATGACGTCCGCCAGATCTGGGTGCGTCTGCCTGACGGCGAGCTGACCGAAATCCCGTGGATCCACCGCGACCACGTCCACCAGCCGTTCAACGACCACACCTGGCAGCACATCCGCACCCACGCCCACCGCAACAACCACGACGACAGCCAGCAGCACGAAGCCGGTCTGGCCGACGCCCTCGACCAGCTCATGCGCCGCGTCCACAGCGGCCACGCCACCACCACCGAACAAGCACTCCTCGCCCGCGCCACCACACTGCCGATTCCCGCCGCCCGGCACCCGCAATACGGCACCGGCCCCATAACCGGCGAGTCGGCGCAGCACGGCGAGGACGACAGCATCGACGACCTCGACGAGGATGACACCCGCCCCGCCACAGCCGCCGGATTCGGGCTCTACGACCCATACGAGGAAGCCGACAAATGGTGAACCCGAACCCGCAGAGTGCGGGCAGCACACCCGTCGGCGCCAGCAACAGTGATGCGGGCGAGCTGTCCTGGCCCCTGACCACCTGGCAAGGCTGGCAGCGCTTCGCCACCACCGACCCGCCCGCCCCACCCCAGCCCGGCGACCCGCCCCGCAGCACCGACGAACGCCTCGCCTACCACTCCGCGTTCGTCACCATCCGCACCCCCGCCATCAGCCAACTCGCCACCCAGGTCCGCACCCTGATGATCCTCGGCCGCCACCAGCAGACCACCGCACGGCCCTCCCTCATCGTCACCGGACCCGCCGCCGCCGGGAAAACCACAGCCCTGCTGAACGTCGGCCGCGCCTGCCACCTCGCCCACAACCGCAAAAACCCCACACCGCCCGGATCAGCGCACGCCGCAGCCCCCGTGGCGTACGTCCTCGTCCCGCCCGGCGCCACCGCGAAAACCCTCATCACCGAATTCGCCCGCTACCTCGGCATCCCCACCACCACCCGCATGACCCAGACCCAGATCACCGACGCCGTCTGCCACACCTACACCGCCGCAGGCGTCCGACTCGTCCTCATCGACGAGATCCACCGCCTCAACCCCCGCACCACCACCGGCGCCCAGGCCGCCGACCTGTTGAAAGACCTCACCGAACGCCTGGCCGCCACGTTCGTCTACGCCGGCATCAACGTCACCGACACACCCCTGTTCAGCGGCACCCGCGGCGCCCAGCTCGCCGGACGCGCCACCCTCATCACCTGCGGCCCCCTCCCCGCCCGCCACGGCACCCGCGAACCCTTCCGTGACGTCATCACCGACATCGACAACGCCCTCGACCTCACCCACCACAAACCCGGCACCCTCCTCCGGCATGCTGCCTACCTCCACCAGCGCACCGCCGGCCGCATCGGATCCCTCACCCGACTCATCCGCCAAGCAGCCATCACCGCCATCCACGACGGCACCGAACGCATCACCAAAACAACCCTCGACGCCGTACGCCTCGACCACCTCGCCGAACAACACAGCCGCCCCACCCGCAGCCGCTAACCCCCGGTCCCCCGAACAGGCAAAACAGCGCTGAACAGCACAAACACCAAATGAGCCTTTACACGCTAGCGAAACCCACAACGAGCCCGGTCCCACTCAGCGCACCCGACACAACCCCAGCTCACACCCGGAACCGCCCGCTGGAACCATGCACCCGACCTCTCTCAACGAAGCCACAACACACCAGGACAGCAAGCCCGCGATACACCAACAAGCCCCCCTCCGAGCGTTAACCTGGTTGTTGAAGGCTTGTCCACCCCCTACCTTTGACGGTGTGGACGTCAACACGCGCCGGTTGTGGCACTTCGCCACCCTCGCCGACGAGCTGCACTTCACGCGCGCGGCGGCGCTCCTGCACATCTCGCAGCAAGGACTCAGCCGCAGCATCGCCGAACTCGAGGAGCAGGTCGGCGTCCCCTTGCTGATGCGCACCACTCGGTCGGTCACCCTGACCGACGCGGGGGAGCTTTTCCTCCGTGGCGTGCGCACGGCACTCGCGGCTCTGGAGGAGGGGACGGCGGCCGCGCGCGCCACGCGTCATGACCTCGAGCAACCGCTCAGGGTGGGTTTCAGCGTCTCCTCGCTGCTGGAGCTGGACGCCCCGATCCTTCGCGCCTTCCGGGCCCGCTACCCCTCGGTGAACCTCGAACTCGAGACGTTCCAGTGGGACGATCCCTCCTGCGGCCTGTGCTCGGAGACGACGGACATCGCCTTCGTCCGGATGCCGATCGGGTGCCCCGACCTGCACGTGGAGCCCATGTTCGTCGAGCCCAGGGCCATCGGCGTCGACCAGAGCCATCCGCTGGCCGCCGCGCGGGCCGTGACACTGCGCGACCTCGTCGACGAGCAGATCCTCGCCCCTCGCACCGACGACGCGAGGTGGTTCCGGTTCTGGACCCTGCGCGACACCGGGCTGGACGAGGGCTCGCTCCCGCGGATCGGCCCGGTGGTCGGCTCCATGGAGGGGGAGCTGGAGAAGGTCGGGTCCGGTGAGGCGATCACCATCACGGCGATCAGCATGTCCAGGTTCGCTCCCCGTCCCTCGATCGTGTATCGGCCGATCACCGACGCGCCCGGCTCGGAGCTGGTGCTCGCGTGGCGAGGCCCGGCGACACCGCTGATCGAGGCTTTCCGTGCCACGGCGGTCGAGGTACGTGATCGCGAGAAGGACCTGGTGTCCAGGATCGAGACGGCGACCGGCAGGCCCGACGAGTTCTGAGGCATCCCTCGCTCCCCTGCCGGGCGAGTCCCCCGAGCGGGCCCCGCTTCCGTGGGGTCCGATGTCCGGCCGCGTCCTCTCGCAAAACGATTGACAACCTGGCGGCGTGAGTGTCGGCAGAGGTTTTGTTTCACTTTGTCGCCCGACGGTGGTTGGCTTTCCTCAGAAGAACCCGCTGGAACAGCGTCACTGAGCAGCCGTTTCGGCTTCCCGCACGGTCGGCATGCCCCGCCCCGAGGCCCCCCGTCGTCCGATCACGCCGGCGGGCTCCGCGCTGCACGAACCCGTTCGCGACCCCGTACTCCGGGGGCACCCTCGATCCAGGAACAGGAGTCGTCTGATGTCGGATCACCGGGACCCCGAGACTCACGCGGCCGGCACCGCCCGCAGCCGGGCCCCGCGACACGGACGTCCGGCCGTGCGCGGGGAGGAGACGACGCGGACCGGCAGGACCCTGGGTCTGATCGTCAACCCGCTCGCCGGCATGGGCGGCAGCGTGGGGCTCAAAGGGACCGACGGACCGGAGATCCTGGAAGAGGCGAGGCGCCGAGGCGCCCGACCGCTCTCGGGTGAACGCGCCGTCCGCGCGCTCACCCGGCTCGCCGCCGCCGCGAAGAGCCCGTTCGAGATCGTCACCGCCTCCGGGGACCTGGGTGAGCACAGCGCGCTGGCCGCCGGGCTGCGGCCCGTCGTCGTCCACCGCGCCGGACCCGGCGACAGCGGGCCGGACGACACCAGGGCGGCCGCTCGGGCCATGGCATCCGACGTCGATCTCCTCCTCTTCGCCGGCGGTGACGGCACCGCGCGGGACGTCGTCGGTGCGGTCGGTGACCGTGTGCCGGTGCTCGGCGTTCCGGCGGGCGTGAAGATGCACTCGGCGGTCTTCGGCACCGGTCCCGACAGCGCGGGGAGTCTCGCCGCCCTGTTCCTCGACGGCAGCCCCGCGGTCCGCATGCGGGACGCCGAGGTGATGGACCTCGACGAGACCGCGTTCCGGGAGGACCGTCTTTCGGCGCGCCTGTACGGCTACGCCCGCAGCCCCTACGAGCGGCACCTGGCGCAGAACGCCAAGGCGGGCTCCCGAGCGGGTGACGCCGCGCTGGAGGCGGCCTGTCAGCGCGTGGCCGCACGGATGCGCGAGGGAGTCCTGTACGTCGTGGGACCCGGCACCACCATGCGACGCGTCATGGACGCGCTGGGCCTGCCCTCCACGCTGCTGGGCGTCGATGCCGTGCTGAACGGGGCTCTCGTGGGCTCCGACCTCGACGAGCGGGCGCTGCTCGCCCTCATGGAGGGGCGGCAGACGCGCATCGTGGTCGGAGTCCTGGGCGGTCAGGGCTACCTGTTCGGACGCGGCAACCAGCAGATCAGCGCCGAGGTCATCCGCAGGGTCGGCCGCGAAGGGATCGATGTGATCGCGCCCATGGACAAACTCGTCGCCCTGAAATCGGTCAGCCTGCGCGTCGACACGGGCAACGCCGAGGTCGACGCGCTGCTCTCCGGCTACTTGCGGCTGCACACCGGACCGGACCGCAGCGTCCTCTTCTCGGTGCGCTCCTGACCGGCCGACCCGGCGCAGGAGCCGCCCCGCACGACACGAACTTCCCCGCCAAGCAAGCGAGCAAAGGAGAATCTGGTGAAGGAGCACGTGGCACACCGGTACATGGCCAACTCCGTGCCGGCCATCAAGCAGGAGATGCTGGACTCGATCGGCGTCGACTCGGTGGAGGAACTCTTCAGCCAAGTCCCGTCCGAGCACCGGCTCTCCCACCCGCTCGACCTTCCCCCGGCCCTGTCCGAGAGCGAGCTGCGGCGTCATCTCGTCGAGACCCTGGGCAAGAACCGGACCACCGAGCAGAACCTCAACTTCCTGGGCGCCGGCACCTGGCAGCACCATGTGCCGGCGGCCGTCGACGAGGTGGTGCGCCGCAACGAATGGCTCACCTCGGTGTTCGGTGAACCGAGTTCCGACCACGGCCGCAATCAGGCCTGGTTCGAGTTCTGCAGCCAGCTCGGCGAACTCCTCAAGCTGGACTTGGTCGGTATGCCGGTCCGCAGCTGGGGTGTGGCCGCCGGACACGCGATCCGCATGGCCTCGCGCATCACCGGGCGGGACGAGGTGGCGGTGGTCCGGGCGATCGACCCGGAACGGCTCTCCGTCATCCGCAACTACTGCGAACCGGTCGAGATGCCCAGCCACATCAAGGTGCGGCTCGTCGACTTCGACCCGCGGACCGGTCTGATGGATCTCGAAAGCCTGCGCGAGGTGGTCGGGGAGCGGACGGCGGCGGTCTACTTCGAGACCCCGTCCTACCTCGGCGTCATCGAGCACCAGGGCGCGGAGATCTCCGCCATCGCACGCGCCGCCGGGGCGGAGACGATCATCGGCGTCGATCCGATCTCGCTCGGTGTACTCGCGTCACCCGTGGACTACGGGGCCGACATCGTCATCGGCACCACTCAGCCGCTCGGCGTCCACATGAACACGGGCGGCGGAGTGGGCGGCTTCATCGCCACACGCGACGAGGAGCGCTACGCCCACCAGTACCCGACCCTGTTCATCAGCATCACGGACACGGCCAAGGAGGGCGAGTACGGCTTCGGTCTCGCCCTGTTCGAGCAGACCTCCTACGGGCTGCGGGAGAAGGGCAAGGACTGGACCGGCCACTCGGTCTACATGTGGGCCATCGCCAACGCCGCCTACATGGCGCTGATGGGGCCGGAAGGCTTCAAGGACGTGGGCGAACTGATCCTGCAGCGTGCCCACTACGCCGCACGGCGCATCGGCGCGATCGAAGGCGTCCGAGTGATGTACCCCTCGGGGTTCTTCAAGGAGTTCGTCGTGGACTTCACCGGCACCGGGCGCAGCGTCGCGGAGGTCAACCGGGCCCTGCTCGAGCGCGGGATCTTCGGTGGCAAGGACCTCTCGCGGGACTTCCCCGAGTTCGGGCAGAGCGCCCTCTTCTGCGTCACCGAAGTGCACACCCAGGCCGATCTTCTGCGTCTCGTCGACGCCCTCACGGAGGTAGTAGCAGCATGAGCACCGAACTTCGCGAATACCACGCACCGGTGTGGAACGAACCGGTCATCCTGGAGATGGGCTATCCCGGCCGTCGCGGTCTCGCCGTGCCCGAGGCCGAGGACGAGGTGCGCGCCGAGGTGGGAGACGCCGCCGATCTCATTCCCGCCGCGCTGCGCCGGCACGACCGCCCGGCGCTGCCCGAGCTGTCCGAGCCGGAGGTGCTGTACCACTACCTGCGCTTGTCGCAGCAGACCCTCGGCATGATGGGGGTCAGCCTCTTCGGTACCTGCACGATGAAGTACAACCCGCAGGTGAACGAGGCGATCGCGTGGCGGCCCGAGGTCACCGAGGTACATCCCTACCAGGACGACGACACCCTGCAGGGCACACTCGAGATCGTTCACTCGTTCGACGCCATCCTGCGTGAGCTGTCCGGCATGGACCAGTTCATCTTCCAGGCCGGCGGCGGCGCCGACGCCGCGTACACCAGCTGTGCGGTCACCCGCGCCTACCACGCGTCACGCGGGGAGCTGGAACAGCGCGACGAGATCATCACCACGATCCAGACCCATCCCTCGAACGCCGCGACCGCGGCCGCCGCAGGCTTCAAGGTCATCACCCTGATGCTCGACGAGAACGGCTACCCCTCGTTGGACGCGTTGAAGGCCGCGGTGTCGGAGCGCACGGCCGCCATCATGGTCAACAACCCCGACGACATGGGTGTGTACAACCCGGACATGCGCGAATGGGTCCGGATCGTGCACGAGGCGGGCGGCCTGGCCTTCTACGACAGCGCCAACTTCAACGGCATGATGAGCAAGATCCGTGCCCGCGAGATCGGCTTCGACGCGTGCATGTTCATGCTGCACAAGACCTTCGGCGCCCCGAAGAGCGGGGTCGGAGGGCCGGCGGTCGGCGCCTACGGGTGCTCCGCGGAACTGGCGCCCTTCGTGCCGACGCCGGTTGTGGCCCACGACGGCGACCGCTACTACCTCGACCACGACCGGCCGCAGAGCTGCGGCAAAATCCGTGAGTTCTGGGGCAACGTACCCGTGGTGCTGAAGGCCTACGCCTGGATCCGCGCCATGGGGGCCGAGGGCGTGAAGGAGGCCTCGGACATCTCGGTCCTCGCCAACAACTACATGGAGAAGGGCCTGCTGGCCATCCGCGGTGTCACCCGCTCCCACCCCGAGGCGACCAGCCCACGCCTGGAGATGACGCGCTACAGCCTGGCGCAGCTAAAGGAGGAGACCGGAGTGGACGTCCACGACGTCCAGAACCGCATGACCGACTTCGGTATCGACGCCATGTGGACCAGCCACGAACCCTGGCTGATCCCGGAGCCGTTCACACCCGAGGCGGGCGAGATGTACGGCAAGGAGGCGCTCGACACCTGGATCGCGGTCCTCGCCCGCATCTCCGACGAGGCGTACTCCGACCCCGAGATCGTCAAGACCGCGCCGCACAACCAGGCGGTGCATCGTCTCGATCACGAAGTGCTGGACGATCCCGCGCGCTGGGCCATGACCTGGCGTGCCTACCAGCGCAAGAGGGCGGGCGCCGGCCCCGAGAGCTGAGGACTCGCCCTGCCGGTCCGCCGCCCGAGGTGGGGAACACCCCTGGGCGGCGGACGCGTTGTGCCTGGCACCCCCGCCGCGCCGCACCTCCGAGGTGTGGCGTCCTGCGCGGCCGCAGGGGTTTCCGGGCGACGGACCACGGAATAGCGGCGGCCGTCCACACGTTGGGTCAAATACCAATAATTCAGGAGGATTCTGACATGCCCGCTGACGCCACGCAGGAGATCCGGGGAACGGTCCACGGCTCGGCTCCCGCACCGCTTTCCGTCCTCGACCTGCTGACCGTGGGCGCCGGACGCACGTCCTCCGACGCCCTCCGCACCGGCGTGGAGATCGCCCGCCTGGCCGAAGCCCGCGGCTTCCACCGCTACTGGGTCGCCGAGCACCACGCGATGCCCGGCGTCGCCTCCACCTCGCCGGCCGTGATCCTCGCCCACATCGCGGCCCGCACCGACCGCATCAGACTCGGCTCCGGCGGCGTGATGCTGCCCAACCACGCTCCGCTCGTGATCGCTGAACAGTTCGGGACGCTGGAGGCCCTGGCGCCGGGCCGGGTGGACCTCGGCCTCGGCCGGGCTCCCGGCACCGACGGCGCCACGGCGGCGGCACTGCGCCGCACCGGCCGACTCGGCGGGGACGGCGACGACTTCCCGCAGCAGCTCGACGAACTGATCCGCTTCCTGGACGACGACTTCCCCCAGGGGCATCCCTATCACCAGGTGCACGCCGTGCCCGGCCCCGTCCAGGGCACGTCCCCCGGTGGCGTCCAGTCGCCTGACCGGCCCGCCGTCTGGCTGCTCGGTTCCTCCGGCTTCAGTGCGCAGTTGGCCGGCACTCTCGGCCTGCCCTTCGCCTTCGCGCACCACTTCGCGGCCCACAACACCGTCCCGGCCCTGGAGCTCTACCGCCAGTCGTTCAAGCCGTCCGCGGCGCTCGCCGAGCCGTACGCACTCGTCGCCGCCTCCGCCCTGGCAGCGGATGAGGAGGAGGAGGCCCGCCGGCAGGCACGAGCCTACGCGCTGAGCATGATCCGGCTGCGCTCCGGCCGGCCCGGTCTCATCCCCACACCGGAGGAGGCCGACAGCTATCCGTACACCCTGGCCGAGCGGAACTTCGTGCGGTCGTGGAACTCCGACGTCATCCACGGCACGGCCGACGAGGTGCGTGCGGGCCTCGACGACCTGCACAAGCGCACCGGCGCGGACGAGTTGATGCTCACCACCTACGCCCACGACGACGCCGTCCGTCTGCGCTCGTACGCGCTGATCGCGGACGCCTACGGGCTGCCGGCGTCGGCCTGACGCACCGCCTGGACCCGCCGGGACCGTACGCCGGGGGGTGGGTCCAGGCGGCCTCCGAGCACCCCGACGACGGCGGAGACGGGCAGCACGAGGCTGAGGGCACCGCCCAGGAGGATGAGCTCCCATGCCTCGCCGGAGGCGGCCCGCTGCCGCGTCCCGTCGGCGGCGCAGATCCGGGTGACCGGGGCGCAGTCAGGACTTCCGGCGGTGACGTGCTGCCTGATGCCCCCGAGGAGCACGGCGATGGACGCGCCCTGAAAAGCGAGCGCGACCAGGACGCCGGAGACCGTCCACTTCCACATGCGCATTCCTTTCGAATGCCGCTCGGCACCGGTCCACGAGCCCGACACCGCCGCCGGGACGGCCGGTCTCGTCGGCAGGCACAGAACCGGACACCGGGGCGCCCTTTCGACCACGCACCAGGACCCGCACGTGCCGAACACGGGACGGCCCGGCCGCGGCTGCACCCTGCGTCCGGGCTGATGCCGACCCTCAAACCGTGGGTCATGGCGGACACGGCCAAGCCTGTCACGGACCCCGACGGCTGGACCCCGCGGAGCACGACCGGCTGCCGGACGGCACACACCGAGCACACCGTCGCCATCACCGAGGACGGGCCGAGATCCTCACCGTGCCGAAGACGGCACTGGTGTGAGTCGGGGCCGAGAGGGGCGCCGCCCACGGGCACGAACTCGATGTGCCCCCGCGGGCGCCCCCGCCGCAACTTCGGCACCGACGAAGACAAGACCCGCTTCGGCGAAGAGCTGCGACACGCGCAACTGGCCGCATGCGTCGCCGTGTCACGCTCTGCCTATCTCGCACTGTGGTCCGACCACGCAGACCGGATCGGCGACGCCGTCCACGTCCTGGTCAACGGTGAGCGTCGCTTCCACAGCGCCGTCCACGTCGGCCTGGACGCTTTGGACTTCGTCGTCCGCGACGATTTGGCGACCAGCCGCGAAGCATTCATCAACCACCTGCTCAAGGAGAACCTCGAGCGGGAGGACTTCGACGTCATCGAGCGAGCCCGAGGCGTCGAGCAGCTGGTGGCCGTGTGCGCGGAGCAAGGAGAGCGTGGAGCCAGGACCCGGGCAGCTGAGCAGCTCGGCAAGGACCGCTCGTGGGTGACCAACCAGCTGGTGCTGCTGGGACTGCCTGGCGAACTGCAGGCAATGCTGAGTGCCGGCTCTCTTCCCGAGCGAGACGGACGAACGCTGGCCCGGTACGCCAAGGAGAACCCCGACCTTGACGCGACCGCGCTCCTGAATCACCTCAAGGCCGCGAAAGAAGCTGCAGCTCTCGCCAAGGCGGAGGAACGACTCAAACTCCAGGCGCTGCGCACCGGGGAGGACAACGTCTTGTTGTCCGCGGACAACAAACCCGTCGGACAGGACCTCCCCACTCCCGAGGCACAACCGGCTGAGGTCGCCGCGGCACTACAGGATGGGAGCTTGTTGTCCGCGGACAACAAACCAGCGGAACGGTCGGCTCCCACGACAGGAGGTCCCGTATCGGTGGCCCCGTCCGGCGCCGAAACTTCTGTGCCTGCACAAGCCAAGGCTCACGAGAACCCACCGCGTACCTCGCACTCGGACGCGCCGACAGAGGAGTCCGTGTCCCTAAACGGTCCACTCGCGGCCCTGGAAGCCTGTGTGCAGCAGGCCACTGAGTTCGCCACCAGCATGCAGTACCTCGCCAAGATCCACCGTGACGCAGCTGCTGTGGACCGGGAGGAGGCTGACAGGCTGATCGAGATCCTCCACGGACGAGTCGAGCGTGTCCTCCGTCAGCTCCCCAATGACGTGCGAGGGATCTGACCCACCGCACGACAAGTAGGGGCGCGGTCCGGCAGACGCTGGGTCGCGCCTCTCTGCTGAACGCCTGCAACAGCAGGAAGCGGGCGTCGAGTTGAACTCACATACCGCGGCTTCCCGAGCGTTCGCCGTGCCGCATCCAACTGTCAGCCCGCAGGCCAATGCGGGTTCGGCATGCCGTCATCGCTCATGTGCGCCCGCTGCCAGATCCCTTTCCAGTTGAACGGGGTCTCCGGGACAAACCGGTGCCGCTGCCCGCACGGACATGGAGCCAGCACCCACGCGCACCCACGGCACAGCTCCACCCAGCCGTGCCCGGTCGAGTTCGACACCAGCGGTCTCTCGTCCCCGCAGGCGGGGCAGCCGGGGAGATCGGCGCCGTCCACAATCGCGTTCTGCCGCCGGACGTACTCGGACAGCGGCAGCAACGGATGGCGAAACGGGTCTTCGTACAGGCACGGTTCGGGCCTGCCCACCAGCTGAGACGTCTTCGAACAGCTCAGAAAGCTAGCGTCCTAAGGCATCCCCGCACGGGCTGGCCGCCGCCGGATCCGGAAGGGCGTTGGCGGCGACGCGCCCGCATGCGCTCCTTGCGTTGCTCGAGTGTCGGTGCAACCCACTCATGCCACCCCACTGGCGGCTTCCATCGCTGCATGTGCTCACGTTCATCAATCCCACACCAACGGCAACCGCTGGGCGCAGGTATCCGCAGGTCAGACCCCTCAGTGGACATTGCCACTCCTTCCCCTGACCACATTCTGCCCGCCACCACTGACATCACCCCGCGGTCTACCGTGCTGCTGAAGCGAGCGTCCACGACGGACGCGCAGACGCCACTGGCCCAACAGCCGCTCCTCAGGAACCGTCTCACTGGGCTTCTGCCTGTGCATCCCCAGCAGCAACTCCTCACCACTGTCGGCATCTACCCCGATGGAACCGATAACATCGCCGCCGTCATACTTATGTTCGATTACTGTGATGTTCTGGACGGGCAACATCAGAATCGGGAGACTGTGGGCATGGCGTCCTCCACGCATGAGGCATCTGCTTCAGCCCTGGGCTATACCTTCCAGGCGCAGCTCGCCCTCCTGGAGCTGCTGCGGGGACAAGAGGATCGCCCGGACGGGGCGATCAGCCTGGAGCTCCACGACGACGTTGCGTGGGAAGAAGACGGTCGGCCCGTTGAGCTCCTGCAGGTCAAGCACCACATCCGCAGCGTGCGCTCGCTCGGCGACAAGGACGACGACGTGTGGCGAACTATCCAGTCTTGGATGGATACCCACGCCCCTGGCGACGAGTACGGCCCCATGCTGACCCTGATCACGACACAGGAAACCCGGCCCGGTACGGCTATGGCCGCGCTCAAGGCGCCCAATCCAGCACCCGCACAAGCCCTCGACCTACTCATCGCCGCCGCGCAGGAGTCGGAAGCCAGGGCAACGAAGGACGCACGGGCAGCTTTCCTGGCACTTCAGCCGGCGCAGCGTGCCGTCTTCGTACAGAGGATGAGGGTCATCGACGGTTCGCCGTCCATTGACGACCTCGACACTCAGGTACGGGTGAAGCTCAGGGCCGCGCTCCCCGACGGGCACGCCGACTCCTTCATGTGGCAACTGTGGGCGTGGTGGTATGAGCAGACGGTGGACATGCTGCAGAAGCGGCACACCAGCGTCTCCGTGACCCGGCTGATGCAGCGCATCAGCCGCATCCGCGACGACTACACCTCCGACAGACTGCCCACACTGGTGGCCCGTGAGGACTTCCCGCAGGAGGCCGAGACCGAGCGGGCCGATGCCTGCTTCGTCCACCAGCTGCTCTGGGTAGGCGCCAGCCGCCAGTTGAACAAGGCGATGGTGGACTATTACCGCGCCTACACCCAGACCGTGGCCTGGCTCGAAGACGACCTGGTGGGCCTCGACGAGCTGGCGCGGTTCGAGGACAACCTCGCCGACGAGTGGCAACGGGAGTTCGACTGGATGCTCGATGACCTGGGTGAAGATGCCACCGACCGTGAGCAGGAGCAGGCTGGCAAGGCGCTGCTACGCAAAACCCTGGACCAGACCCGGTACCGAATCCGTGAAGCGTACGACGAGGCGTTCTTCTCCCGGGGGAAGCACCACGAGCTGGCCGACCGCGGACGAGTCGGTTGGCACCCCGACTTCGAGGAACGGGTGAAGAACCTAATCAGGGCCGCCCATGCCTAGCTGGAGCCAGCGGCCGCAAGCCAGCGCCGCCTTCCTCAACCCTGCCCTCGTCGCCGCCATCGCAGCCACAGCAGCACGCGACTACGAGCGGGAAGCCTCCGGCAGGCTGATGCCGTGGCCGATGGCCTTCGTCGTGGCCCCGCTGGTCCTGCACCGGCCCACGCGGCAAGCGCTGCCCACCTCGACGCGCACCCATCTGACGAAGTGGGTGGCGGACCACCCGGCACTCGTCGCGGGCCTTGCCGCGCGCAGCACCTCACTCGCGCCCGCCGTAGGGGAAAGCCTGCGGTTCGGCCTCCGCCACCAGATGCTCACCATCGAGCAGGGCTCTCTCAAGAGCCGGATTGCGTCGACGTCCCGTACCAAGGGCGAACTGGCCGATCTGATTAGGGCCGCATCGTTGATAGGCCGCTGGACTGCCAAGTCCGACAACCCTTCCACCGTCTTTGCACTGCTGGGCGTGAGACCCTGAGCCGGTGCAGATCCGGTCGATCATCCTCTACAGCAAAAGCGGCGAGAAGCGCGTCCTGGACTTCCGGCTCGGCGAGCTCAATATCGTCACCGGCACCTCCCAGACAGGCAAAAGCGCGCTGCTCGACATCGTCGACTTCTGCCTAGGCAGGGACGAGGCCACGCTCCCGATCAGCCCAATCTTCAACACCGTCGCTTGGTATGCAGTCATCCTGCAGTTGCCGGACACCCGTATCCTCGCCGCACGGCCCGCGCCTCGCCCCGGCGCCAAATCCGTCACCAACGCCATGCTCGAAGTCGGCAACGACCTCGGTATCCCGGAGCTGCCCGACCTCCGCATCAACACCGACTCCGCACAACTGCGCCAGCAGCTCGGACGCCGGATCGGCATCGGAGACGCTCGCAGCGAACCGGTGCCGGGAAGCCTGCTCTCCCCGCTCAGCGCCAATCTCGGACACGCCGTCCTGCTCTGCCTGCAGAACCAGGATGAAGTCGCTTCCAAACGAGCCCTGTTCCACCGGCAGAACGAGCGCGGCATCCCCGAGAGCCTCAAGGCCACGATCCCTTACTTCCTCGGCGCTGTCCCCGAGGACCAGGCCGCGCTCCAGCAGCGGCTCACCCAAGCCAAACGAGCCGTGCGCCGAGCTGAGAACGACCTCAAAGCCGCCCAGGAAGCAAACCAAGGCATCGAGGCCCGCCTTGAGTCCCTCCTCGGCGAAGCCCGCGTCCACGGACTGCTCCCCGACAACAGCGTCGACACCTCTGACAGAGCAGCTGTCATCGAGGCGCTGCAGCGGTCCGCTTCCTTCCGGCCCACCCCGGACAACGCGGACGAGCGACAGCGGCGGCAGGAACTCCTCCTCACCGAGCAGGCATCGGCTCTCCGGCGGCAGCTGCGCTCCCTCGCAGAAGAACGCCAGCTCCTGAACGACCTGGAGACACAGGCAGCCGGCTACACCGGCGCCGTCGCCCGCGGCATGTCACGTCTGTCGGCGCTCAACCTCGTAGCCGACGGCTTCCCCGGCGAACACAGCTGCCCCCTGTGCGGAAACGAGCTCACCGAGCCCGACCCCACCGTCGCCGACATGCACACCACCCTCGCAGACCTCCGCGGGCAGCTCGACAGCGTCCGAACCGTCCAGCCCCGCCGCGAGCATGCCCTACGCGAGATCGAGCAGACGGCGACGCGCCTACGTGAACAGCTCCGCGGCATCGAAGGCGCCCTGAGCGTCATCGCCGAACAGCGCAACCAGCAGGCCGGCCTCCTCGGACAAGCTGAAGCCCAGGCCTACACCCGCGGCAGGATCAGCGCCTACCTGGGCCAGATCAACACCACATCCGACAGCGGACACCTCCAAAACCTAGAGACGAAAGTCGCCGTCGCCCGGCAACTCGTCCAAAACATCGAAGAAGAGCTCGACACCGACGCTGCCGACGACAAGCTCATCCACGGGCTCAGCTACCTCAGCGGCAAAATGACCGGCCACGCCCGAACTCTACGACTCGAGCACGGCGACCGCCTGGTCCGTCTGGACCTCAAGAAGCTCACCATCGTCGCCGACACCCTCGAAGGCATCACCGAACTGCTCCGCATCGGCAGCGGCAAGAACCACGTCGGCTACCACGTGGCCGCCCACCTCGCCCTCCACCAGTACTTCGTCGCCAACAGCCGGCCCGTACCCCGGTTCCTCATGCTCGACCAGCCGACCCAGCCCTACTACCCCTCCGACATGGCCAAACAGCGCGGACGGCTGGAGGACATCGCCCTGGACGAAGACCGCGTGACCGTCACCCGCCTCTTCGAACTCATGCACCAGGTCGTCAGAGAACTGTCCCCGAACTTCCAGATGATCGTCAGCGACCACGCGGACCTGCCCCACGACTGGTACCAGGACTCCGTCCGCTACAACTGGCGCAACGGCGAAAAACTCATCCCCACCACCTGGCTCGGAGACCAACCCACCCCGTAGCCAGACACCATGCCCCACTCTCCGCCATCAGTACCCGCCCCGGACAGAACCCCCAACAGCGGCGCTGAAGCTCCTATAGATCGTCAAGCCCGTGGGCGGGCTCCACAGGATGCGTTCGTGACGCGGTTTGATGAGGTAAGGCGATGTTTTGGGGCGAGGGCCGATACGGCGTTCAGCCGCCGTTGACCGACGCGGTCGTTCAGGACGCCGAGCGTCAGCTCGGCGTCCGTCTGCCAGCTTCGTTGCTGGAGCTGCTGCGGGTCCAGAACGGTGGCCTCGTGGCGGAGCTGTGGAACGCGTTCCCGACCGAAGTGCCGACGTCGTGGAGCGAGAATCACGTTCCGTTCGACGACATGATGGGCATCGGCCGTCGCGACGGCCAGTTGTCCTTGCTGGACACGGCGTATCTGGTTGAGGAGTGGGGGCTTCCGTCTCCTCTGGTTCTGTTGTCCGGTGATGGTCACTGCTGGATCGCTCTCGACTATCGGGGGTGCGGGAAGCATGGGGAGCCGTCCGTGACGTGGTTCGACGTGGACGACGGCACGGAGCTCCCGCTGGCCGCGGACTTCCAGGCGTTCGTCGAGGGTCTGGTCGCGGCCACCTCGCTCGATTCCGACGACTCGGACGGTGACCGGTCGGCGTCATGATCCAGCTCTGGCCGAGCCTGTCGTGTTCAGGGTGTTGGTGCTCACGAGGTGCCTGTAGATCTCGCGGGCGACGAACCTCTTGAGACACCGCATGATGTCCTTGCTGGACATGCCCTCGGCAGTGCGTCGGGCCACGTAGTTCCGTGTCCGTTCGTCGTGCCGCATGCGGACCAGGACGATGGTGTAGTGGGCACTGTTGGCATGTCGGTCTCCGCCGCGGTTGATGCGGTGGCGGTTGGTGCGGCCCGACGAGGCCGGGACCGGGGCCGCGGCGCAGAGGTGGGCGAAGGACCTTCGGATCTGAGCCGGTCGGGGTTGTCTCCTGCGGTGATCAGCAGTTGGCCGGCCGTCTCCGTCCCCACTCCGGGCAGGGCGACAAGACTGGGTGCCGCCCGGGCCACCAGGGGAGCGAGTCCGCGTCGGCCTCTTTGATCTCCTGCTGAAGGGTCTGGTAGCGGCGGGCCAGGCGACGAAGTGCCGTCTTGGCCGCGCAGGCCGGATCCGCGAGATCACCGACCGGCCGGGTCCGGGCGAGGGTGTCGATCAACAGACCGGTGGGCAGTCCACGCAGCTTGTCTCGCAGGGCGGAGGGAGCGGTGACCATCAGAGCGCGGATCTGGTTGATGGTCTGCGTTTTGGCCACCCGCGCCCGCCGCCTGGCCGCCATCGCCCTGCCTGAGGAAGAGACCGAGGCACTGGCGAACCTGCTGGGTGGGCGCCGGGTGCCAGTCCGCATCGCCTAACCCCTGTCCTGGGGCCAGAGGTTTGGGACCGGGAATGTGTGGGCCGGCGGCAGAACGGCGCCCACCGCCGTACGGTGAGACACCCATCTGTGGTTGGCAAGGCCAGGATGGACATCCGTTGCCTCACCCCCGCGCGGATCGCGGAACACGAGACCATGGTGGAGTGACCTGCTACACCAGCCCTCTGCGGATTGCTCCTCTGCGGAGGGAGACGACTTCGTCGCTGATCTGCCGCATCGCGAGCCGCTACGGGCTGGAAGCAAAAGCGCTGCGGGCGTGCTGGAAGTGGCGCAACTACCCGCCTGGCCATGAGGGCGGAGGCCCGCGGGCCGACGCGGAGGTGCTGCTGAACGCGGCCGGGCGTCAGCTCCTGGCAGACCTGTGCGGCGTGGAGGAGGACGTGCTGGCGCGGGCGTTGCCGTCCTGGGGAGAGGGGGACGCACGGCTGCGCGTCGAAGATGACGATCCGGTGGGGCTGTGGCGGACCGGTGGTGCGGTGGCCGGTCCCGTGGCGTTCGGCTGCCGGCTGTGCGCGGCCCGGCGCACGGGGACAGCTTTCCGGGCGATGCGGTACGCCCCGCGGTGGGATCGGGTGTGTGTTCGGCATGGGCGGTGGCTGTTGGACGCGGATGCCGACCAGCCGCTGGAGTATCTGGATCTGCGTGGCCTGCCGGAGGTGGTGGCGGCGCAGCGGCGGCGGGTCTCGGTTAGGCAGCGGGCGGTACGGGCCGGCGCGGAGCCGGAGCGGGTGTTCGCTCTGGCGCAGGCGGTGGTGGCCCGGTGGTGGGAGCATGCCTACGGCTGGGAGCGGGAGACGATCTGGCCGCGGCGCCTGCACCAAGTCGCGGGTGGGGATGCCGGTGGTGATCTGGAGCGGTGGCGGATCGTGGGGCGGGACGCGGTCGTCTTCCCCGAAGTAGTGACGGTCGCGGACGCGCTGCTGGACCCGGCTATGGCGGATCTGGTGTGGAGGGACAGTGGTGAGGGGCGGCCGCGGGCGCTTCCCGCCGACGGGATGTTCTGTCGCAGGCTCGGTGAGCGGCTGGGACGGGGGTGGCTGGGGCCGCTGGCCGCGACGGACCACGGCGGGCCGCTCATCGCCTGGATGGGCGGCGTCATCCGCCTTCGCCGCGGCGCCGGCGGACCGCCCGGCTACGACAACGACCCGTGGTGGCTGCGCCAGGAACACCAGGCCGCAACCATGGCCGGCCAGCTGCGCGTGCTGGGCAAGGAGAAGAAGGCGCCCGGTTCGGGGACGATGTGGCGGGCTGCGGTGCCCGCAGAGCAGCGCAGGCTCATCACCAGCGCTATCGACAGTGCCGAGGAGCAGCTGCTGCAGCTGCGCGGGGTGCACAGTGGGCCTACCGCCGAGGCCGCCCAACGGTTGCTGCGCGGTCTCGGCCACAGTGCCGGTCTGATCGAGAACGCCTGGAAACGCACGGCGGTGGCGGCGGTGAACGGCGGGGTGCCCCTGGAAGAGGTCGCCCGGTGGGTGGACATGCCTGCCGAGGTGCTCCGGAAAATGCTGACCGCGGACAGACGGGATGACGACCGCTGAGAGGGATGCGCCAGGGAGAAGTCGGCTGTTAGCTGATACGGCACTCGTTCGTGGCAGGAACAATGAAAACAGTGGTCCGGGCGGGCGGGAGCGGCTTGGCTGGCGCGGGTGATCAGCACAGGAGCGGCGCGGCCCAGGAGCCGGGCAGGGCGAGCAGCCGTCGACCAGGGTGGCGGGTTCGAGGCAGTGTTCCTTGACCCGGTGGACCAGGCGGTGCAGCAGCGGTGGGCGGACGCCGCCACGACCGTGGCGTTCGAGGACTTGGCGCCGGTGTCGGCGTTCCCGGTAGTCCCGGGGCGGCGCTGGGGGCCGGGCCTGTGGTGGTCGGCGACCACCGGGCGGCACGTGGCCGCGGGGTCGAACGCGATGCGTACCCAGCTGATGGTCCTGGACCGCGACCCTGACGTGACCGGGCTCGCGGGGCGTCCTGTGCGGCTGCTGTGGCGGGACGATCGGGGGCGGGTGCGTTCCTGGGTGCCGCAGCTGTTCGCCCGATACCGCGACGGCACAGGCCTGCTGGCCGACTGTCCCAGCCACCCGGAAGCCGGCGGCGACCGTGCTGTGAAGGCTGCCGAAGCGGTGGGCGAGGCGTGTGAGGAGATCGGCTGGGCCTACCGGCGGCTTGCGCCGCTCGACGACGTGCCAGCCGCCAATCTGAAATGGCTGGCCGGCTACCGCCACCCCCGCAACGCCGGCCGCCCCGGCGTGATGCCTGCGGTGGTGGAGGCATTCGCGCGGCCGCGGCCGCTGATCGAGGGTGTCGAAGCGGTCGGTGACCCGATCGAGGTCCTGCCGGTGGTCGTCCACGCCCTGTGGCACGGCCGGGTGACGGCAGACCTGGAGGCACCGCTGCATGAACGCGTCCTGGTCGGTCCTGCGGGCTGGAGCGGCCCGGGTCCGGGCACGACGGGAGGGGCCCGGTGACCGCGCGGCGCAGTGCCCGGCCATCGGTGAAGGCCGGGGCGCAGGTCCGGTTCCGCGGTGTGAAGTGGCAGGTGGTCGCCCTGTCCGGGCAGGTGATCCATCTCGTCGGCCCGGAAGGCGGTGGCGAGGCGGTGCTCGCCGGTTACCTGTTCGCCGATCCCGGCTTCAGCGTCATCGGGGCCGACGTGCCGCAGGCGGCCCCGCAGTGGGGGCTGTTCGAGACCGCCCCCGCCGCGGCGCGGGAGAAGGCCCTAGCCTGGCAGCGGCACGTGAGGGAAGTCGAATGCGGCCTTGCCGGCGGGCCCGGCAGCGCTGGAGCGGTGCGGGAGCGTTACGACCCAGAGCGGCACACGCTGGCCGAGCGGGACCAGGCCAAGGCCGAAGAGCTGACCGCGCTCGGCTTCGGGCGGGTGTCGCGTACGACGGTGCAGCGCATGCGGCTGGCCTATCGCAAGCAGGGCCTGTGGGGGCTCTTGGACCACCGCACCACTCGTGCCGCCAGCCCCACCGGGCGGTCCGATGAGCGGGTCGTCGCCGCGGTCCGTGAAGCGCTGCGCCGCCGGCGTGGGCGCTCCAAAGGCACCATCAACGGCCTGTTCCCGCTCATCAACCAGATCCTCGAAGATCAGCATGACCCCGGTACGGTGCCCGTTCCGTCGCAGGCCACGCTGTACCGGCTCGTCACCTCCCTCGCCCGCCCCGGTGAACTGCCCAGTGGTCCGGTGCGGCAGGTGCCCGCGAGTGTCGAGGGGCGGGCCTTCACCCCCGCCATGGCACTGCGGCCGGGCGAGCAGGTCCAGATCGACACCACCCGCCTGGATGTCCTTGCCCTCTTCGACGACGGGCGCCTGGCCCGGCCCGAGCTGACCATCGCCGTCGACGTCGCCACCCGCTCCATCCTGGCCGCCGTGCTGTGCCCGAGCGCGACCAAGGCCGTGGATGCGGCCCTGCTGCTGGCGGAGATGGCGGTCCCGCACCCGGCCAGGCCGACCTGGCCGGACATCCTGCGCATGGATCACGCCCGCACGCTCCCCCACCAGCGGCTGGCCACGCTGGATGAGCGTCTAGCCGGTGCGGCGGCCCGGCCGGTCGTGCTGCCCGAGACGATCGTCGTCGACCGGGGCAAAGTCTTCGTCTCCGCCGCCTTCACCGCCGCCTGCGAACACCTCGGCATCAGTGTCCAGCCCGCCCCGCCCCGTGCCCCCACCGCCAAAGGCATCGTCGAGCGGACCTTCGGCACCATCAACGCCCTGTTCTGCCAGCACCTGCCCGGCTACACCGGATCCGACGTCACCCGCCGCGGCCCCGACACCGAGAAAGACGCCTGCTACAGCGTCGCCCAGCTGCAGGACCTGCTCGATGAGTGGCTGGTGCACTACCACCACCGGCCCCACGAAGGGCTGCGCCACCCGATGATGCCCAGGAAGGCACTCACGCCGAACGAGATGTGGGCCGCGCTCGTCGCCGTCGCCGGCTATGTGCCCGTCCCGTTGACCAGGCGTGACTACCTCGAACTGCTGCCCGTGCGCTGGCAGGCCATCACCCCCGGCGGCATCAGCATCCACCACCGCACCTACGACGCGGACCTCCTCGCCCCGCACCGCGGTCAGGCATCCCCCGTCGCCGGCCGCAGCGGGAAATGGGAGATCCACTACAACCCCCACGACGTGCGCCAGATCTGGGTCCGGCTTCCCGACGGTGAACTCACCGAGATTCCGTGGATCCACCGCGACCATGTCCACCGGCCCTTCGACGAACGCACCTGGCAGCACATCCGCACCCAGGCCGTTGACGGCAACCACGGTGACGCCGAGCAGTACGAAGCCAGCCTCGCCGACGCCCTCGACCAGCTCATGCGCCGCGTCCACAGCGGCCACGCCACCACAACGGAGCAGGCACTCCTGGCCCGCACCGCCCGCCTCCCTCTCCCCGCAGCCCGCGACGGGGACCCCGGCACCGAAGCCCCCGCCGACAACTTGGCGCAGCAAGCCACCGAAGGCAATGACGACAGCATCGACGACCTCGACGACCTGCCCGACGACGACGCCAGTCCCGCCCCGGTCGCCGGATACGGGCTCTACGACGCCTACGAGGAAGCCGCCACATGGTGAACCCCAGCCACACAAGCGCGAGCAGCGCGCCAGCCGGCGACAGAGGCGGAGCCGAGCTGTCCTGGCCGCTGACCACCTGGAAGGGCTGGCACCGCTTCGCGACCACCGACCCCGTCGTCCCTCCCCGGCCCGGCGACCCGCCCCGCAGCACGGAGGAACGCCTGGCCTACCACTCCAGCTTCGTCACCATCCGCACCCCCGCCATCCACGCCCTGGCCACCCAGGTCCGCACCCTGATGATCCTCGGCCGTCATCAGCAGACCACCGCACGGCCCTCCCTGATCGTCACCGGACCCGCCGCGGCCGGGAAAACCACCGCCCTGTTGAACGTGGGGCGTACCTGCCACCTCGCCCACACCCGCAAAAACCCGCCGCCACCGGGAACAGCACACACCGCGGTACCCGTCGCGTATGTTCTGGTCCCGCCCGGCGCGACCGCGAAAACCCTCATCACCGAATTCGCCCGCTACCTCGGCATCCCCGTGGCCGCGCGCATGACCCAGACCCAGATCACCGAAGCCGTCTGCCACACCTACACCCAGGCCGGTGTCCAGCTGGTGATGATCGACGAGAACCACCGCCTCAACCCCCGCACCACCACCGGCGCCCAAACCGCCGACCTCTTGAAAGACCTCAGCGAACGCCTGTCCGCCACGTTCGTCTACGCCGGCATCAACGTCACCGACACCCCCCTGTTCACCGGCGTGAGAGGCGCCCAACTCGCCGGACGCGCCACCCTCGTCGACTGCGGCCCCCTCTCCGCCCGCCACGGCAAGCGTGAACCCTTCCGCGAGGTCATCACCGATATCGAGAACGCCCTCGACCTCCAGCAGCACAAACCCGGCACCCTCCCCCGCCACACCCCCTACCTCCACCAGCGCACCGCCGGCCGCATCGGATCCCTCACCCGACTCATCCGCCAAGCAGCCATCACCGCCATCCACGACGGCACCGAACGCATCACCAAAACCACCCTCGACACCATCCGCCTCGACCACCTCGCCGAAACCCAACACCGTCCCCACACCCGCGCCCGAAGCCGCTAGCCCCGCCCATCAGACAGGCAAAAGGCTCTGACCAGCACAAACACCAATCGGGCCTTTACACGCTAGAACTACCTACAACACACCCAGCTGCCCTCAGCGCAGAACACATAACTCCAGCTCAGATACACCGACCCAGCTGCCAAGACCGCCAATTCCACCTCTCAGCGAACCAACAACACACCAGGCCAGCCGCCTCACCGAACACCAACAAACCCCCCTCCCAGCGTTACCCGCCCAGCGCCTCGCCCGGAAGATGGTTGCCGACCAGTTGGCGCTGATCGACAACCCAGTGCAACGCCTCGCCCAACAAATGGCGGCTTCCATGCCCAAGCTGGACATCGCCGCCGACCTGCACCAGCCAAGCGGTCCTGACGAAGCCGTTGATGAAGGAGTCGAGCAAGCGGACTCTTCCGATGCGCCGGAAGCCCGCAGAGCAGGGCCAGAGGACGCATCCGCCGACGAGGACCAGGTAGGCGAGTGACCATCGAGCCGCAGCCGGCCACCGCGTGACGGCGGGGGCGCAGCGTCGTTGGACGGTGCGCCCCTGGAGCTGGGCCCCCGGGGACGTCATGGCTGGTCCCCCGGGGCCCGTGAGGTGTCCGACTCCGAATCGGTCAGTCTTCCCCGGCCGCCGTGGCGGTGAGCCAGTCGGCGGCTTCGGCATCGGTCATCACCGGAATGGTCATCGTCCGTCGGGCGATTGTGCGGAGGGCGGGAGCGCCAGGTCGAGGAGAGCTTTGAGGGTTTGGCGGTCGAGGCCGCTGTCGAGGTGGAGGGAGCGTCGTAGAAGGTCTCCGACGTCCTTGGGGTCGAGTCCGAAGCGCACACGAGCGTCCAGGCAGATCTCGCCGAAGAGTGCGGGGGCGAGTCGGGGCTCTCGCAGGATGTACCAGTCGATGAGGTGCACGACATCGCGCCGGATGTCGCCCAGGAGGACATCCTTGGAATCGTCGAGGTCTTCGGCATCCCGGGCAAGCCCCCCGAGGACCGCTTCGATGATGGTGGTGCGCACGGCGGCGAGGGGGATGAAGCCGTCGGTGCCGTCGTTGATGGCTACGGCGGGCCACCAGGCCAGGTGCGCGGCCTGCTCCTCGCGCCTCGTACTGCTGCCCCGGGTGAAGAGGCGGTTCTTGGATTCCTCAGCGTCCTCGAGGCTGTCGGCGATGATCTTCGTGAGGCGGTTGTGGTCCTCGACCAATCCCCGGGGCTGCTCGGTGCCGAATGCCGTCGTGGCGGACAACAGCTTCTCCGGGCCGTGGGTCCGGCGGTACTGCTCGGCCCAGTCACAAGCGACCGGTCGGGACCACCGTGGCCCCTCGGCCGTCTCGGCCTGGGGCGGGGGCAGGTGCTTCCGCCCGTGCTTCGGATGCGGCAGGTCCTCCAGCTTCAGTTCGGCGATCTGCGCCAGGCCGGCGCGGTCGACGAAACGGGCCGGGTCGAGTTCCGGTGCCTGGAGATCGACGGTGCACTGATCGAGCGGCCTGGAGCCGGGCTTGCGGTGGGCGGCCCACAGGGCGAGATGCTCACGCCAGTGTGGCAGCGGTCCCTCCGAGGCTCTGAAGTCGGCGATCTTCGCAACCCGCGCGGCGTGTGACGTCGCCGGGCGGGCCAGGACGTCGATGGCCGTGACGGTGACGGCGTCCGCCACCGGCCGCGCTTCGTACCCCTCGTAGGCGTGGTCCACGATCTGCTGGGGCCGGTACCAGCGGGTTCCATCCCACCAGTAGCCGCCATGCCGGTACAGGAACCCGTTGTTCCCGTACATCCACTCGTGGTGCAGGTCGCTCATGTCTTTGTCGCGGATCAGGAGAACGGTCCGCCCATGCTCGGGGTGCTGATGGACCGCCCAGGCGTAGTCACGGTTCTTCGTCTCGGTGGTGAACGCCACCCACCCCCCACCGCGCAGTCGGTCCGTGCGCCCCCACAGCCCCTCACCCTGATTACGGCCCGTCCGCTCAATCGCGTCAGGGTTGTCCAGGAGCAGCCGCTCGTCGTTGATGAACGGCAAGCCGGGAACCGGGTGATCGGTGCGTAACCCGTTGGCAACCGGTTGGATCATGCTCACGAAAGTGCCTTCCTTCTGCGACTCTCGGGCCACCAGGGCGGATCACACCCCGGCACGCCCCTCCACCCCGCAGCATCGACCTCCGCCCTCAGCACCACTCGTATCGCTGTCGGAATGCCACTGGTAGGGGGCCGCACCGCCTGCTGATCCAATTCTGACGACATCACCCGAGCGCGTCCGATGAATTACCGAACCCGCGCACTCTTGACATGCCTTGAGCAGCAGCTAGAGCAAGCGCGCGGGGCTGACCGCGGACAAGCTCCAGGCGCCAGCGGAGCTCGGCCATGAGCGGGCCGAATAACGAGGGCGGCACCGTGCCTCCACTGCCATCTGACGACTGGCTACCCGGCGGTTGCCGCAGGAGCGCTGCAGGCGCTCTGTCAGTGGCGCCTGCTTTCCTGCTGTCCTATCAGGTACGCCGCGGCTTACATCGGATCGCTAGGAGATGCGATTCATGCCATTCACTGCGCTACATCCCGACTTGGGCCGTCTGAATGCCACTCTTCCGGACCTCGGAGGCGGCCTGCAGTGGGGCCTGGTCCACAAGGTCCGTCCACGTGTTCCCCTCGCCTGCCCCGAGTGTGCCTGGGGTCTGCACCCCAAGGTCTCTCGGTACGGCGTGCGGTTCTTCTGTCACGATCCAGGGCGGCCGCGGTTGCGTCCTGGGAAGTGGTGTACGGGCTCCCACCTGATCCGGGCGTTTGTCCTGGCGTCGGAGTGAGGGTCCGGATATGAGAACGGCCACCGGCTGATCTTTCGAAGTGTCGAAGCCTCGAAGGAGATCAGCACGATGACCGCACCTGACAGTCTGCCCCTGCACGCCCTCGCCGAGGAGAACCTCGCTGCGGCGAGTCCCGATCTGCTGCGCGCGATGGTCAAGACGTTCGCCGACGCGCTCATGTCCGCGGAGGCCGATGCCCTGTGCAACGCCGAATACGGGCAGGTCAGCGATGAGAGGGTCAACCACCGCAACGGCTATCGCCCGCGCGAGTGGGACACCCGCGCGGGGACCGTCGAGCTCGCCGTTCCCAAGCTGAGGCAGGGCAGCTACTTCCCGCACTGGCTCCTCGAACGGCGCCGCCGGGCCGAGCAGGCCCTGATCTCGGTGGTGGCCACCGCCTACCTGCTGGGCGTCAGCACGCGCAGGGTCGAGAAACTCGCCGAGTCCCTCGGAGTGACGCAGCTGTCGAAGTCCCAGGTCAGCGCGATGGCCAAGCACCTGAACGAGCAGGTCGCAGCCTTCCGCAACCGGCCCCTGGACGCGGGGCCGTATGCCTTCGTCTGGGCCGACGCCCTGACCCAGAAGGTCCGCGAGGGCGGCCGGATCATCAACGTCCACGCGCTGATCGCGGTCGGTGTCAACGCCGACGGACACCGCGAGATCCTCGGCCTGGACGTCGCCACCGCCGAGGACGGCGCCGGCTGGCTGGCCTTCCTGCGCTCGCTCATCGCCCGCGGTCTGTCCGGCGTCCAGCTCGTCGTCTCCGACGCCCACGCCGGCCTGGTGGACGCGATCGGCGCGGTGTGCCCGGCGCCTCCTGGCAGCGCTGTCGCACCCACTACGCGAGAAATTTGCTGAGTCAGGTGCCGAAGTCGGCCCAGCCGTGGGTGGCGACCCTGCTGCGGACCGTGTTCGAACAGCCCGACACCGACGCAGTGAAGGCCCAGATGGCACACGTCCTGGACGCGCTGGAGGCCAAGTTCCCCAAGGCCGCAGCCCACTTGGACGCCGCCCAGCACGACCTGCTGGCCTTCACCGCCTTCCCACGGGAGATCTGGCGGCAGATCTGGTCGAACAACCCCCAAGAGCGGCTGAACAAGGAGATCCGCCGCCGCACCGACGTGGTCGGCATCTTCCCCGACCGCACCGCCGTGATCCGGCTCGTCGGCGCCGTGCTGGCCGAGCAGAACGACGAATGGACCGAAGCCCGCCGCTACATGGGCCGCGAGCTCCTCGCCAAGGCCCGACTCCACCCGATCGAGTCAGAAACCGACGACACCGCCCTGCCCACCGAACTCACCGCATAGCCTCAAAACGAGATCACCGAGTGGCCGTCGATACACCACTCCGGCGGACGTGACCACGGCCGCCGTCGTGCGAGCTGTCGAACGAGTCGTGGGAACACCACATGCTCAAGCTGGAGATGGCGGCCGCGATCCGAGCAGCGGGGTGGTACGCCACGTTGGAGGTGCCGGCCGAGGACGGCTCATGGCGCGCGGACGTCATGGCGTCCTCCGTGGACGGCACTCAGCGTATGGCTTGGGAGGCGCAGCTGTCGCAGATCACCTTGGACGACATCGCTGCCCGCACCGACCGCTACGTCAACGAGGGCATCCGGGTCTGCTGGGTGTCTCCGCATGAACAAACGCCGCAGTGGATCAGCACGGTCCCGGCAATCCGGGTTCGTCCTCCAAAAGAGCGGGAGCAGGATTGGGTCGTGGACGACGGCCTCGCCGGATTCGACTTCTCCGCTGGCGGCTGGGTGTTCCGTGAGGCGCCGCTGTCCCGGTTCGTGCGCTGGGCGCTGCATGGGCAGCTTGTCCCCGCGTCGGTCTTGCCGCGGTATCGGCGGGTCTACCGCGTCATCGACGGCAAGCAGCGGCGGTTTCGGCGGAGCCAGTGGTGGACATCGCTGCAGTCGGTCGGCGACCAGAAGAAGCACGAGGCGATGCGGCAGCGGCAGGAAGCTGCGAAGGCCGAGCGGGAGGCCCGCGAGGAAGAAGTGGAACGCCGTCGGCGGGCGTTGGAGGAGCAGGAGCGGGCTCGCAGGGCGGAGGAGGCCGAGCGCCTGCGCAAGCAGCAGGAGGAGGCGGCCCGCGTCCGCTGGGAGGAGATCCATCGGCAGTGGGCTGAGGCGGCTGTGCTCCGGGCGAGGGAAAAAGCGGACGAGGAGGCGCGGCTCGCCCAGGAGCAGGCCGAACAGGAGGAGATTCAGCGGCAGGTGTTGGAGACGGCGAGGGCGTGGTGGAGTCGGCTGTCGTCGCAGCAGAAAACCGAACTGTTCACCGCGGTCGCTGAGTATGCCTGGCGCAAGTCGAGTCTGCGGGTGGAGGTTCCGCAGAATCCGGTGATGTCATCGGAGTACGCCTACGGAGTGCCGGTGTACTCGCTGGGGCGGCGCCGGATCCTGTACGGAGTCGTACGGCCCTGCCCCAGCCTGATCGCTTACTCCCCCAGAGTGCAGCGCTTGCACGCCTTGGCCAGAAGTTCCCAGGAGGCCAGGGAACTGGCCGCGGTGATGGCCGGAGGCCGGGTCACCAACCTCGACCTGCCCGAACACGAGCAGCTGACCATGTGCTGAGAGCCAAGGGCTTACCCGGACCAGGCCGGCGAAACCGAAAGCCCTTACATCCGGTCGAGACCGAGCATCCGGTTCACGGCCTGCCGGGCAGTGAGGCCGCCCTGGCCCCGCTGCGGAAGAGCCGCCGGCGGGGAAGCCGCGGGGAGCTCAACGGGGAGGATCTCGATGCGCTGGCCGGGGGCGGCCTGAGCCGCGATGCGGCTGCGCTCGCGCTCGGAGGCAACGAAGAAGACCAGAGAGGCCAGACGGCGGCGCAGCGCGGGGAGGCGGCCCGCCACGGGGCAGATGACCGCATGCGGCTTTCCGCGCACGTACACGGGCACTCCGATGGCGAACTCGGGGCTGCCCTCGCGGGCGACGCTGGGGTAGGTGCCGGCCTCGTGGTAGACGAACTCCACCACCGGTTTGACCAGGGCCTTCTGGCGCTGGAGGAGAGCCTCAATCGCCGCCAGGTGTTCCTGCTCGGCAGCCTGCCGCACCTTGTGTTGTCGCTGCTGGACGGCCAGCAGGCGTTCAACGATCTGGTACTTGCGGATGTGCGCCTGGAGCTGTTCCTCTTCCATGTCAAAGTACCGCCGAGTGATCCACCGCCACTTGCCCTTGGTGCCCCAGCCCACGCGCAGACGGTGCGGGCGGGTGGCGTTCGTGCAGATGGCGGCGACGAAGCGTTCCAGCGGAAAGGGCGCGGCCGGCTCCCACGTGCCATGTCCTTCGCACGGCAGGGGCCCGTCCACACCCGCGCCGCAGTCCTCGCACTCACACAAGTCGCAGACCATCCGGTCTTCGCACCACTTCGGCTCGAAGCGGGCGGCGCCAGCGGTGACCTGGACGGGGCCGCCTTCGCCGGGCCGGGCGATCCGGACGGAGGGAACGTGGTCCAGCCATGGGACCGTCTTGCGGTCAGTGAACCAGCACACCTCGACACCGGCCTCGGAGTACCGGGTGGTGCGGGCCTCGATGTCGGTGACCGAGATGGAGGCCATCTGTGCCTCCAGGGCCACGCGGCGGCTGTCGTCGGGCGAGGTGGCCATCACGTCCGCGCGCCAGGAGCCGTCCGGGGCGGCGACCTCGTACTCGGCACTCCAGCCCGCCGCGCGGGCGTGGTGGGCGAGGTCCAGTTTGAGCAGATGGTGGGCCATGCCCTCGCCGGCGGCCCTGGCTTCGCAGTGGGGTGCCTTGTTGGCGTGCCGCAGGAACCACAGGTCGTACGCGCCGTGGGTCTTACTGAGGTTTTCGGGTTGTCGTCGGGTGGTGACGGTTCATGATCCCCGCGGTATGCCGATGAGGTGAGGTATCCAG
>NZ_JBNGGC010000050.1:0-37865 GCF_049974565.1 Streptomyces sp. WG5 | reverse complement strand
GCCCTAAAAATTACATCCCACACCCCCCCCCCTTTTTTTTTGTTGTGTTAAATCCTTTTATTTTCTTTACCTTATCTGTTTTGGGGTTGCCCCCCCGGGGGGGGGGGGGGGGGGCCCCCCCCCACTCCGCCCCCCCCCATTCCCCGCACCCTTCCGGAGAGGCCCCCCATGCGACCGTTCCGGCCCCAGGCCCGCACTCCGCGCGGCCTCCTGGGCGCACTGATCGCGACCCTCGCGGTCGTCGCGTCACTGATGACCGCGGCGGCGCAGGCCCAGGCGGACACCACGATCTGCGAACCGTTCGGCACGACGACGATCCAGGGACGCTACGTCGTCCAGAACAACCGCTGGGGCTCCAGCGCCACCCAGTGCGTCACCGCCACCGACACCGGCTTCCGAGTCAGCCAGGCCGACGGGTCCGCGCCCACCAACGGGGCGCCGAAGTCGTATCCGTCGGTCTTCAACGGCTGCCACTACACGAACTGTTCACCGGGCACCAACCTCCCCGCCCGACTCGACACCGTCTCCGAGGCGCCCTCCAGCATCTCGTACGGTTTCGTCGGCAACGCCGTCTACAACGCCTCGTACGACATCTGGCTGGACCCGACACCCCGCACCGACGGGGTGAACCGGACCGAGATCATGATCTGGTTCAACAGGGTGGGCCCGATCCAGCCCATCGGTTCCCAGGTCGGCACGGCCGCGGTGGGCGGACGGACCTGGGAGGTGTGGACCGGCAGCAACGGCGCCAACGACGTGCTGTCCTTCGTGGCCCCGTCGGCGATCACCGACTGGAGCTTCGACGTGATGGACTTCGTCCGGGCCACCGTCGCGCGCGGACTCGCCGAGGACGACTGGTACCTGACGAGCGTGCAGGCCGGCTTCGAGCCGTGGCAGAACGGTGCCGGACTGGCCGTGAACTCCTTCTCCTCCACGGTCTCGACCGGCGGCGGCACGGGCACCCCCGACCCCGGCGGCCCCGGGAGCCCGGCGGCGTGCGAGGTGACGTACGGCACGAACGTCTGGCAGGACGGCTTCACCGCGGACGTCACCGTCACCAACACCGGCACGACCCCCGTCGACGGCTGGCGGCTCGCCTTCACCCTGCCCTCCGGTCAGCGGATCACCAACGCCTGGAACGCCTCCGTCGCCCCGTACACGGGTTCCGTCACGGCGACCGGCGTGGCTCACAACGCCAGGATCGCCCCCGGCGGCAGCCTGACCTTCGGCTTCCAGGGCACCCACGGCGGCGCGTTCACCGAGCCGGACGGCTTCCTCCTGAACGGCACCGCCTGCACCACGGCGTAGCGGCCGCGCACGCCCCCACCGCCTCCCCGCCCGTCCGGTCGATGCGCCTTCCCCGGACGGGCGGGGGTTCCACCGCACGCCCCTCCTGAGCACCAAGCCCTGATGGCCGGACATCGACGGCCGGCCCCTGGTCCCCAGGTCCCGGCCGCCCCCTCGATTGTCATGAACCGACCACGGATCGATCATCAACGACCGGGAGCCCCAGCACCCGGAAGAACAGGAGACCCCTGTGGTTCGACGCAGCAGATACATCTCTCTCACGGCGGTACTGGCCACCCTGCTCGGCGCGCTGGGCGTGACGTTCCTGCTCGGGCAGGGGCGGGCCGACGCGCACGGCGTGGCGATGATGCCCGGCTCACGCACCTACCTCTGCCAGTTGGACGCCAAGACCGGCACCGGCGCCCTGGACCCGACGAACCCCGCCTGTCAGAGCGCCCTGGACCAGAGCGGCGCGACGGCGCTGTACAACTGGTTCGCCGTGCTCGACTCCAACGCCGGTGGACGCGGCGCCGGTTACGTGCCGGACGGCACCCTGTGCAGCGCCGGCGACCGGTCCCCGTACGACTTCTCCGCCTACAACGCCGCCCGCGCCGACTGGCCCCGGACGCACCTGACGTCCGGCTCGACGATCCAGGTGAACTACAGCAACTGGGCGGCCCACCCGGGTGACTTCCGGGTCTATCTGACCAAGCCCGGCTGGTCGCCCACGTCCGAGCTGGGCTGGGACGACCTGGAGCTGATCCAGACGGTGACCGACCCGCCCCAGCAGGGCTCGGCGGGCGCCGACGGGGGCCACTACTACTGGGATCTGGCGCTGCCGTCGGGCCGCTCGGGTGACGCGCTGATCTTCATGCAGTGGGTGCGTTCGGACAGCCAGGAGAACTTCTTCTCCTGCTCCGACGTCGTCTTCGACGGCGGCAACGGCGAGGTGACCGGCATCGGCGGGTCGGGGAGCACCCCGACGCCGACCCCGCCCCCGACGACCCCGCCGCCCACGCACTCCGGTTCCTGCATGGCCGTGTACGCCGTGGAGAACTCCTGGAGCGGCGGCTTCCAGGGCTCCGTCGAGGTGATGAACCACGGGACAGAGCCGTTGAACGGCTGGGCCGTGCAGTGGCGGCCGGGCAGCGGGACCACGCTCGGCGGGGTGTGGAACGGCACACTGTCCGGCGGGGCCGACGGCACGGTGACGGTCCGGAACGTGGACCACAACCGCGTCGTCCCACCGGACGGCAGCGTGTCCTTCGGCTTCACCGCCACGTCCACGGGCAATGACTTCCCGGTGGGGACGATCGGCTGCGTGGCGCCGTAGCGCGACCGGGGGAGGCGCCGCGCGAACGGGCGCGGGGCCTCCCCCGGGGCTCCGGTACGTACCTCGACCTCACGTGCCGGTTACAAATCGCTCAACCTCTGGTTGCGGAGCGGTGATCGGGCGACGATGGGGCCATGACTCTGGCCCAGCGCGCCCTCGAACGGCTGCAAGCCTGGCCCGACCTCACCGCGGGTCCGGCCAGTTGCGGAACCGGATGGGCACTGCGCTCCGTCCGCGACGAGATCGTCCACTTCCACTCGGACCGGGACGTGGACCTCCACCTCACCCACCGGGCCATCCAGCGATTCCAGTACGACCTCGGCGGCTCCAGCGCCATCCGCCTGGTCCCCGGATCCCGGTGGGTGACCGTGCACCTGGACTGCGACGCGGACGTCGACCTGCTGCTGAGCCTGGTGAGCATCGCGCTGAAGGCACATCAGACGCGGCCCCCGGCGGATCTGCCCTCGAAGTGCAACTTCCACCGCGTCACGGTGCTCCCCCGCTCCGCGGCCGGGGAGACCTGAGGCACACCGGCGGCGGTGCCCCACGCCGAGGAGGGCACCGCCGGCCCGGTCTCAGTGGTCCGCCGGCTGCTCCGCGCCGCGCCGGATCCCGACCGCCGCGACCACCGCGCCGAGCACACAGAGGACACCGGTGACGACCACGGCCACGTGGACGCCGTTCATGAACGCCTGCCCGCTGCCCTCCACCACGGCGGCCCGCAGGCCGGCCGGCATGTCGGCGGAGACGGGAGCCACACCCATCGCCACGGCGTCCTTGGCCTCCTGCAGACCGTGGGCCATGGCCGAGGGCACTCCCGCGCCGGTCAGCTCCCCGGTGAGCGTGGCACCGACCTTGCTGCTGATCAGGGAGACCAGCACGGACGTACCGAGCGCACCGCCGATCTGCAGGGTCGTCGCCTGCAGACCGCCGGCCACACCGCCGTCCCGGACGGGGGCGTTGCCCACGATGGCGTCGGAGGAGGCGGCCATCACCATGCCGACGCCGAGGCCGAGCGCGATGAACGGCGGCCACATCGTGGCGTAGGAGGAGTCGGTCTGCCAGGTGAGCATGCCGAAGCAGGAGGCCGCCTGGAGCAGCATGCCCAGCGGCATGGTCAGCCGGGGGCCGAAGCGCTGGGTCAGGGCCGCGCCCAGCGGCGAGGCGACCAGCGAGGCGAGGCTGAGCGGAAGCGTCCGCACGCCCGCCTCGACCGGCGTGAAGCCACGCACGTTCTGCAGGTAGAGCATGACGAAGAAGATCACGCCGAGCATGACGAAGAAGTTCAGCGCGGTGATGACCGCGCCGATGGTCAGCGCACGGTTGCGGAACAGGCGCATCGGCAGCAGCGGGTGCTCGACACGGGTCTCGTACCAGCCGAAGACGAGCAGGAGTACGAGGCCGGCGGCGACGGAGCCCAGGGTGCCCGCGGACGTCCAGCCCCAGGTCTCGCCCTTGACGACGCCGAAGACCACGGCCAGCAGGCCGAGCGCGAGCAGGACGAGGCCGGGGATGTCGAAGCGTTCCCGGCCGGCGGTGTTGCGGCTCTCGGGAAGGACGAGGATGCCGAAGGCTATGGCGATGATGCCGATGGGTGCGTTGATGTAGAAGACGGACTCCCAGTCGACGTTCTCCACGAGGAGACCGCCGACGATGGGTCCGAGGGCCGTCGCGACGGCGGAGACCATGGCCCAGATGCCCACGGCCATGCCGAACTTCTTCGGCGGGAACACGGAGCGGAGCAGTCCGAGCGTGTTGGGCATCAGCAGTCCGCCGAAGACGCCCTGGAGGGCGCGGAAGGCGACCACGCCCTCGATGGACCCGGCCAGGCCGATGGCGACGGAGGCGAGGGTGAAACCGGCCACGCCCACCAGGTAGT
The DNA here is from genome assembly GCF_049974565.1 of Streptomyces sp. WG5. Taxonomy (NCBI): domain Bacteria; kingdom Bacillati; phylum Actinomycetota; class Actinomycetes; order Kitasatosporales; family Streptomycetaceae; genus Streptomyces; species Streptomyces sp. WG5. The sequence continues at coordinate 33,366 of NZ_JBNGGC010000050.1, read as the reverse complement.
AGGTGCGCCGGCCGAACCGGTCACCGAGCTTGCCGCCCAGGATGAGGGTGGCGGCGAGCGCGAGCAGGTAGGAGTTGGTCACCCACTGCAGCTCGGCGGTCGACGCGTGCAGGTCGCTGCCGATCTCGGGGTTGGCGATGGCGACGACGGAGCCGTCGAGCTGGACCATGAACAGTCCGAACGCGACGGCGAGGAGGGTCAGCCACGGATTGGACCGCCGGCGGCCGGCCGCCGGTGGGGCGGTTTCGGCCGCGGGCGTGGTGGGGTGATCCACGGACGTGGACGGCATGGGTGAGCCTTCTCTTCCAGGTTCGAGGGGTGGTGCGGGGGACGGGGCGGCCCGCGGGCGCACGGCGGGCCGGCCGCGGGCACGACGGTGTGCCCGCGGCCGGCGGGAATGCCTGGGCCCCGCCCGGTCAGCGGGCGGCGGGGTGGAGGTGCCGCGTCAGCGCGTCGAGGGCGTCCAGGGCGGAGCCGAGCGCCCCCTGCTGCCCCTCGGTGAGGGACGTCAGTGCGCTGCGGATGAACGCCGTCTCCAGTTCCCGCACCTCGGACAGCCGCTCACGGGCCGTGGCCGTGAGGTGGAGGTGGGCGACCCGCTTGTCGGCGCTGTCCTGCCGACGCTCCAGGTCGCCCTGCTCGGTGAGCTGGGTGACCAGGGCGCTGACGTTGTTCGGCTTCATCAGCAGGGCCTCGGCGGCCTCGCGCACCGTGGCTCCCTCGCGCTGGGCGACGAACCGCAGCAGCGCGATCTGGCTCTCCGGGGGCTTGGGGTGCGGGTACTGGGCGGTGACCTGCCGGTCCAGCGCCCGGTGCAGCGCGGGAAGGCATGCCGCGAGCCCGGAGGCCACACGGTCGATGTCCCGGCTAGGGGTGCTGGAGTCGGTCACCCGGACACGATAGATATGATCAGATAGGTATGTCAAAATAGGTGAAGCCGCACGCGGAACCACACCCGGAACCCTCGGGTGCAACCCTCTCGCAACCTTCGCCGTGCTGGCATGCGGGGCATGCGCGACACATACGAGGAGACCCCCCGCGTCGAGCTCACCCCCGCGGCCGCCGCACTGCTGCGCCGGCTCCGCGCGGCGCACGGCCCGCTGATGTTCCACCAGTCCGGCGGCTGCTGCGACGGCAGCGCCCCCATGTGCTACCCGGCCGGCGAATTCCGCACCGGAGCCGCGGACGTCCTGCTCGCGGAGCTGGTCGTCGAGGGCGTCGGGGAGCCGGTGGCGTTCTGGATGTCGCGCAGCCAGTACGAGGTGTGGAGCCACACGAGACTGATCGTGGACGTCGTCGCGGGCAGGGGCGGCGGCTTCTCGCTGGAGGCACCCGAGGGGGTGCGCTTCCTCATCCGCTCCCGCGTCATCGACGGGTAGCGCCCTTCGAGGACCGCCGGCCCCCTCCTCCTGTCACGGCCCGCCGCCTACGGTCTGAGGCTGCCGACGATGTCCGCCGTCGCGGTCAGGCCGCTGTGGATGGTCGGCGCGATGTTCGTGCCGGCCAGATAGAAGCCGAGCAGCAGGCACACCAACGCGTGCGAGACCTTGAGCCCGCCGTTGCGCAGGAAGATCACCGCCAGGACGGACAGCAACAGCACCACAGAGATGGAAATGGCCATCGTCAACCTCCTCCGCCACGTCCACTTCGCGGCGTTCGGCCGTAAGTGTGGCGTAGCGGAGGGTTCGTCCGGGCGGCTGACCTGTCCTCCGAACGAGTACTGTTCCGTCGGCTCCGTCGGCGTCCTACGCGTCCCGGTGGGCGTCGAGGAACGCCTCCAGGCCGCCGAGGTCGTCGGTGTTGAGGTGGTCGACGCCGGCGGCGAGCAGTTCGGTCCACAGGGCGTCCCGCGCGGGGCCCGCCACGTCGGGCGTGGCCCAGAACCGCACCCGTTGCCCGCGGGAGTGCGCCGCGCCGACGATGGCCCGCAGCTTGCGCCGTTCGGCAGCCGGGAAGGCGCCCACGCCCCGCCAGGTGAAGTTGAGCGTCCAGTTGTCGCTGATCAGCGGGACGAAGGAGGCAGGCGCGGAGCTGCCGAGGTCGGCGAGGCGGCCGTCGTAGAAGGCCCGGCGGGTGCGCTGCGCCTCCATGGGCGCGCGGGCCGCCCGGTCACCGGAGATCACCGCGGTGACCGCGCCGGGGAACACCCTGCCGTGGGCGTAGGTGGTGAACAGGTGCTTGTAGCGGCGCAGATGACGGTCGAGTTCGAGGTACGTCGACGATCCCTCGGTCTTGATGTCGATCAGGAGCTGCAGGGCGCGGCGGTCCCGCCGGTACACCCGGCCGTGGTGGGCGCGGACGCGGGCGGCGAGGGGGTCGAGGTAGAGGGACTCCAGGGTGCGGGACGGGTCGAGGTCCTCGGGGTCGTGGGCGACGAGGAGCCGGCCGCCGACCAGGTAGATGTCGGCCTCGACGCTGCCGAAGCGGTGGTCGAGGGCGTCGAGGAGGGGGCGGGGGTGCTCGTAGTCGTTGTGGGCGTGGGCGCGCCACAGCGGGCGCGGGCCGTGCCTGCCTTCGCTCGCCAGCGCGGTGCCGGCGGGCAGGGCGACCGCGCCCGCGAGGGCGGCGCCGAGAGTGGTGAGGGCTCTGCGTCGGGTGGTGAGGGCCATGCTCTGCCTCCCTGGAGGTGCCGTACGGGACGCCTGTGAGTATGGGGTCCCGATGTCGCCAGGGGGCAGAGCCGTGCCGGGAGTTGGCCGGACCGCCGCCGGTCGTTCATGTCGTCCGGCGGCGGATGCGGAAGATGCCCGCCCCTGGTGGGACGGGCATCACCGGAAGGGGGCGGGCATCGCCTGGAGGGGGACGGGGGGCGTCAGGGTGCTCGCAGGTCGACCAGTTCGGCCAGCGCCTGCCGGTGGGTGCCCGCCGCGCCGTAGGCGATCGAGTCGGCCTTGGCCCGCTTCAGGTACAGGTGGACCGGGTGTTCCCACGTCATGCCGATGCCGCCGTGCAGTTGCAGCGCCTCCTCGGCGGCGTGGACGGCGACCCGGCCCGCGTACGCCTGGGCCACGGCGACGGCCACGTCGGTGTCCGCGCCGGTCGCCAGCGCGTCGGCCGCGTTGCGGGCGGCGGCGCGCAGGCCGGCGACCTCCAGCCACAGCCCGGCGAGCCGGTGCTTGAGCGCCTGGAACCCGCCGACCTGGCGGTTGAACTGCCTGCGTTCCTTGAGGTAGCGGACCGTCTCGGTCAGCAGCCAGTCGGCGAGGCCCAGTTGCTCGGAGGCGAGCAGCCCGGCACCGGCCCGCAGGGCGCGCCGTACGGCGGGTCCGGCGTCGCCGAGCCGGTGTCCGGACACGCCGTCGAGGGCCACGCGCGCCACGGGCCGGGTCAGGTCCAGGGACACCTGTGGCGTGACGGTCACGTCGGCGGCGCGGACCGCGTACAGCCCTCCGTCGTCCGCGGGCACCAGCAGCACGTCGGCGACGGCCGCGTCGGCGATGCCGGCCAACTCCCCGCGCAGGCGGCCCTCTTCGAGCGGTACGTGCGGGACGGCACCGCCCGGTGCGACGTGCAGGCCGACGGCGAGTGCGGCGGTGGTCGTCGCGGACGCCAGTTCGGTGAGCAGGTCGTCGGCTCCGCAGGCCAGCAGCGCCTCGGTGGCGACGACGGCACTCGTCAGGTACGGCACCGGTGCGGCCGCGCGCCCGAGCTCCTCCAGTACGACGGCGGCTTCCCGGTGGGTGGCGCCCTGACCGCCCAGTTCCTCGGGGATCAGCAGGCCCGCGAGGCCCATCGCGTCGGAGAGCGTCTTCCACAGCGACACGTCGTGCGGGGCGGCCGACTCGGTGCGGGCGATGACGCCCGCCGGGTCGCAGTGGTCGGTGAGCAGGTCCCGGACGGCGGCGCGCAGCGCCTCTTCCTCCTCCGAGTAGAGCAGACCGGGTTCCGACTGTGCGCTCATCGGGCGAGGTCCTTCCATGCGACGTCCTTGTCGGTGCGCGGCTCGGCGGGCAGGCCCAGGACGCGCTCGGCGACGATGTTCAGCAGGACCTCGCTGGTCCCGCCCTCGATGCTGTTGCCCTTGGAGCGCAGGTAGCGGTACCCGGCGTCGCGGCCGGTGAAGTGCACCAGCTCGGGGCGGCGCATGGTCCAGTCGTCGTAGAGCAGACCCTCCTCGCCGAGGAGTTCGACCTCCAGGCCGCTGATCTCCTGGTTGAGGCGGGCGAAGTTCAGCTTCATCCCGGCGCCCTCCGGGCCCGGCTGGCCCGCCACCAGCTGCTGGCGCAGGCGTACGCCGGTGAGGCGGGCGACCTCCGCCTCGACCCACAGGCCGAGCAGCCGCTGGTGCAGGTCGTGGGTGCGCAGTTCGGGGCGTTCCCGCCAGGTCGCGGCGAGCTTGCCGATCATGCCGCCCTCGCGGGGGATCGGGGTGCCGCCGATGGCGACGCGTTCGTTGTTCAGCGTGGTCTGCGCGACGCGCCAGCCGTCGCCGGTCTCGCCGAGGCGGCGGGAGTCGGGGATGCGGACGTCGGTGAGGAACACCTCGTTGAACTCGGCCTCGCCGGTGATCTGGCGCAGCGGCCGGACCTCGACACCGGGGTCGGTCATGTCGCACACGAAGTAGGTGATGCCCCGGTGCTTGGGCACGTCCGGGTCGGTGCGGGCGATGAGGATGGCCCAGCGGGCGAGGTGCGCGCTGGACGTCCACACCTTCTGCCCGTTGACGACCCAGTCCTCGCCCTCCCGGACCGCCCGCGTACCGAGGGCGGCCAGGTCGGAGCCGGCGCCCGGTTCGCTGAACAGCTGGCACCAGACCTCCTCGCCGGTCCACAAGGGGCGCAGGAGGCTCTGCTTCTGCTCCTCGGTGCCGTACTGGAGGATGGTCGGGGCGGCCATGCCGAGGCCGATGCCGATGCGCCGGGGGTCGTTGTCGGGGGCGCCCGCGGCCGCCAGTTCGGCGTCCACGACGGCCTGGAGGGAGCGGGGGGCGGCGAGTCCGCCGAGGCCCTCGGGGTAGTGCACCCAGGCCAGTCCGGCGTCGAAGCGGGCCCGGAGGAAGTCCAGGCGTTCGGTGGTGGCCGGTGGATGCGCGGCCAGCAGTTCCTTGGTACGGCGGCGCAGTTCCGCTGCGTCGGTCATGCGGCGGCTCCCTTCTCCAGCTTCTCCGGTACGACGGCCACGCGGCCGGTCGTCCTGCCGTCGGCGACGCGCTGCACGGCGTCTGCGGCCCCGTCGAGCGGCACCCGCTCACTCACCAGCGGCTTGATCGCGCCCCGTGCGGCCAGCTCGGTGAGCTGCTCGTGACAGTGCTGGACCAGCTGGGGATTCTTGGTGTTGTACAGGCCCCAGTGCAGGCCGAGGACCGCGTAGTTCTTGATCAGGGCGTGGTTCAGCGCGGGGCTGGGAATCGTGCCGCTCGCGAAGCCGACGACGACGATCCGGCCCTCGAAGGCGACGGTCTTGGCGGACTGGGCGTAGGCCTGGCCGCCGACCGGGTCGTAGATCACGTCGGCGCCCCGGCCGCCGGTGGCGTCCTTCACGGCGGCGACGACGTCCTCGCCGTGCCGGTCGACGACCAGGTCGCACCCCAGCTCGCGGGCGACGGCCGCCTTCTCGGGGCCGCCGACGACACCGATGACGGTGGCGCCGGCGGCCTTGCCGAGCTGCACGGCCGCGCTGCCGACTCCTCCTGCGGCGGCGTGGACGAGCAGCGTCTCGCCGGCCTCCAGCCGGGCCCGGCGGTGCAGGCCGAACCACCCCGTCTGGTAGCCGATGTGCAGGGCGGCGGCCTCGGCGTCGTCCAGGGCGTCCGGCGCGGGCAGCAGGGCGCGGGCGTCCGCGACGGCGTACTGGGCGAAGCCGCCGTGCGGCAGCGCGGGGGTGGCGATGACGCGGCGCCCGTCCTCGGTCTCGCCGCAGACCTCCACGCCCGGCGTGAACGGCAGCGGCGGCCTGACCTGGTACTGGCCCCGGCACAGCAGTGCGTCCGGGAAGTTGATGCTCGCCGCGCGGACCCTCAGCAGCACCTGACCGTCGCCGGGCGTCGGCGGCGCCACGTCCACGAGGCGCATCACCTCGCCCGGCTCGCCGTTCTCGTGCACCTGCCATGCCTGCATGCGGGGCCTCCACCGACTGCGTCGTCCGACCGGGTCTCCCGCATACTAAGCGGTCGCTTGCCGATCAGGGAACAGGTCGCGGGCAGCAACAGGCGGCGGTGATCCCAGGCGGCGGGCGGCGGGCGGTGACAGGTTTCGGTGGCAACAGGTCTCGGGGCTCGGGCGTCAACAGGTCTCGGGCGGTCGTCGGGTCACGACCGGGCGATCCGTCACGACTGCGCGGCGGGCCGCGCCCGTACGTGCATCCTCTCCCCCTGCGGGCCGAACAGGCTGAGGAACTCGACCGGCCCCTCACCCGTCGACCCGAACCAGTGCGGCACCCGGGTGTCGAACTCGGCCGCCTCCCCCGCCGACAGCACCACGTCGTGGTCACCGAGCACCAGCCGCAGCCGGCCGGAGAGGACGTACAGCCACTCGTACCCCTCATGGGTCCGCGGATCCGGCTCCTCCGCCCGCTGGGGCTCCAGCACCTTGAAGGCCTGGAGCCCGCCCGGCTGGCGGGTGAGGGGCCAGTGGGTGCGGCCGTGGCGCACGATGGGCTTGGCGCGCACCCGGGGGTCGCCGACCGGCGGGGCGCCGACCAGTTCGTCCAGCGGCACCTGGTGGGCCTGGGCGATCGGGAGCAGCAGTTCGAGGCTCGGTCTGCGCAGGCCGGATTCCAGCCGCGACAGGGTGCTCACCGAGATGCCGGTCGTCTCGGACAACGCCGCCAGGGTCACCTCCCGCTCCTTGCGGAGCTGGCGGAGCCTCGGTCCGACACCGGCGAGAACGTCGTCTGCAGTCATGCCCTTATTGCAGAACCGGCAAATGTATTTGTCAATCCCGTACCGTCCGGGCGACCTTCTCGGTGGAGGTGGTCACCGTGACCCAGAACAAGGACCTGACCGAGAACTACGACGTGGTCGTCGTCGGCGGCGGTGCGGCCGGACTCTCCGCCGCGCTCGTCCTGGGCCGCTCGCGGCTGCGCACGCTGGTCGTCGACGCCGGTGAGCCGCGCAACGCGCCCTCGGACCACATGCAGGGCTACCTGACCCGGGACGGCATGCCGCCCGCCGAGTTCCTGGCGCTCGGCCGGGAGGAGATCGCACGGTACGGCGTGGAACTCGTCCGCGACCGGGCGGTGGACGTGTCCCGGGGCGAGGACATCGCCGTGGAACTGGCAGGCGGGCGCACCGTGCACGCTCGTCGGCTGATCGTCACCACCGGCCTCAAGGACGAGCTGCCGGCGGTGCCCGGCGTCGCGGAGCGGTTCGGCCGGGACGTGCTGCACTGCCCGTTCTGCCACGGCTGGGAAGTACGGGACGAGCGCTTCGGTGTTCTCGCCACCAGCCCGCTCGGCGTGCACCAGGCGCTGATGGTGTCCGGCTGGTCCGACGACGTGACCCTCTTCCTGCACACGGTCGCCGAGGAGGACCTGTCCGACGTCGACCTGCGCCGGCTCGCCGCGGCCGGGGTCAAGGTGGTGCCCGGCGAGGTCGCCGGCCTGCGGGTCGAGGACGACCGGCTCACCGGGGTCCGGCTCGCGGACGGCACGGAGCACGACCGCTCGGTGGTGTTCGTCGGCCCCAGGGCCGTACCGCAGACCGGCCTGATGGAGCGGCTCGGCGTCGAACTGCAGGAAACCCCGTTCGGCGCCTACCCCGTGGTGGACCCGACGGGCCGGACCACCGCGCCCGGCGTGTGGACCGCCGGCAACGCGATGGGGTTCGCCGAGCAGGTCGTCCACGCGGCGAGCGGCGGCTACCGCGCGGCGTCGGCGATCGTCGGCGACCTGATCATGTCGGACCTGGACGCGGCCATCGCGGGCTAGGAAACGCGGGCGGACCGCGCCGCGGCGACACCGCGGGGCCGGATCGGCGCGCGGGGCCGGATCGGCGCGCGGGGCCGGATCGGCGCGCGGGGCCGGGCGGGTACGCTCCCACGCCCTTGCGGCAGGGAGGTACGCGCCCGGCTCGCGCCCCCGCGCTATCGGCGGGACGTGACCGCCCGGCACGCAGCCCCGCCCTTTCGGAAAGTGCGTAACCGCCCGGCACGCAGCCCCGCCCTCCCGGCAGGGTGCGTAAAACCGCCCGGCCCCGCGCGGCCACCGCGTCGTCCGCCGCAGGGACCGGCGAGGCGGGCCGTCGGCAGGTGTGACCCCGCCCTCCGCGGTGCACCCGGTCTCCATGCTGCTCGCCCGGTTGGCCCAGGTGTCCCGGGAGGTCGCCGCCACCTCGGCGCGGTCCCGGAAGACCGCCCTGCTCGCGGAGTTGTTCCGGGAGGCGGAGGCGGCGGACGTGCCGGTCGTCATCCCGTATCTGGCGGGCCGGCTCCCCCAGGGCCGGATCGGCGTCGGCTGGAAGGTGCTGAGCCGACCGGTGGCGCCGGCCGCCGTGCCGAGTCTGACCGTGCGCGAGGTGGACGCCCGGCTCGCACGGCTCGGCGCGGTCTCCGGCGCCGGTTCGCAGGCCGAGCGGACGCGGCTGGTCGGTGAGCTGATGGGCGCGGCCACCGAGGACGAGCAGCGCTTCCTGACCGGGCTGCTCACCGGTGAGGTCCGGCAGGGCGCCCTCGACGCGGCCGCGGTCGAGGGCCTGGCCGCGGCGACCGGCGCGCCCCCGGCCGGCGTACGGCGGGCGGTGATGCTCGCCGGCTCGCTGCAGACGGTGGCCGAGGCACTGCTGGCCGACGGGCCCGGCGCCCTGGACCGGTTCCGGCTGACCGTGGGCCGCCCCGTCCTGCCGATGCTGGCGCACAGCGCCTCCTCGGTCGCCGAGGCGGTCGGCAAGCTGGGCGCCTGCGCCGTCGAGGAGAAACTGGACGGCATCCGCGTCCAGGTGCACCGGGACGGAGACACCGTACGGATCTACACCCGCACCCTGGACGACATCACCGACCGGCTCCCCGAGGTCACCGCGGCGGCGCTCGAACTGCCCGGCGCGCGGTTCGTCCTGGACGGCGAGGTGATCTCCCTCGACCAGGGCGGACGCCCCCGCGCCTTCCAGGAGACCGCCGGGCGGGTCGGCTCCCGCACGGACGTGGCCACGGCCGCGCGGGCGGTGCCCGTCTCCGTGGTGTTCTTCGACGCGCTGTCCGTCGACGGCCACGACCTGCTCGACCTGCCGCTGACCGAGCGGCACGCGGCGCTGGCCCGGCTGGTCCCCGAACCGACGCGGGTGCGGCGCACACTGGTGCCCGGGTCCGCGGGGACGCGGGCCGCCGAGGAGTTCCTCGCCGAGACGCTGAGGCGCGGTCACGAGGGCGTCGTGGTGAAGGGACTCGACGCCGCCTACAGCGCGGGCCGGCGCGGAGCGTCCTGGCTGAAGGTCAAACCCGTCCACACCCTCGACCTCGTCGTCCTGGCCGCCGAGTGGGGCCACGGCCGCCGCACCGGCAAGCTCTCCAACCTCCACCTGGGCGCCCGCGCCCCCGACGGCTCCTTCGTCATGCTCGGCAAGACCTTCAAGGGCATGACCGACGCGCTGCTGGCCTGGCAGACCGAGCGCCTGGGGCAGCTGGCCGTCGAGGAACACGGCTGGGGAGTGACCGTCCGCCCCGAGCTCGTCGTCGAGATCGCCTACGACGGCCTCCAGCGGTCCACCCGCTACCCGGCCGGCGTCACCCTCCGCTTCGCCCGCGTGGTCCGCTACCGCGAGGACAAGCGGCCCCAGGAGGCGGACACGGTGGACACCCTGCTCGCCGCGCACCCCGGGGCGGCCCCGTGAGGCGCAGCGCCGGCCTGCTGCTGTACCGGCGCGACCCCGGCCACGGTCTCCAGGTGCTCCTCGGCCACATGGGCGGTCCCTACTACGCCCGTCGGGACGCCGGGGCGTGGACCGTGCCGAAGGGCGAGTACGACCCCGCCGAACCGGCCTGGGAAGCGGCCCGGCGCGAGTTCGAGGAGGAGCTGGGGCTGCCACCGCCCGAGGGCGAGGCCGTACCGCTCGGGGAGGTCCGGCAGGCGGGCGGGAAGGTCGTCACGGTGTGGGCCGTCGAGGCCGGCATCGATCCGGCGGCCGTCGTCCCCGGCACGTTCCGCATGGAGTGGCCGCCGAGGTCGGGCCGGATCGAGGAGTTCCCCGAGCTGGACCGGGTGGCGTGGTTCCCGGTGGACCGGGCGCGCGAGGTGATCGTGAAGGCGCAGGCCGCGTTTCTCGACCGGCTGGCTGAGCACTCGCACTGACGAGGAGCGACCAGTGGCGGGCGTACGGCACGCAACCCGTCCGCGTTGCGGCGACCCGCGCCGCGCGCCAAGGTCGAAGCACGAGTCCGCACCAGGGAGGTCGGCCATGCCCATCGCGACGGTGAACCCGGCGAACGGCGAGACGCTCAGGACGTACGAGGCCATGGGCGAGGAGGAGATCGAGCGCCGGCTCCAGCTCGCGGAGGCCACCTTCCGCACGTACCGGACGACGCCGTTCGACGAGCGCGCCCGGCTCATGCGCCGGGCCGCCGACCTCCTGGAGGCGGACCAGGACGAGATCGGCAAGGTCATCACCACGGAGATGGGCAAGCCGGTCAAGCAGGCCCGCGCGGAGGCCGCCAAGTGCGCCAAGGCGATGCGCTGGTACGCCGACCACGCGGCGGAGCTGCTCGCCGACGAGGAGCCCGCCGAGTCGGACGTGAAGGACTCCGGAGCCTCCCGGGCCCTGGTCCGCTACCGGCCGCTCGGTCCGGTGCTCGCGGTGATGCCGTGGAACTTCCCGCTCTGGCAGGTCGTCCGGTTCGCCGCCCCCGCGCTGATGGCGGGCAACGTCGGTCTGCTCAAGCACGCCTCGAACGTGCCGCAGACCGCCCTGTACCTGGAGGATCTGTTCCACCGGGCGGGCTTCCCCGAGGGCTGCTTCCAGACCCTGCTCGTCGGCTCCGCCGCGGTCGACGACATCCTGCGCGACGAGCGCGTGCGGGCCGCCACCCTCACCGGCAGCGAGCCCGCCGGCCGCGCGGTCGCCTCCACCGCCGGAGAGATGATCAAGAAAACGGTGCTGGAGCTGGGCGGCAGCGACCCGTTCGTCGTGATGCCGTCCGCCGACGTGGACCGCGCCGCCCGGGTGGCGGTGAGCGCGCGCACGCAGAACGCCGGGCAGTCCTGCATCGCCGCCAAACGGTTCATCGTGCACACCGACGTGTACGACGCCTTCGCCGAGCGCTTCACCGAGGGCATGAAGGCGCTGACGGTCGGCGACCCGATGGACGAGGGAACCGAGGTCGGCCCGCTCTCCAGCGAGCAGGGCGTGACCGACCTCGTCGAACTGGTCGACGACGCGGTTCGCGGCGGTGCGAGCGTGCTGTGCGGAGGCGAACGCCCCGACGGGCCGGGCTGGTACTACCCGCCGACCGTGCTGGCCGGCGTCACCCGCGGGATGCGCATCCACCGCGAGGAGGCCTTCGGCCCGGTCGCCACGCTGTACCGCGCGGCCGACCTGGACGAGGCGGTCCTGATCGCCAACGACACCGACTTCGGGCTCAGTTCCAACGTCTGGACGCGCGACGACGCCGACGTGGACCGCTTCGTACGGGACCTGGAGGCCGGCGGCGTGTACGTCAACGGGATGACGGCGTCCCATCCGGCGTTCCCGTTCGGCGGGGTCAAGCGGTCGGGCTACGGGCGTGAGCTGTCCGGGCACGGAATCCGGGAGTTCTGCAACATCACCACCGTATGGCACGGAGCGTGAGCCTTACGCGACTACGATCCCCTTTGTGAACCGCGAAGTGACCCTGCCTCTGATCGTCGACGACCGCGGCACCCTTCAGGTCGCCGCGTCCGACGTGAGCAAGCTGCTGCGCACGGTGGGCGGGCGCTGGCTGCGGCTGGTGGAGGCCGGCGAGGTGACTCTGGACGAGGACACGGTCGCCGCCCTCACCATCGAGCTCGCCAAACTCGCCGACCGGATCGACGTGGCCTGCATCGCCCACAGCAGCGGCCAGTCCTCCTGACGCCGTTCGCGCCCGCCCGCACCGGCCGGTCCCCGGGACGGAGTATCCCGGGGGGAGATCGCCGCCCCCGTGCGTGATCGTGGGTGAGCACCCCGACAAAGCGCACCACTTCCCGGCCGGGGTGCGAGAGCCTTCCGCGAGGCGAAAGCAGGCACGGTTCATGGCGACTTTGTGCAGACCCTCGGTGTCCGTTCCGGAGCACGTGACCACGACGGAGGAGACGCTGGAGCCGGCGCGCGAGCGCCACACCGGTCGTCCTCAACTGCCGCTGTTCCTCCGGCTGATGGAGAACACCGGCGCACGCACCCGCCACATCGTGCAGCCCGTCGGGGAGGCCCTGGAACAACACCTCGGCTTCGAGGGCCGCGACCGGCTCTGCGAGCGGGAGGCGAAGGCCCGCGTCCCGGCGGTGGTCCAGCGGGCCCTCGACGACGCGGAACCGCTCACCACCGACACCGACGTGATCGTCCACGTCTCGTGCACGGCTTCATGATGCCCTCGCCCACGGCGTGGCTCATCAACGAGACGGGGTCCTGCGGGTCCCGCCGCCGGCAGACCGCGGACGAGATGCAAGGCGTGCGGCGAGCGTGAGCGAGGAAACGATCCCCCGGGCCGCTCCGCCCGTCCGGGACTGGCCGGCCCTCGACCTTCCCGGCACCGACTTCGACCCCGTCCTGACCGAGCTGATGCGCGAAGGACCCGTCACCCGCGTCTCGCTGCCCAACGGCGAGGGCTGGGCCTGGCTGGTGACCCGCCACGACGACGTCCGCATGGTCGCCAACGACCGCCGGTTCGGCCGCGAGGCCGTCATGGACCGGCAGGTCACCCGGCTCGCCCCGCACTTCGTCCCGGCGCGCGGCGCGGTCGGCTTCCTCGACCCGCCCGACCACACCCGGCTGCGCCGCTCGGTCGCCGCCGCGTTCACGGCCCGGGGCGTGGAGCGCGTGCGCGAGCGGTCCCGCGGCATGCTCGACGGGCTCGTCGACGCCCTGCTGGAGGCCGGCCCGCCCGCCGACCTCACCGAGGCCGTGCTCAGTCCCTTCCCCATCGCGGTGATCTGCGAGCTGATGGGCGTCCCGGCCACCGACCGGCACGGCGTGCACACCTGGACCCGGCTGATCCTGTCCTCCTCGCACGGCGCGGAGGTCAGCGAGCGGGCCACGCAGGAGATGAGCGCCTACTTCGCCGATCTCGTCGGACTGCGGTCGGACAGCACCGGCGAGGACGTCACCTCGCTGCTGGGCGCCGCCGTGGGCCGGGGGGAGATCACACGGGAGGAAGCCGTCGGGCTCGCCGTGCTGCTGCAGATCGGCGGTGAGGCGGTCACCAACAACAGCGGACAGATGTTCTACCTGCTGCTGACCCGCCCGGAACTCGCCGAACGCCTGCGCCGCGAACCGGAGATCCGTCCCCGGGCCATCGACGAACTGCTGCGCTGGATTCCCCATCGCAACGCGGTCGGGCTGTCCCGGATCGCGCTGGAGGACGTGGCCGTCAGGGGCGTGCGGATCCGGGCGGGCGACGCGGTCTACGTGTCGTACCTGGCCGCGAACCGCGACCCGGAGGTCTTCCCCGACCCGGACACGATCGACTTGGCCCGCAGCCCCAACCCGCACGTGTCCTTCGGCTTCGGCCCGCACCACTGCCCCGGCGGCATGCTCGCCCGGCTGGAGTCCGAACTGCTCGTCGAAACGGTTCTGGACCGGGTACCCGGCCTGAGGCTCGCGGTGCCGCCCGAGGACGTGCCCTTCAAGAAGGGCTCGCTGATCCGCGGGCCCGAGGCCCTGCCGGTGACCTGGTGAGCGGGCCGGCGGCAGTGCCGGAGGAGCTGCTGGAGATCCTCGGCGACGGGGGTCGCCGGACCACGAGGCCGTCGAGGCGTTGCGGGCCGAGTACGGCATCGGACGACTGGCGCCGCTGAGGCACGGTCAGCGGATGGGCATGCCCGCCAGCGTCCGCGCGATCACCAGCCGCTGGATCTCACTCGTGCCCTCGAAGATCGTGTAGATCGCGGAGTCGCGGTGCATCCGCTCCACCGGGTACTCCCGGGTGTAGCCGTTGCCGCCCAGGATCTGGACCGCCTGGGCGGTCACCTTCTTCGCCGTCTCACTCGCGAACAGCTTGGACATCGACCCCTCGGCCGCCGTGAAGGGCTTGCCGTTGGTCGCCATCCACGAGGCCCGCCACACCAGCAGCCGCGCCGCGTCGATGGAGGTGCGCATGTCCGCGAGCTGGAAGGCGACGCCCTGGTTGTCGATGATCGGGCGGCCGAACTGCTCGCGCGTCCGGGCGTACTCCAGCGCCACCTCGTACGCGGCGCGGGCCGTACCCACCGCCATGGCGCCGACGGCCGGGCGGGACGCCTCGAACGTGGCCATGGCGGCGTTCTTCACGCTCCCCCGGCCTCCGGCCGGGGGGACCCCCACGCCGTCCTTCTCGGCCTTCTCCCGGGCGCGGGCCAGGCGGGCGTCCAGCTTCTCCTTTCCGCCGAGCAGACAGGAGCCGGGGACGCGCACGTTGTCGAGGATCACCTCGGCCGTGTGCGAGGCGCGGATGCCGTGCTTCTTGAACTTCTGGCCCTGGGACAGCCCCGGCGTCTTCGGCGGGACGATGAAGGAGGCCTGGCCCTTGGAGCCCAGTTCCGCGTCGACGACCGCGACGACGACGTGGACGTTGGCGATGCCGCCGTTCGTCGCCCAGGTCTTGGTGCCGTTGAGCACCCACTCGTCCTTGGCCTCGTCGTACACGGCACGCGTGCGCATGGAGGCCACGTCGGAGCCGGCGTCGGGCTCGGAGGAACAGAACGCCGCTACCTTGACGTCGCCGGCGTCGCCGTACATCTGGGGGATCCAGGTGCCGATCTGCTCCTCGGTGCCGTTGGCGAGGACGCCGACGGCGGCCAGACCGGTGCCGACGATGGACAGGGCGATGCCGGCGTCACCCCAGAAGAGCTCCTCCATGGCCATGGGGATGCCGAGGCCGGTGGGGTCGAAGTACTGCTGGGCGTAGAAGTCGAGGGAGTAGATGCCGACCTTGGCGGCCTCCTGGATGACCGGCCAGGGAGTCTCCTCACGCTCGTCCCATTCGGCGGCGGCGGGACGGATGACGTCGGCGGCGAAGCCGTGCAGCCAGTCCCGGACCACCTTCTGTTCGTCGTTGAGCTCCATGGTGAACTCGGCCATGTCCCCTCCAGTGACGCACGTACATGTTACTTGCGGTAACATGAGTCTGTTACCGGCGGGTAGGAAAAGTCAACTCCCAAGGCCCCGCCGCCCTCCCGTTCGATGTGCGGTGCCCGCCGGGTGTTAGTTTGCGCAGGCGTCACCGAATCAGCACGGGTGGGGAGAGCACATGGACACCACGCAGCGGACCGATCAACAGCAGTCCGCCGACCGCCGCCGGCGCGAACTGCTGGAGGCCGCCGACCGGGTGGTGCTGCGCGACGGCCCACAGGCCTCGATGAACGCCATCGCCGCCGAGGCCGGCATCACCAAGCCGATCCTCTACCGCCACTTCGGCGACAAGAGCGGACTCTACGCCGCCCTCGCCAAGCGGCACACGGACGCTCTCCTCTCCTCGCTGCGGGCCGCCCTGGACGCTCCGGCGGAACGGCGGGAACGAGTCGAGGCCACCTTGGACACCTACCTGGCGGCCATCGAGGCACGCCCGCAGGTGTACCGCTTCCTGATGCATCCGGCGGAGGGCAGCACCCCACAGGGCGACCAGGGCTTCGACGTCGGCAAGCACTCGGCACCCCTGCTGCGCCGCATGGGCGAGGAGCTGGCCCAGGTCATCGAGGAGCGCCTCGACGTCGGACCCGGCACCCAGCAGCTGGCCCGGGTCTGGGGGCACGGCATCGTCGGCATGATGCACGCCGCCGGGGACTGGTGGCTGGGCGAACGCCCGTGCCCCCGGGCGGAGTTGGTGCGCACCCTCGCCGACCTCCTGTGGGGCCGCCTCGCCGCGGCCGGCGACAAGGCGGGCGGCCCGGGCTTCTGACCGCGGACGGCCCGCGCCCGCGGACCGGACCACCCGCGCGACGGAACCGCCCCCTGGGCACGATCCCCTTCCCTGGCGCGGCGGAGCCACCCGCCCGGGCGCACCCCCGCACCCGGCGCGGCGGAGCCACCCGCCCGGGCGCACCCCCGCACCCGGCACGGCGAAGCCCGCCCGCCGGGTGCGGCCTCGCCGCCCCGGGCACGGCGAAGCCCGCCCGCTGGAGCGCAACCCCGCCCGGCACCGCGAAACCCGCCCCCTCGGACACAACCCCGTACCCGGCACCGCGAAACCCGCCCCTCGGACACAACCCCGTACCCGGCACCGCGAAGCCGCTCGCTGGACACAGCCCCGCGCCCGGCGGGCGCGCTCAGCGACGCCAGGACGCCCGCGCCACCTGCCGCATCAGCTTCCGGTGACGCCGGCCGGTCAGGCGGTCGGCGTACACCCGGCCCTCCAGGTGATCGCACTCGTGCTGGAGGCACCGGGCGAAGAACCCCGTCCCGTGCACGGTGACCGGCTCCCCGGTCACCGTGAAGCCCGTCACGACCGCGTGGTCGTGACGCTCGGTTCCGGCCTCCAGGCCCGGCAGCGACAGGCAGCCCTCCGGCCCGCGCACCACCACCCCGTCGGTCTCGACGAGCCGCGGGTTCACCACGTGGCCGAGGTGACGCTCGTCCTCGTCGTCCGGGCAGTCGTACACGAAGACGCGCACCGGCTCACCGATCTGGTTCGCGGCCAGGCCCACGCCGTGCGCGGCGTACATGGTCGCGAACAAGTCCTCCACCAGGGCCGCGAGTTCCGGACCGAAGTCCGTCACCTCCTCGCAGGGTGCGTGCAGGACGGGATCGCCGAGAAGACTGAGGGGCCGGACGCGCCCGCGGGTGCCCGGGATGGAACCTTGTCGCATGGCGGCAAGAGTAGGGTCCCTGTGTCCCCCGGCGGCTCGCGCCCACCGCCGGAACGCCGTGATCGGTGCCGCGATTCGGGAGTGCGAACGGATCTCGATAGGCTGAGGTCCACGACACGTGGCCGTCAGGCTTCAGGCGCGGCGCGTACGCAAGGAGGATCGAGAACTGATGGCAGGCAACTCGGACCCGCTCACGCCCCGGGCCAAGATCGCCGTGACCGCGGGCAAGGCGGTCGCGGCGGCATCTCGTGCCGCGGGGCGCGGCAGCGGTTCGGTGATCGGCGGCAAGGTCGCGCTGAGACTCGATCCCGACCTCCTCGCCCGGCTCGCCCAGCACCTGGACGTGACCCTCGTCTCGGCGACCAACGGCAAGACCACCACCACCCGGCTCATCGCGGAGGCCCTCAAGGCGGCCGGGCCGGTCGTGTCCAACGCGCTCGGCGCCAACATGCCGGCCGGCATCACCTCGGCGCTCGCCGGCGGCTCGGATGCCCGGTTCGGCGTCATCGAGGTCGACGAGAAGTACCTCGCCGGCGTTGCCCGGGACACCGACCCGAAGTGCATCGCCCTGCTCAACCTCTCCCGCGACCAGCTGGACCGCGCCGCCGAGACCCGGATGCTCGCCGAGAACTGGCGCGAGGGCCTGGCCGGTTCGAAGGCCGTGATCGTCGCCAACGCCGACGACCCGCTGGTGGTGTGGGCCGCGTCCTCCTCCCCCAACGTGATCTGGGTCGCCGCCGGGCAGATGTGGAAGGACGACGCCTGGTCCTGCCCGTCCTGCGGCGGCGTGATGCAGCGCCCGGGCGACGACTGGTTCTGCGGCGAGTGCGGCTTCCGCCGGCCCACGCCGAGCTGGGCGCTGTCCGGCGACCACGTCCTCGACCCGCACGGTTCGGCCTGGCCGATCCACCTCCAGCTGCCGGGCCGCGCCAACAAGGCCAACGCCGCCTCGTCGGCCGCCGTCGCCGCCGTGTTCGGGGTGCCGCCGCAGGTCGCCCTGGAGCGCATGTACCAGGTGCAGGCGGTCGCCGGACGCTACGACGTCGTGCAGTTCCAGGGCCGTGACCTGCGTCTGCTGCTCGCCAAGAACCCGGCGGGCTGGCTGGAGACCTTCTCCCTGATCGACCCGCCGCCGACCCCGGTGATCCTCGCGGTGAACGCGCGCGGCGCCGACGGCACCGACACCTCCTGGCTGTGGGACGTGGACTACACCAGGCTGACCGGCCATCCGATCTGCCTGGTCGGTGACCGGAAGCTGGACCTCGCGGTGCGCCTGGAGGTCGCGAACCAGCAGTTCCAGGTCTGCGAGGACATCGACCAGGCGGTGCAGCTGTGCCCGCCGGGACGCATCGAGGTCATCGCGAACTACACCGCCTTCCAGGACCTGCGCCGCCGCGTCGGCAACTGACCGCGCAACTTCAGGGGACTTTCGTGAGCGACAACCAACTGCGGATCGTCTGGATCTACCCGGACCTGCTCAGCACGTACGGCGACCAGGGCAACGCCCTCGTCGTGGAACGCCGGGCCCGCCAGCGCGGCCTCGACGTCGCCCGGCTCGACGTGCGCAGCGACCAGCCGATCCCGACCTCCGGCGACATCTACCTGATCGGCGGCGGCGAGGACCGTCCGCAGCGGCTCGCGGCCGAGCGGCTGCGCCGGGACGGCGGCCTGTACCGGGCGGTGGAGAACGGCGCGATCGTCTTCTCCGTCTGCGCCGGCTACCAGATCCTGGGCCAGGAGTTCATCAACGACCTGGGGCAGCGCGAGCCGGGCCTCGGCCTGCTCGACGTGGTCTCGACGCGCGGCGAGGGCGCCCGGTGCGTCGGCGACGTCCTCGGCGACATCGACCCGCGTCTGGGTCTGCCGCCGCTGACCGGCTTCGAGAACCACCAGGGCGTCACCCACATCGGCCCCGGCGCCCGCCCCTTCGCCCAGGTCCGCTTCGGCAACGGCAACGGCACGGGCGACGGCACGGAGGGCGCGTACAACGACACCGTCTTCGGCACGTACATGCACGGCCCGGTGCTGGCACGCAACCCGCTGATCGCGGACCTGCTGCTGAAGCTGGCCCTCGACGTGAACGCGCTGCCGCCGACCGACGACCGCTGGTACGAGGCGCTCCGCAACGAGCGCATCGCCGCCGCGCAGCAGCCCGCGTAGACCCGGCTGCCCCGCGGCCGGCCCGCACCCGCAGGCGGCGGCGCGGCAGCCTGCCGGCGCCCGCGGAAGGGCCCGTCTGATGACTCATCCGCACAGGTGAGCGGGCACGTCCAGTAGGCGGACGCGCCGTTCGGTCCCGCCCCCCGATGCCGCTAGGGTGGCGGGAATCGAGCCGGACAGCGCGGTCCGGCCCCCGTGCCACTTGAGAAGGTATTCCGGGCTATGCGCATTGGTGTCCTCACGTCCGGCGGTGACTGCCCCGGCCTGAACGCCGTCATACGGTCCGTCGTGCACCGCGCCGTCGTCGACCACGGCGACGAGGTCATCGGCTTCCGGGACGGCTGGAAGGGCCTCCTGGAGTGCGACTACCTCAAGCTCGACCTCGACGCGGTCGGTGGCATCCTGGCCCGCGGCGGCACCATCCTCGGCTCCTCCCGGGTCCGTCCCGAGCACCTGCGGGACGGGGTGGAGCGCGCCCGGGGCCACGTCGAGGAACTCGCCCTGGACGCGATCATCCCGATCGGCGGTGAGGGCACGCTGAAGGCGGCACGGCTCCTGTCCGACAGCGGCCTGCCGATCGTGGGCGTGCCGAAGACCATCGACAACGACATCGCCGTCACGGACGTCACGTTCGGTTTCGACACGGCCGTCACCGTCGCCACCGAGGCCCTGGACCGGCTGAAGACCACCGCCGAGTCCCACCAGCGGGTGCTGATCGTGGAGGTCATGGGCCGTCACACCGGCTGGATCGCGCTGCACTCGGGCATGGCGGCCGGCGCCCACGCCGTCGTCGTCCCGGAGCGGCCCTTCGACATCGACGAGTTGACCGCCAAGGTCGGCGAGCGTTTCTCGGCGGGCAAGCGGTTCGCGATCGTGGTGGCCGCGGAGGGCGCCAAGCCGAAGCCCGGCACCATGGACTTCGACGAGGGCGGCAAGGACGTCTACGGCCACGAGCGCTTCGCCGGTATCGCCCGTCAGCTCTCGATCGAGCTGGAGGAGCGCCTCGGCAAGGAGGCCCGGCCGGTGATACTCGGGCACGTCCAGCGCGGCGGCACGCCGACCGCGTACGACCGGGTGCTGGCGACGCGGTTCGGCTGGCACGCGGTGGAGGCCGTGCACCGCGGGGAGTTCGGGATGATGACGGCCCTGCGCGGAACCGACATCGCGATGGTGTCGCTGGCCGAGGCCGTGCAGACCCTGAAGACGGTGCCGGCGGAGCGCTACGACGAGGCGGAGTGCGTTCTCTGAGGCGTACCCGACGACAAACCGCCCCCGGTCGCAGCCGCGACCGGGGGCGGTTCTACTCTGGTGCGGACAGACAGCGCTCAACCCCCACGAAACAGGAGCCGGCGGATGGATCACAGCGGGCACGGCATGACGATGGATCTGCCGCCGTTCACGCTGGGGCGAGGTCTCGCCTGGTCGGCGGACCCCTTCTTCCTGATCGCCTGCCTCCTGGGACTGGCGCTCTACGGCTGGGGCGTACTCCGTCTGGTGCGGCGCGGCGACAAGTGGCCGGTGGGCCGGACCGTGTCCTTCGTCGTCGGTGTGCTGAGCGTGGCGCTGATGATGTGCACCAAGCTGAACGACTACGGCATGGTCATGTTCAGTGTCCACATGGTGCAGCACATGATGATCAGCATGGTGTCGCCGATCCTGCTGCTGCTCGGCGCCCCGATCACCCTCGCCCTGCGCGCGCTGCCTCCGGCGGGGCGAGGCCGCAAGGGCGCCCGTGAACTGCTGCTGATGCTGCTGCACAGCCGCTACATGCGGATCATCACGCACCCCGCGTTCACGATTCCGCTGTTCATCGCGAGCCTGTACGGGCTGTACTTCACCCCCCTCTTCGACTTCCTCATGGGCTCCCAGGTCGGGCACATCGCGATGATGGTGCACTTCCTCGCCGTCGGTCTGGTGTTCTTCTGGCCGATCATGGGCGTGGACCCGGGCCCCCACCGGCCGGGCTACCTGATGCGGATACTGGAGCTGTTCGCGGGCATGCCGTTCCACGCGTTCTTCGGCATCGCACTGATGATGGCCTCCTCGCCCATGGTCGAGACGTTCCAGAACCCGCCCGCGTCGCTCGGCATCGACGCGCTCTCCGACCAGAACGCGGCCGGCGGCATCGCCTGGGCCTTCAGCGAGGTCCCGTCCGTACTGGTGCTGCTCGCGCTGCTGTTCCAGTGGTACGCCTCCGAGAAGCGACAGGCCCGACGCAGCGACCGCGCCGCCGACCGCGACGGCGACAAGGAACTTGCGGCTTACAACGCCTATCTGGCCTCACTGAGCACACGCGGCGGCTGAACGGCGGCTCCGTTCAGTAGCATGTGGCGCGTCGGGGGAACCGCCCGGGGGGAGCGGTATGGCACGTCACACGTTCTCAGAAGCAGAGGGGCCGGGGTCACAGCGGCCGGAAGTGGGCCGGGTCGTCGCCGGCCGCTATCTGCTGCTGCGCCCGCTCGGCGACGGCGGGCGGGACCGGGTATGGCTCGCCCACGACCAGCTGCTGAGCCGCGAGGTCGCGCTGGAGGCCGCCCGCAGCGGTACCCGGAGCCTGCCGCGGCCGCCCGGCCATCCGCACGTCGTGACCGTTCACGAGGTGGTGGAGCACGAGGGCGTGCCGTGGATCGTCATGGAGTACGTGGCGGGCGCCGTCGACCTGAGGGAGCTGGTGGCCCGGCGCGGTCCGCTGGCCCCGGCCGACTGTGCCCGGATCGGGCTCGCGGTGCTCGCCGTGCTCGGTTCGCCGGACGCCGGGCGCGAGCGGAGCGGGCCGCGCCGGGAGGTGGGACCGGCCGACATCCTGCTGGCTCCGGACCGCGCTGGCGCGCCGTACGGCAGGATCCTGCTCCTGGACCACGTCGTCGCCCGGCCCGGCGACGGGGACGGTCTGCTCGCACTGGGCCGCACGCTCCACTACGCCGTCGAGGGGCACGAGCCCTCCGAGCGGGAGGTACCCGGCCCGCCCGTACGCGCCGGTGCGCTCGGGCCGCTGCTGGAGCGGCTCCTCGCCGGGGACCGGGCGCGTCGCGTCACGGTGGCCGAGGCGGAGGCGGAACTGGCGTGGATCGTCACACCGCAGACCGAGACGGACGCCCGGCCGCGGACCGACCCGGGTTCGCAGCCGCCCTGGTCCGCGGCGCACCCGGCCGTGACCGGCCCCGCCGCCTTGGCCGGCCGGCACCCCGCCGCCGCCCCCGGCGGGCACCGGCGTCGGCGCCCGCGGGCGCTGCGTGCCGCCCTGTCCGGCGGGCTCGGTCTGGTCCTCGCCCTGGGCGGCGTCTGGTACGCCCTGGCCGACCGGGCGGCCGACGGGACCGGAGCTTCGTACGGCGACGCCGTGGGGCTCGCGGCGCCACTGCGGGACGGGGACTGCGTGCGCGCCCGCTGGCCGGGCGGTGCCCGGTTCACGGGGACGCCGCGCCTCACCGTGGACCCGACCTGCCGGGGCGGGGCGCCCGACGGCCAGGTGATGGCCTTCGTGCCCGCCGCCTCCGCCGGGGAGGCCCGCGAACTGGGGCCGGCCCGGTGCGAGGAGCGGACGCGGGAGCTCCGGGCCCGGCTGGCCGACGTGCGCAGTGTGGCGGTCGTGCCGGCCGAGGGCGGTTTCGAGACCGCCCTCAGGCGCACGGCGTGCCTGGTGCTGGGCGTGCACGGGCCGGTGCACGGGCCGCTCGGCCGGCACCGTGAGCCCGGTTCGGTGTTCGCGGACACCGCGACGATGCAGCGCCGGGACTGCCTGGACGTGCGCTCGGCGCGGGAGGTCCGGCTGGTGTCCTGCGCGGGCCGGTACGACGCACAGGTGCTCGGTTTCACCCGGCTGGCCGCCGGTGTGACGCTCGCCGAGGCGCCCGCGGCGGCGGACACGGCGTGTGCGCGCCAGGTACCGCCGCGCGACTACGGATTCGACCCCTCCCTGTACGAGGCCGGCTCCCGGACGGCCGCCGGCGCGTGGAAATCCGGCTCACATCTCGTCGTCTGCACCGTACGGAGGCAGAACGGGGGCACCATGGAGGGGAACGGACCATGAGGAGGGTGTTGCGATGCCCGGTTCCACGGACAGTTCGACGAAGACGATGGGGGCGCTCACCATCGGGGGCTTGGTCGCGGTGACGGCCTACACGGTGGCGCTCGGGAGCAACGGCTGGCTGTGGTTCGGCTGGGTCGTGCTGGGGCTGATCACGCTGGGGCTGGTCGCCACGCACAGCACCTGAGCCCCGCGCCGGGGCGGCCACCGGGTTTCACTCGCGGCCGAGCCGGCCCGCCGAGTGCACTCCCGGCTGGTACTTCGGCAGCCGGACGGTGATCTTCATGCCCGCGCCGACGGCCGTCTCGATGACGAGGCCGTGGTCGTCCCCGTAGACCTGGCGGAGGCGGTCGTCGACGTTGGACAGCCCGATGCCGCCCGACGGGCTGACCTCGCGTGCCAGGATGCGGCGCAGCAGGCCGGGGTCCATGCCGGCGCCGTCGTCCTCGATGACCACCAGGGCCTCGGCACCCGCGTCCTGCGCGGTGATCTGGATGCGGCACCGGTCCGCCTTGCCCTCCAGGCCGTGCTTGACGGCGTTCTCGACCAGCGGCTGGAGGCAGAGGAAGGGCAGGGCGACCGGCAGCACCTCGGGGGCGACCTGGAGGGTGACGGCGAGGCGGTCGCCGAAGCGGGCCCGCACCAGCGCCAGGTAGTGGTCGATGGCGTGCAGCTCGTCGGCGAGGGTGGTGAAGTCGCCGTGCCGGCGGAACGAGTAGCGGGTGAAGTCGGCGAACTCCAGGAGCAGCTCGCGGGCCCGCTCGGGGTCGGTGCGCACGAAGGACGCGATCACCGCCAGCGAGTTGAAGATGAAGTGCGGGGAGATCTGGGCGCGCAGGGCCTTGATCTCGGCCTCGATGAGCCGGGTGCGGGACTGGTCGAGGTCGGCCAGCTCCAGCTGGACGGAGACCCAGCGGGCGACCTCGCCGGCGGCCCGGACCAGGACGGCGGACTCGCGGGGCGCGCAGGCGACGAGGGCGCCGTGCACCCGGTCGTCGACGGTGAGCGGGGCGACGACCGCCCAGCGCACCGCGCAGTCGGGGGTGTCGCAGGTGAGCGGGAAGGCCTCGCCGCGGCCCGTCTCCAGCGGTCCCGCGAGACGCTCCATGATCTCGGTGCGGTGGTGGGCGCCCACGCCGTCCCAGACCAGGACCTCCTTCAGGTCGGTCAGACACAGCGCGTCCGTGCCGAGCAGCGAGCGCAGCTTGCGGGCCGACTTGCCCGCGGTCTCCTCGGTCAGTCCCGCCCGCAGCGGGGGCGTGGCCAGGGAGGCGGTGTGCAGGGTCTGGAAGGTGGCGTGCTCGACCGGGGTGCCCAGACCGCCGAGGTTGTTCTGCGGGCGGGCCGTTCGCCGCCCCAGCCAGAAGCCCGCGGCCAGCAGCGGGAGCACGGCGACGACCAGGCCCGCCAGGAAGCCGCTCACGGAGCCGCTCACGGGGTCACCTCCTTGTGCCGTTCGTCCGTGCGCCGTTCGTCCGTGCCCAGCTCTTCCGGCAGGTGGAAGCGGGCCAGGATCGCCGCCGTCCCGGCCGGTACGCGGCCCGGCGTGGCCAGGGAGACCAGCACCATGGTGAGGAAGGCCAGCGGCACCGACCAGAGCGCCGGCCAGGCCAGCAGCGCGTGCAGCGCACCACCGCCGCCCGGGAAGCCGCCCATGGTGGCGGCGACGGCGAGCAGGGCGGAGCCGCCGCCCACCAGCATCCCGGCCGCCGCGCCGGGCGGGGTGAGCCGCCGCCACCAGATGCCGAGGACGAGCAGGGGGCAGAAGGAGGACGCGGACACGGCGAAGGCCAGACCGACGGCGTCGGCGACCGGCAGCCCGCCGACCAGCGCGCTCGCCGCCAGCGGCACGGCCATGGCGAGGAGAGTGCCGAGCCGGAAGTGCGGTACGCCGCGGGACGGCAGCACGTCCTGGGTGAGGACGCCCGCGACGGCCATGGTCAGCCCCGACGCGGTGGACAGGAACGCGGCGAAGGCACCGCCCGCGACCAGCGCTCCGAGCAGGTCGCCGCCCACTCCGCCGATCACCCGGTCGGGCAGCAGCAGGACGGCGGCGTCCGCGTCGCCGGTGAGGGTCAGCTCGGGGGCGTACATGCGGCCGAGGGCGCCGTAGACGGGCGGCAGCAGGTAGAAGGCGCCGATGAGACCGAGGACGGCGACGGTGGTGCGGCGGGCGGCGACGCCGTGCGGGCTGGTGTAGAAGCGGACCACGACGTGCGGCAGGCCCATGGTGCCCAGGAAGGTGGCGAGGATCAGGCCGTACGTGGCGTACAGCGGGCGTTCGGTGCGGCTCTCGGCGCGGGAGGGCGACAGGGCGTCGTCGGTGCCGCGTCCGGCGGCCGGGACGGGGGTGTCCTCGGCGAAGGTGAGGCGGGTACCGGCCTCGATGCGGTGGGTGCCGGCGGCCAGGCCGAGCCGGGTGTCTTCATGGGCACGGCCGTCCACGGTGCCGTCGACGGTGACCGTCAGGGGGCGGTCGAGCTTGAGGGTGAGGCTGTCCTCGATCCGTACGGAGCGCTGTTCGCGGAAGGTGGCCGGCTCCTCGAAGGGGCGGCCGGGGGCGCCGTCGCCCTGCCAGGCCAGCACCAGGAAGAGGGCGGGGACGAGCAGCGCGGTGAGTTTCAGCCAGTACTGGAAGGCCTGGACGAAGGTGATGCTGCGCATGCCGCCGGCGGCGACGATGGCGGTGACGACGACGGCGACGATCACTCCGCCGAGCCAGTCGGGCGCCCCGCCCAGCACGGCCAGGGTCAGTCCGGCGCCCTGGAGCTGGGGCAGCAGGTACAGCCAGCCGACGCCGACGACGAAGGCCCCCGCGAGCCGCCGCACGGCCTGGGAGGCGAGCCGGGCCTCGGCGAAGTCGGGCAGCGTGTACGCGCCGGAGCGCCGCAGCGGGGCGGCGACGAAGAGGAGCAGGACCAGGTAGCCGGCGGTGTAGCCGACCGGGTACCAGAGCATGTCCGGGCCCTGGACGAGGACCAGGCCGGCGATGCCGAGGAAGGACGCGGCGGAGAGGTACTCGCCGCTGATGGCAGCGGCGTTGAGGCGGGGCCCGACGGTGCGGGAGGCGACGTAGAAGTCGGAGGTGGTGCGGGAGATGCGCAGGCCGAAGGCGCCGACGAGGACGGTGGCCACGACGACGAGGGCGACGGCGGGTATGGCGTAGCTGGAGTTCATCGTGCCTCGTCACACAGGGTCGTCCGCAAGGTCACCGGTCCTCGACGAGGCGCACGAAGTCGCGTTCGTTGCGCTCGGCGCGACGCACGTACCAGCGGGCGAGGAGGACGAACGGGGCGTACAGGCCGAAGCCGAGGAGGGTCCATTCCAGGTGGTGGGCGTCGGGCATCGCCGCGAACAGCAGCGGCAGCGGTCCGACGAGGAGCCCGAGGACCGCGAACGCGGCGAGGCCGGCGCGCAGCTGGCTGCGCATGAGGGAGCGGACGTAGGTGTGGCCGAGGGTGGTCTGCTCGTCGATCTCGGTGCGGGGGCGGTAGTAGCCCGAGGCGCGTTTGGTGCGCCTGGGCGGGCCGGTGACGGTGACGCGGCGTTCGGTGGGGTCCTGGGGCACGGTTCACGGCCTCCGCATGAGCAGGTCCCGCAGTTCGCGGGCGTGGCGCCGGCTGACCTGGAGCTCCTCGGTACCGACCAGGACGCTGACGGTGCCGGTGTCCAGGCGGAGCTCGCCGATGTGGCGCAGGGCGACGAGGTGGCGGCGGTGGATGCGGACGAAGCCGCGGGCGCGCCAGCGCTCCTCCAGGGTGGACAGGGGGATGCGGACGAGGTGGCTGCCCTTGTCGGTGTGCAGTCGGGCGTAGTCGCCCTGGGCCTCGACGTGGGTGATGTCGTCGACGGCGACGAAGCGGGTGACGCCGCCGAGTTCCACGGCGATGTGGTCGGGGTCGGGTTCGTGCACGGGGACGCGCGGGGCGGGGGCCGCGGTGCCCCGCCGTTCGACGGCGCGGCGGACCGCCTCGGCGAGCCGTTCCCGGCGGACGGGTTTGAGGACGTAGTCGACGGCCTTGAGGTCGAAGGCCTGCACGGCGAAGTCCTCGTGCGCGGTGACGAAGACGACCAGCGGCGGCCGGGCGAACCCGCTCAGCAGCCGGGCGAGGTCGAGTCCGTCCAGGCCGGGCATCTGGATGTCGAGGAAGACGACGTCGATGGCGTCCGGCCCGTCGGGGCCCGACTCCAGGGCGCGGTTGATACGGCGCAGCGCCTCGGTGGCGCCCTCCGCCCCCTCCGCCGTCCCGATGCGGGGATCGGCGTTCAGCAGGTACACGAGTTCCTCGAGGGTGGGGCGTTCGTCGTCGACAGCAAGGGCGCGCAGCATGAAGGTGGAGTGTAGGAGCAATCCGTACGCCTGCACACGCCCCCGAGGTGGACGTATCCGCTGGATACAGTGCCCCTCATGAGCAGCAGGCCCACACCGTTCGACGAACTCGACCGGAAGATCGTCACCGCCCTGATGGCGAACGCCAGGACGTCCTTCGCCGAGATCGGCGCGGAGGTCGGGCTGTCCTCGACGGCGGTCAAGCGCCGGGTGGACCGGCTGCGCGAGACCGGCGTGATCACCGGGTTCACGGCGACGGTGCGGCCCTCCGCGCTGGGCTGGCGCACCGAGGCGTACGTGGAGGTCTACTGCGAGGGAGCCGCGCCGCCCAGACGGCTGGCGGAGGTCGCGCGGGGCTACCCGGAGATCACGGCGGCGATGACGGTGACCGGTGGCGCGGACGCGCTGCTGCACGTGCGGGCGCGGGACGTGGAGCACTTCGAGGAGGTGCTGGAACGGATCCGGGCCGAGCCCTTCATCCGCAAGACGATCAGTGTGATGGTGCTGTCCCATCTGATCGCGGACAGTCCGGAGGCGGGCGCGAGCCATCCGGCGCCCGACGGATCGGCCCGGGGCCCGGCCGCAGGCGCAGCAGACGTGCGCTGACCAGGCACAGGACGCAGCGTTCCTGCGCCAACACGCAGCCATTGTCGCTTGTCGTCCGTCTCCTCCGCTTCCTACCGTGGTGTCATCACTCAGTCACACCCCGTCAGGAAGCGGAGGAACCCCTCTGTGCCCGAATCCCGTGTGCCGCGCCGGCGGCGCTTCCTGGTCTGCGAACCCAGACACTTCGCCGTGCAGTACGCGATCAACCCGTGGATGAGCACCGGCCGGCCCGTCGATGTCCTCCGCGCCCTGGACCAGTGGCAGGCACTGGTCGACGCCTACCGGGCCCACGGCCACACCGTCGACACCGTCGGGCCGGTCCCGGGCCTGCCCGACATGGTCTTCGCGGCGAACTGCGCGGTCGTCGTCGAGGGCCGCGTCCTCGGCTCCCTCTTCCACGCACCCGAGCGACGTCCCGAGTCCGTCCCCTACGAGGCGTGGTTCAAGGCGGAGGGCTTCGAGGTCCACCACCCCGAGGCGGTCTGCGAGGGCGAGGGCGACCTGGTCCCGGCCGGCCGGTGGATCCTGGCCGGGACGGGGTTCCGTACGTCCCGCGAGGCGCACCGCGAGGCGCAGGAGTTCTTCGGCGTGCCGGTGATCTCGCTGACGCTCGTGGACCCGTACTTCTACCATCTGGACACGGCACTGTTCGTGCTCGACGACGGAACCGGCGAGACCGGTGGGAGCGGCGGAACCGGCGGGAACATCGCCTACTACCCCGGGGCCTTCTCGCCCGGCAGCCGCGAAGTGCTCGAACGGCTCTACCCGGACGCGGTGATCGCCACCCGCGAGGACGCCATGGCGTTCGGGCTGAACTCCGTCTGCGACGGACGGCACGTGTTCCTCTCGCCCGGGGCCGGGGGACTCGCCGATCAGCTCGCCGGCCTCGGTTACGTTCCCGTCCCCGTCGACCTGTCCGAGTTCCACAAGGCCGGTGGCGGCATCAAGTGCTGCACCCAGGAGATCCGGGAGATCCGCTCATGACCGCACCCGCCCGCACCCGAGGATCCGAGGAGCTCATCCGCGCGGAGGAGCCCGTCCTCGCGCACAACTACCACCCGCTGCCCGTCGTCGTGGCCCGCGCGGAGGGCGCCTGGGTCGAGGACGTGGAGGGCCGCCGCTACCTGGACATGCTGGCCGGCTACTCGGCGCTCAACTTCGGCCACCGCCACCCGGCGCTGACCGAGGCCGCCCACCGCCAGCTGGACCGGCTCACGCTCACCTCCCGCGCCTTCCACAACGACCGGCTCGCGGGCTTCGCCGAGCGGCTGGCCGCGCTGACCGGCACGGACATGGTGCTGCCGATGAACACCGGCGCCGAGGCGGTGGAGAGCGGCGTCAAGGTGGCCCGCAAGTGGGCCTACGAGGTGAAGGGCGTCCCGGCCGACCGGGCGACGATCGTGGTCGCGGCGGACAACTTCCACGGCCGTACGACGACGATCGTGAGCTTCTCCACGGATGAGACGGCCCGCTCGGGCTTCGGTCCCTTCACCCCCGGCTTCCGGGTCGTCCCCTACAACGACCTGGCGGCCATGGAGGCGGCGGTCGACGAGACGACGGCGGCCGTGCTGATCGAGCCGATCCAGGGCGAGGCGGGGGTCAACATCCCGGACGACGGCTATCTGGCGGGCGTACGGGAGCTGACCCGCCGGGCCGGGTGCCTGTTCGTCGCGGACGAGATCCAGTCGGGCCTCGGCCGCACGGGGCGCACCCTGGCCGTCGAGCACGAGTCGGTCGTGCCGGACGTGGTGCTGCTCGGCAAGGCGCTGGGCGGCGGCATCGTCCCGGTCTCGGCGGTGGTCGGCAGCCGGGAGGTGCTCGGTGTGCTGCGCCCCGGCGAGCACGGTTCGACGTTCGGCGGCAATCCGCTGGCGGCGGCGGTCGGCACGGCGGTGGTGGAGCTGCTGGAGACGGGCGACTTCCAGCGTCGGGCGACCGAGCTGGGCGTGGTGCTGCGCGAGGGCCTGACCGCCCTGGTCGGCAGGGGCGTCGTCGGTTTCCGTGCGCGCGGGCTGTGGGCGGGCGTCGACGTCGACCCGGCGCTCGGCACCGGCCGCGAGGTCAGCGAACGCCTGATGCGCGAGGGCGTCCTCGTCAAGGACACGCACGGCTCGACGATCCGCCTGGCGCCGCCGCTGACCGTCACCGGTGACGAGCTGGAAGGGGCGCTCGGGACGCTGGAGAAGGTCCTGACGTCCTGAGGACGCGTGTTCACGGAGCGGCTCGGCCCCGGTCGAGCCGCTCCACGTGCGCCACGTTGTCCCGGTCCTCGGCGTCCGCGCCGGCCCCGCCCGCGAACCAGGCGTCGAGGATCTCCCGCAGCAGCGGCGCCGAGGTCAGCCGCAGGCCGAGTGCCAGTACGTTGGCGTCGTTCCAGCGGCGGGCCCCGTCCGCCGTGTACGCGTCGGTGCACAGGGCCGCCCGCACGCCCGGCACCTTGTTCGCGGCGATCGACGCTCCCGTACCGGTCCAGCAGCAGACCACCGCCTGGTCGGCCGTGCCGTCGGCGACCTCGCGCGCCGCGCGCTCCGAGCACACCGCCCACCGCGGGTCCGCCCCGGGGCGCAGCGCGCCGTGCGTCACCACCTCGTGGCCACGCCCGCGCAGCTCCTCGACGAGGAGGCGGGCCACGGGTTCGTCCATGTCGGAGGAGACGGAGATCCGCATGGGGGAAGGGTACTCACCTCATCGGCTCAACCGCATGACTGAAGTCACGACCATACCCACGATGATCGGGGGAACGGTACGACCTGGAAACCGTACGACCGAGCAGCGCCCCGCCCGGGGCGTCTGCGCGTGGAAAGGGAGGCCGCCACGTCCCCCACCGAGAACGGCCAGGAATCCGACGCCGCCGCGATCCGCCGCCACCCTGCCCTTTTCCGGGCCGTCAGACGCCGGCAGAACCCGCGGCTCCGCCGGTCGGACATCACTGTCACGGACGAGGCCGCGGTCAAGCGGGCCGTGAAGGCCGCTTCTCTCGGCAACGCCATGGAGTGGTTCGACTTCGGCATCTACGCCTATCTGGCGGGCACCATCGGCCGCGTGTTCTTCCCGTCCGGGAGCGACACCGCGCAACTGCTCTCCTCGTTCGCCACGTTCGCCGTGGCGTTCCTGGTGCGCCCGCTCGGCGGCATGGTCTTCGGCCCGATGGGTGACAAGGTCGGCCGCAAGAAGGTGCTGGCGCTGACGATGATCCTCATGGCGATCGGCACCGCCGCCATCGGGCTCATCCCCAGCTACGACTCCATCGGCTTCTGGGCCCCCGTCCTGCTGATCCTGTTCCGCCTGCTCCAGGGCTTCTCGACCGGCGGCGAGTACGGCGGTGCCTCCACCTTCATCGCCGAGTACGCGCCCGACAAGCGGCGCGGCTTCTTCGGCAGCTTCCTGGAGCTGGGAACGCTGGCCGGGTACACCGGCGCCGCGAGCCTGGTCACCGCGCTCACGGCCTGGCTCGGCAGCGACACCATGGACGCCTGGGGCTGGCGCATCCCCTTCCTGATCGCGGCGCCGCTCGGCATCGTCGGTATCTATCTGCGGCTGAAGCTGGACGACACGCCCGCGTTCCTGAAGCTGGAGGACTCCAACGTCCACATCGCGGAGGCGGCGACCGCGGTGGAGACCACCGCCCGGGGCGACCTCGCCAAGATCTTCCGTACGCACTGGCGCTCGCTGGTGCTGTGCATCGCGCTCGTCGGCGCGTACAACATCACCGACTACATGCTGCTGTCGTACATGCCGACGTACCTGTCGGACGAGATGCACTACAGCGAGAGCCACGGCCTGATGATCCTGGTGGCCACCATGGTGGTGCTGATGCTGATCATCAACCAGGTCGGCCGCCTGTCCGACCGTTTCGGCCGCAAGCCCCTGCTCATGACCGGCATGGTCAGTTTCTTCGTGCTGTCCGCCCCGGCCTTCGTGCTGGTGCAGGAGGGCAGCCTGCTCGCCGTCTCGGCCGGCATGCTGATGCTCGGCCTGTCCCTGGTCTGTCTGCTCGGCACGATGTCGGCGGCGCTCCCGGCGATGTTCCCGACCAACGTCCGGTACGGGTCCCTGTCGGTCGGCTACAACCTGTCGGCGTCCCTGTTCGGCGGTACCACGCCGCTGGTCATCACCGCCCTGATCAGCGTGACCGGCTCCGACATGATGCCGGCCTACTACGCGATGGCCGCCGCGCTGATCGGTGTCGTGGCGGTGGCCTGCATGAAGGAGACGGCGCAGCAGCCCCTCGAGGGCTCCCCGCCCTCGGTGCAGACCGACGAGGAGGCGGCGGAGATGGTGGAGGCGCAGGCCCCGACGCCGAGGTTCTGAGCAGCGGAACGGCCGGCGGGCCGGGGACGTCCGGTTCCGGGCGGGCCCGTCCCGCACCTACACTGGCACCCCGGCGGACGCCGGTTGACCAGTGAGAACAACGGCGAACGAGCCGTCCCGCCGGGGTGAGGAGCGACGCCGTGTTCTACTACGTCCTCAAGTACGTGTTGCTGGGCCCGCTGTTGCGCGTCTTCTTCCGCCCCCGGATCGAGGGCCTGGACCATGTGCCGGCGTCGGGGGCGGCCATCATCGCGGGCAACCACCTCTCGTTCGCGGACCACTTCCTGATGCCCGCGGTGCTCAGGCGCCGCATCACCTTCCTCGCCAAGGCCGAGTACTTCACCGGCCCCGGCCTCAAGGGCCGGCTGACCGCCTTCTTCTTCCGCAGCGCCGGGCAGATCCCCGTCGACCGCTCGGGCAAGGAGGCGGGGCAGGCCGCGATCCGCGAGGGGCTCGGCGTACTGGGCAAGGACGAGCTGCTCGGCATCTATCCGGAGGGCACGCGCTCGCACGACGGCCGGCTGTACAAGGGCAAGGTGGGCGTCGCGGTGATGGCGCTCAGGGCCGGGGTGCCGGTCGTGCCCTGCGCGATGATCGGCACCTTCGAGGCGCAGCCGCCGGGGCGGAAGATCCCGAAGCTGCACCCCGTGGTGATCCGCTTCGGCGAGCCCCTGGACTTCTCCCGCTACGCCGGCCTGGAGCGGGAGAAGGCCGTGCTGCGCGCCGTCACCGACGAGATCATGTACGCCGTCCTGACCCTGTCCGGACAGGAGTACGTCGACCGGTACGCGGCCGACGTGAAGGCCGAGGAGGCCGCGAAGGCGTCGAAGCGGCCGAGGTTCCCCCGGCTGCCGCCCCGCTAGGAGCCCGTTGCCCGCCGTCCGGCGGCGGTCGTTCACCGTCGGAAACCGTCGTCCGCCGCCGGCAGCCCGTCGTGGGGGGGGGGGGGGGGGGGGGGGGGGGGTGGGGGGGGGGGGGGGAAAACAAAAAAGACCGCCGCCGCCCCCCCAGCCGCCAACCCCCGCGGGCGGGGGGGGGGGGGGGGGGGGGGGGG
>NZ_JBNGGC010000049.1:0-40539 GCF_049974565.1 Streptomyces sp. WG5 | reverse complement strand
GGGGTGGTGGGGTGGGGGGGGGGGGGGGGGGGGGGGGGGGGGGGGGGGGTTCCCCCCCCCCCCCCCCCCCCCCCCCCGCGCAGCCGTGAGCACCGCTCGACCTGCGCGGACGAGAACGCATCACCGCGGCGGAACGGACTGGGAGGACTCGGGCGGGCAGCGCCTCCGCCGGTGCCTCTGTCCTGCGGTCATGTCGGAGCGGACGGCCGTGCGACGGCCCATCGAAGCCCTGTTCACCTCACCGCGGTCGCTGTCCGAGGCGGCGGCCGCGCTGCCGAGGAGCACGGGACTGTACGCCTGCTGGGCGCCGCCGAGTGTCCTCCCGCAGTTTTCTGGACCGGTGAACTCCGCGGACCGTCCAGGCCGCCACCGCGCCGGCATGCTTCCTGCACGTCCCCGACCTCGGCGCGCGCCTCTCGAAGGGGGCCGCGGCGGCAATCGGCGGCTCCCCGAGCACCCGGCACCGATCAGCGCCGCCTGAAAACCACCTCAGCCGTGCATGTCATACAGCGCGGGGAACGATGCTCACCGCCCGGTAGTCGTACCCGTCCTGCTTGAAACCGGGCGCCTCCCAGGTGAGATCGACCTGCTGCCCTGGCGACAGCGTGCGGAAGCCGGGCGCCTGAATGTCGGAGAAGTGGCCGAAGCACCCTCCGGGAGTCTCGGGCGAGTCGAGGACACCCCAGCCCTCCTCGTCGCTCCACTCACGCACCGTCGCCGTCACGACCGCGGTGTTCTTACGGGGCTCTCTGCGGCGGCCCATCTGCCGCTCCCTTCGCGTGTGGCGCTGTCACCGGATGATCGGGATCTCGTGGACGACCTCGCAGTGAGCCGCGGGCACCACGATGTCCGCCGTCTCCACGGGCCGTCCCTCATCGCTGTAGTACGTCCGTCGGGTGTGCGTGACCAGTGTGGCCTTCTGGACGCCGAGCAACGACGCCTCCTCGGCGGTCGGCTGCCTCGGCTCCGGCTGCTCCACGGCGTGGCGGGTCGTGATGCCGATCGCGGCCATGCGATGCACGACGCCCGCTCCCGCGTGCGGGCCCTTCTCCAGCCGTAGATCGCTGGTGCGACGTCCGACCGACCGCGCCTACGGGTGCGTGTCCGTGATCGCGATGACCTCGTCGAGGCGGTCCAGGGCGGCCTGCAGGTCGTCGACCTTGGCCTGGATGCGGTCGCGCTCGGCGCGCAGCATGGCTCGTTGCTCGGCGTCGGTGTGCCCGGTGTCCCAGCATGGAAGGAGCTCCGCGATCCTTCGACTGGTCAGACCGGCGGCGAACATCTGCTGGAAGAAGCGCACCAGGGGGACGGTGTCCTGCCGGTAGAGGCGCTGGCCGGACGGGCTGCGCTCCGCGATGAGCAGCCCCTGCTGCTCGTAGTAGCGCACGGCGCGTACCGAGACACCGGCGCCCCGTGCCACCTCGCCGATGCGGATCAGCCGCTCGGCCGCAGCCTCCGTGACGGTCATGGTGATTCCTCTCGTCCCGTCCTGACGGCCAGCACTTGCCTCTGACGTTAGCGTCAGGTTTTAGCGTACCGGGCATGGATATCAACAACTCCGTCGCCCTTGTCACCGGAGCCAACCGCGGCCTGGGCCGCGCCTTCGCCCAGCGCCTGCTCGAACGGGGCGCCCACAAGGTCTACGCGACGGCCCGCCGACCGGAGACCGTGGACCTGCCCGGGGTCGAGGTGCTGCCCCTCGACATCGCCGATCCGGCATCCGTGAGGGCCGCCGCCGAGGCCGCCCCGGACGTCTCGCTACTCATCAACAACGCGGGAATCAATACGAGGACCGATCTGGTGACCGGATCGCTGGACGCGGTGCGGCACGAGCTGGAGACCAACATGTTCGGCCACCTGGGAATGATCCGGGAGTTCGCGCCGGCGCTCGCCGGGAACGGCGGGGGTGCGATCGTCAATGTCCTTTCCGCCATGTCGTGGTTCGGGGGCGCGGGCGCCAATGCCTACCACCTGACCAAGGCCGCCGCCTGGGCCATGACCAACGGCGTTCGCCTGGAGCTCGCCGAGCAGGGCACGCTCGTCACAGCGGTACACCTCGGCCTGGCCGACACCGACATGGCGGCGGGCTGGCCCGTGGACAAGATCGCTCCGTCGGACCTGGCCGACGCGGCGCTCGACGGTGTCGAGGCGGGATCCGCCGAGGTCCTTGCCGACCAATGGAGTCGGGACGTCAAGTCCCGCCTGCCGCTGGCGCCGGAAGAGTTCAACGCCGCGATGGACCGCGCCCTGGCGGCGCTGATGGCGGCCTGAGGGGCCCTCGGGCCGCGCTGACTTCGGTGTATTGCTTCTTACGGTCGGTCAATCAATACTCCGTCCGCAGTCGTGGATCCTCATGTGGTGGCCTCGCGTCGGCGGTAGCGGCAGTCGCGGGCGCGGGCCTGGCCTCGGCGACGCCATAAGGACCAGCGCAGGCGATGGTCGCGTTGGTCGTTCGGGTATGCGGCGGGCAGGGCTAACAGTCGCTGTATTTCGTTGCAGGTGAGGGGGATGAGTCCGGCGGGGGCGGGGTGTTCGCGGTGCTCGTCGGCACGGATGACGGCCAGGAAGGCGTGGGCGAGCATCGCGAGGGTCACCCAGCGCAGCCAGGGAGCCTTCACGTCGCCGGTCTCGTCGACGACGAGGACGGCCTGCTCAGTGCCGAGGCGATCGACAACGTACTCGCGCAGATCACCGCGGACCGCGTCCGCGTCCCACTCGGCCCGTTCCCACAGATGCTGCATGCCATCCGGTGTGGCCTCACCGGCCCACTCCGCGATCGTCCAGCAGTTCTTGCGAGGCAGATCAGCCAGCAGTCCGCGAACGAACTTCCCCACCCGACGCCGGGGTTCAGAACGGGCGAACCGCCCGGACATGCGCTCCATCAGCCCCTCGAACTCCTCGTCCCAACGGGCAGGGCCTCCGCTGTGGCCTACGGCCACCGTCTGATCTTCTGTCCTCTCACCCGATGATCACCGGTGGCGGTACCCGTCGGCACCGCCTCACCTTCCAAGATCCACCACTACGGCTGGAGTACTAGGGTGTGCGGTTGTCAGTAACGGCCAGCGAGACAGGGCAAGTTCCAAGCAGCATGCAGGAGTTGCTGGCTAGGATCGGTCCACTGGGACCAAACGGGGAGGGAAGATCGTGGACCCGACGCTCATCGCCTTGGCCGGCGCCGGCGGTACGGCCGTCGTATCGGCCATGGCAACAGATGGCTGGCAGACACTTCGATCAGGCGTGGTTGATCTGTGGCGCCGATTCCGCCCAGATTCCGCTGCCGAGCTGGAACGAGACCTTGAGACGTCGCGTTCTGCCCTGCTCGCCGCTTCCGACACGGAGATCCAACCCGTACGTCAGGCTCTTCAGTCAGCCTGGCAGGGGCGCATGCTGACGCTCTTCCTGGAGGACCGGGCCGCTGCGGCAGAGTTCGAAGGCTTGCTGTCCAGGCTCGCGGAAGCCGGCTCACACAGGACGAACATCACTCTCAACGCCGAGTCCCGTGATCACGGCCGGGTGTACCAGGCAGGCGGGAACCAGTTCATCAGCGAGCGATGAACGCCAGGCGGGACGACGATGACGGCCCCGGGCCAGCGTGACGAGGAAGGCTTTCGGCGGCAGATGTATGGCCATGCCGAGGGCGACGGGCGTGTGTACCAGGCCGGACGTGATCAGCATCTGACGGTACACGTGCATGGGGAGCAACCACAGCCTCAGCCGTATGCGGGTGTCCGCGACGCGCTTGCATCGCTCTACGTTCTGCTGCAGCTCGTGGGCACACTCGCGTGTGTAGTGGGCTGCCTCATAGTTGCTATGACCCTCCGGAAGGCGCTATTCAGCACCTTGTTCTTTCAGGGTTGCGGCATCGTGGGCGCGAGCTTGGTACTGATGATGATCGTTGAGCGGCTCTTCACAGGCCGCTGGCACAGGTGGTCACGCCCCCGCAAGCGAGCATCGCGAGCATAGGGAACCGGGCACACATCAGGTCCCTCGTCTGCAGGGATGCCGGTAGATAGCGGAATCTGGTGCACTCGGGTCACTTCTTTTCACCCCGGGTCTTGCCGGAGACCTTGGTGAGCCACCTCGGACGGCCCAGCGACGGCCCCGCTTTGCCGCAGTCGCCTGACGGCCGGCACCCCCGATGCGCCGTCTGAACCTCAGCCGACGACAGTCAGTCACGACGGCGGGCGCGCCGACCGAACGCGCACGCGTATGCCTGCTGGACCCCCACCGGCCTGGGCCACGCTGCTATGCCATCCGAAACGGCAAAGGGCCAGCTCGGGAGGAAACCCTTCCCGAGCTGGCCCTTCTCGCTGTGCCCCCGGCAGGATTCGAACCTGCGACACCCGCTTTAGGAGAGAGGCGGGGTGACCTGCGGGCTGACCTGCGGCTTTGCCAGCCGAGGTAGCGAGTGGCTACTCGACCGCAAAGCACCGGCGTTGACCGTGGCTAACCCCTGCATCTGGCACGGTTGTGGCACGAACCTCAGCCGATGACAGTCAGCCACGATGGTCGGGGTGTCGGCCCGTCGGCTGCGGTCCTGGCGCTCTGCAACCTCATGGCTGGCCGCGGCCGTTAATCGACAGCATGACCAAAAGGTCGCCAGCAAGCTGACGACCTCTCGATGGCTACCTGTCGAGCATTCTTAGCCCGACAATTTGCTGGACGATTTCATCGATCTCTCTGCTGTCCACTCTGGCGGCACGATCAGAGGGGTGATTTCGCACTCCGATGACTGCTGTTCCATAACACTGCCAACGTGGATTTCAGTGACCGTTTCAGCCCGATTAAGCACATCCTTCAGGTGCTTGCTCGGGTCAATCACCTCGGACAATGCGGTACGCAGCTGAGCGATTCCTGTTCGCATGAAATTATCCATGGCGCGGGTGTATGTGATTTCGACCGGA
This sequence comes from Streptomyces sp. WG5, assembly GCF_049974565.1. Classification (NCBI taxonomy): domain Bacteria; kingdom Bacillati; phylum Actinomycetota; class Actinomycetes; order Kitasatosporales; family Streptomycetaceae; genus Streptomyces; species Streptomyces sp. WG5. The sequence goes on along the minus strand of NZ_JBNGGC010000049.1, from coordinate 35,635 downwards.
ATATTCACTGAAACCCTTCCTTGTTCAGGATCTTCGCAAGATTGGCGCGTGCGCGATGTAGGTTTTGGCGGACGTTCACGGCAGGCATCCCCATTGCCTCAGCCGCCTCAGTTGGCGAGCAACCATCGTATTCGAATGCCATAACCGCTTGCTGCAGTGGCGGAAGCTGTCTCAGGATATGGATGACCTGAGATTGGCCGACTATTTCGTCGTTATCGTCACGCTCGATGTGATCAGGGAAATTAGACACCAGCTCATCTATGCGACTTTTGCCGAGAATTTTTGTCCATATGCGAAATGCGACCTTGCGTACCCATGCTAGGGGATGCTCTACGGAGTCCCAGGCCTTAGCAAGTTCAATGAAGGCCATCTGCACAGCGTCTTCAGCGTCGACTCGTCGCGCCCCTGCGGTGATCAGGAAACCAATCAAACGGTGCAAGGAATCTTTGAAAAGCTGTCCAAAATCCTCCTCGAACCGTCGAGTAGAGATGGAGTATTCGGTCCGTGCCGTCTTTAGGAGTCGGCGCCAAGAGGTGACTGTTGGGCGGCGGTCCAAAAGTGCCCGACGCTCCGCTTCCGTCATGCCACCCCAGATACCGAACTCAACCCGATTGTCGAGCGCGTCAGCCAGGCACTCTGTGCGGACTTGGCACCCGTTGCATACCGCCTTCGCGCGCAACTGGGCAGTTTCTTGAACGAACAGCTCGTCAGGGTCGGTAGTTCGACACGCGGCCAAGGTCGACCAATCTTCTACCCACATGACCCCTCCCCCCGGTCCGCCTTCTTCTCGAACAGGCCGACCTCAATCATGGTGCCTTCAGCGTTCTCGCTGACCCGGCTACCAGGCGGTAGTGAACGAACGATGTCCCGCCTCACTGTGCCGCGACACTGCTCCGTCTGGACACGTCCACGTTCACGCACCCAGGCACGGAGAAGCGTCAGGACGTACCCCACAACAACGACGATGGCTGTGATCTCGATCTCTGACAAGTCCCACGCTCCCGCTCCAGTAGCTTCGTTACGGGGTAGTGGGACGCAACACGCCCTGGCGTGACCTCTCGCTGAAAACTTTTTTGGCCATGCAGCGAAGGGGCACCGGCGCATGGCTCCGACCAGTGCAGATGCAGTGGCTTCTCACGTTGTTCGCTGGCGTCGCTTGTCCCCACCCAGCCCAGAGACGACAGCCGCTAACCGCTTGGCGCACTACTTCTTCTTGCCCTAGGTCTTGCCGGGGATCTTGGCGAGCTGGGTTTTCGCTGCCCAGACACGGTAGGCCCGCGCGCCTGATGGTCGTCGTTGGTCGTCATCGGCCACTGTCGAGCGGCCTCGGACGGCCCAGAGACGACCCAGCTCCTCGGTCTGAGTGGGCCGCCCGCCAGCCTCAGCGCGAGGGGCGCCTCTTCGGGGGAACCGGACCCGGGATCACATCCTTGCCAAGGTGTTCCTTGATCAGGTACTTGAGTTCCGGCCCTTCGATGAGCTGGAGCCGACCATGTTGGCGGGCAAAGTCGTGGCTGGCCCTGCCGAACCACGATGTGGTGATCAGGATCCCCTTGGCAGCACGCTTGTGCTCGACCACTCCGGCGAGCGCCTGAACGGACTCAACACCCACGAGCTTGCTGTAGCGCTTCGCCTGAATGATGCACTCACCGTTGAAGACGGGGTCCTTGCTGACGGCCACCGCATCAACACCCTCGTCTTTGGAGGCCTGGGTGTTCCAGGCCTCCATGCCGATCGCCTCAAACAGTTGGCGAATCAGGTGCTCGAACTCGGTGGGCGTCAGCTTCACCAGCACGGGCCTGCTGTCCAGGCCGGCGACTACATCCATGCTGTCCATGAGCCGGTACTTGGATAGGTCGAACTCGACGATGGGGCGGATCGGTTCGAGATCGTAGGGGTTGGGCGATACCAGAGCGTTGAGTCCCCTGAGGCACTGCGCTGGATCAACCTGGCTGAGACGGAGCTTCCCGAACTGCTTCCTGCTGGCGCTGAGCGTCACCAGACAAGGTGAGACCTCCTGACCGGTGGCCCGGTCGACGGTTCTCACATGGCCATTCAGGATCACGCCATTGACGATCCGGTCCGGATCGCTCGTCAGGACCTCGTGGACAGTCCTCAGGGCGACTTGCGCCAGGACTGAGGCGTAGATTTCCTTGCGTTCCTTCTCCGGACGAGGCAGCACGGTCGTCTCGTCTCGGTTCTTTACGTACCGGTAGCCCCGCGCGGTAGGAACGATCGCCTCATGAGGCAAATGGATCTCAACGAGTACGTCACCGGTGGTAGGGCGAAAGGCGATTCGATGCTCGTGCGGGAAACCCACTGGGTACACCGACGCATCCAGGACAGCCCCTAGATGAGCCTCGACCGCCGCGGGCTCCCCGGCCCTATACGCCTCGCGCTCCTCATCCAACTTCGCATTGAAGGTCGCCACCTCGTCAAGGGCTTGCGCTTCGGTTTGGCGGTGCTCGAAACGCTTCCGCTCCAGCGTTGCCAGCCGCTTCTCTTCTGCCCTCCTGTGGCGATCCTGTGCCTCGCCGAACCGCACACGCGCCTCGGCAACCTCAGCCTCATAGCGCTTCCTGCCAAGACCCAGGACAGCAGCCAGACCACCGGGTTCCGGCGGTGCGAACTCCTCCCAGCGCGGTAAAGGCTCCGGACGAGACCAGGGACGCTCGTCCAACTTTGTTGGCATGTGAATCCGCCGCCGGCGCTCAAAGGTCGTCGGCGGATCACCCACCAACGCGTCACGGAGTAACTGCCCGAGCTGCTCGACCTCGTGCTCGACCCCGATCGTGCGCACCCGCGCCTGCTCGGCCTGCTGCTCCTGATACGCAGCCTTCCGCTCGCGCTCCTGCCGCTTGCTGGCCGTCTCAGCGGCCTTGCGTTCCCGCTCCGCTTGCCGTGCCCGTTGCTCCTGGGCACGTCGTAACGCCTGCTGCTGCCGCTGATAGTCGTTGCCTCGGCCGCTACCCCGTTGCGCCACCTGTCTACCCCTCCCCTGGCCCTACTTCGCCACAGGGCTGCATTCCCCTTCCACATCGCAGAATCACCCAGGGCAGGGGCGTCACCTCAGCTGGCCCGCACGGTGCGTGCACTCAAGTCGTCGACACCTTAACCGACGACAGTCAGCCACGATGGCGGGTCTGCCGACCGACCAGGCGCGCGTGTGCCTCGCCGCGCCCCCACAGACCTCAGTCACGCTGTCGCGGCGTCGTCGACCAGAGGAAGCCAGGACGGCCGGCCCGTGAGCACACTGCCTGAGCCATCAGCTTGGGAAGCTAATGTGATCTGGGGCTCGCTGTGACGCTAGCCTGCGGCGAAGCGGTCTTGGCGCTTGGTGGCCGTCGGCTTGGTTGCCCGTTGTTCCCCGTGGCTCCCCCAGGATCTGGCACGCGTCTGGCACGGACCTCCCGGCAGCACCAGGACCGGCGCTAGGGTGAACCTTCCAAGTTCTGTGGAGCATCGGGTAGCTGGCCGCGTCTCAGCAAGGCGCGGCCAGCAGCCAGCGTGGAATGAATCGCAGGAGCGGTGATAGGGATCGACCCTTCGCCTCTGCGGCGGACGATGCTAATGAAGGCCCCCTCGATGCGGCCGTCCACTACCGCCCCATGGACAAGGAAGGGCTTGAGCTCCTCGGGCTGAGGTGGAATGTGGAGAAAGACAATGCCCAGCCCTGAGCCATCGGAGATCTCCTCGATGTCAAGGAGGTCGGGGGGTGGGTACAGATGATGTTCCAGAGCGCTCTGATAGCGACGCAGCGTGCGTCCGTCGAGGGGTACTGGGCAAACACTGTGAATCATCTCCCCCGTAGGAACCTTCTTTCCTCGCATGCCCACCACGACGATTCCTCCGTGCTCGGCGTTTGCAAACCTTGCTACCGCCTGGGCTATGGAAATCTTTCCGTGTTGTGTATCGAGGTCGTAATGTGCACTCTTTACATCGAGCCACGGACCTTCTGGCTGGCCAATTAGAACGTCGGCTCGCCCCGCGCGGAGAAGTTCGATGGTCGTCTCGCGGGTGAGCTCTCCGCTCTCGGCAGCCTCTAGGAGTGCAATCGCGCCACTGCCGATTTCGTACAATTCGCGGACTAGTCGATTGCGTAGGTTGCACTCGATATCGATGCGCCACACGAAAGGGGATGTATGGTAGTCGACGGTCATTTCGATGTCGCGAAGTGCTGCTCTACGTCTAGCTAGATACGGTGCGAGGATGGCCCGATAGACGTCGGGTAGAGTTTCTTCGTTAAACTCTTCCACCTTCGTAACAACGTGAATCTGTACGACCAGGGTTCCTTTTTGGAGTGCGATCTGTACGGGGCCCGGCGGTGACCACTCATCATCAAACTCGTCTTCGTCGCCCTCGACGACGAATACATCCATTTCGTCTGCCTCGTAGAGGCGAGCTGCGCTTTGCAGAGCATGCTTAAGGTCAACGGCTTTGAACTGTGCAAGTTCGGACTCGTGGAAGACGTACCCTTCAACGTCGCGATACTGGCGGCAGGTGCCCTCGAACTGAAGCTCCTCACGGGTTCTGTCGAAGCGGATGGTTCGTGGCAACGGGGGCCTCCCAGAGGTGGGCGGGCGTGATCGTTCGGTGTGGGGGTCACACACGCAGTTCGCTGCTTGTGGTCAGTTCGCCACTGCGGATCTCAGATGATGCCTGGAGCTCGGTCTCTACCGCAGGTCCATCGCGGCGACCTGTGGCCCCGCCAAGGGACGCAACCTGAGGTGTCTTCTTGCCCTGGGTCTTGCCGGGATCTTGGTGAGCTGGGTCTTTGCTGGTCAAGGGCGGTCGGTTCGTGTGATGGTCGCCGTTGGTCGTCATTGGCTGCTGTCGAGCGACCTCGGATGGCCCAGAGACGGCCCAGGTTGGCCGTACCTGGCTGACGGCCGGCGCCTTCGATGCGCCCTGTCTGAACCTCAGCCGACGACAGTCAGCCACGAAGGCGGGTGCGCCGACCGGCCAGGCGCGCGTATGTCTCGCTGCACCCCCACTAGCCTCAGCAACGGTGCAGTGCCGTCGATGGCAGCAGCACTCACCGGCCCGGTCGTGGCACAGCGCAGAGTCCCGCTTCAGGAGAGAGAGGCTGGTGCATCCGCTGGCCCGGGATTCGGTGCGTGGCATGCTGACTGTTGATTCGATCACGTGCGCGTGCCGCAATTAGGGGTTCCAAGAGGCGGGCTGCCTTCCGGTGGAGCGAGCAATGTTCTCGATAGTTTCCTTCAGTACGTCGTAGATAGAGTTTGATAGCTGACTCAAGAAGTCGACGTTGAATCGAATTTCCGCCGATGATGACGGAATTGTCGCGCCGCTATGGGCAATTATGTTTCTGACCCTGAGGATCTGCCGCAGCCGCTCCTCAAGGCCGCCGATGACGGGATTTGGCAAACCGGAGATCATCGGCATGACATACGTTGAATCAAAATGGCGGGAAATAGCTCTCCAGGGACTTTCCACCCCGGCGAGTCGCATCAAATCCTTCACGGTTTCAGGGCCCGGATTGCCTGATGTGTTAATGGCGAACTGAGCTTCGATCTTCCCGGCCGTCAATGCATGAGCCGCAGCTACTCCGTCACTGATGCGATCTGCATGTTCCCTCGATCTGCCGTGGCGGTTGGCTTCAAGTGCTGAGTTCAGGTTTCGGGAGATGAGGCGAACCTGCACGTCTTCAGGCAGATCCCAAAGGAGAACGGGCGGATCCGCATAATTGTGGCGCTCTAATGCGTATGTAACCACATCTTTAATGAACTCCTCAAAACGGGCGCACAGTAGCACAACCGCACCTGCCAACAAAGGTCCAGAGTTTGGGCGTGGACCTGAGAGATACGTTAGAGCAGGATCACGGAAGTCGATCGAATCGGCAAGATTGAGCAGCGTGTGTACTTCTGCAAGCTGCGCCTTAAACTTGTCTCTGGGCATGGCTAACCCAGAACTCTGTGCAACAGATTGATGATTCCGTTGGCTAGTTCCCCGAAGTTGCCCCCCTGGGATTGCTGCAAGCGCTGGTATTCGCGACGGCTCAAAAGATCTTTCAAGCCCGCCTGAATCTGTACAGCTCGACGAGCAAGGGCATCCTCTTGGAAACCGCGAACGGCGGCCATTTCTGCGTCATATAGAGAGGTGATCGTGCGGGATGTTGCCTCACCTCGACGCGGATCCCATCGCCGGAACGCCAGTGGGCCGAATGCCGTAGAACACTTTGAGAGAGAGGAAAGGAACTCGTCGCGGTCCGCTTGAATCTGCACTTCGCTTAGCGTGTTACCTCGCATTAGTGACCGCGTCAATGCCTCTGCAGTGAGAACAGTGCGGTCACCCCCGAAGTCTCGCAACGCGAAATACCTTAGAACTAGCTCAACATCGCGCATTTCTCTTTGGGATGCAGAGCTGATCTGGAGCGCGGACTGAAATGCTGGCTCTGCTGAGAGTGCAACGAGCATTCGATTAAATGGGCCCGGGTATAGGGCATTACGAACTTCCTGTGCTGTTAGATGAACGCCTCCCGTGTTCAGTCTGGCGAAGACTGCGTACTTCATGTCTGGATCTGAGGATTGGGCGATAATGACGGCCCGAAGGGTTGACCTGGAAAGTAGTGAACGCGCCATTGCGGGATCGAGTTCCTCAAAAGTCAATCCGTTAGCCTCAGGCAGAACCTCAAGGTCGGTCAGCGGGAAACCGTTTGTAACGAAGTCAACAATGCTAGAAACCCGCTGTTTTCCGTCGATGATGGAATATCGACCGTCGTCATTCTCGGCAAGGAAGATGGGAGGAACGGGGACTTCCAGTAGGAAGGACTCAATCAGACGTGATTTACGAGTGACGTCCCACCGGTATCGACGCGCATACTCCGGATCCAGGTCTAGCTCGTGCCCTTGTACGAGAGAAACAAGACTAGAGAGGCTAAAATCTAGTGCGTGAGAAAAAAGATTAGACTTTTTCTTAAACCAACGTTCCCTTAGGCCTGCTTCCGCGCCTCCGAGAGGTGTCGCATCGTCTCCTTCGGTATTATTTTCTCTATGCATTCTTTAGCTTTTCCTCTTTAAGTCGATTTTGCCAGGGCGACGGACGGCTATCGACGCCATAGGTTGAGAGTACATGTCATCTGGAAGCTGTGCCGGGCTGTTCGGTGGATCAGATTGAGTGATGCGACGGGATCTTTCTTGCGGGCTCGCCACCGGATGGTCCTCGACTCCTCCCCGGCTTCCGAAGGCAAAGTAGCAACGGCCCACGCCTCACCTCGGCTTGCGGACGGCGGGTCAGTTGGAGCGATCCTTTGTCTCTCGGTTCTACCTCGACGGCCTGGCTTCCCCCGCGCGGCACGGGCGTCGGCCGGGCTGGAGCGGGGCGGAGACAGGAGCGCAGGCCCGGCCGGGGGCCGGGCCGCGCGCGGTGAGCGAAGCGAGCCGCCTTGAACCAGTAAAGAAGGTTGTAACTCAGGTGGCGTCCGGGATGCGCCAGAGTGGAGCTGCGTACTGCTCAGGGCGTCTGGTCAGCAGGAGTTGGCGCAGGTCGCTGCGCTGGGAGCCGTTGAGGTTCAAGACCTCGGTGAGGTGGCGGAACGTCGTGTGCGTGACTCCGCGGGTGCGGGCTTCCGACTCGAACTCGTCGACCTGGCGCAGTACCGCCCCCTCGTCGAGCGAGGCTGGAGGCTGGTCCTTCAGCCACACGGCCTTGTTGCGCTCGTAGTCGATTTCCGAGAAGCCGCAGATCTCGCGGCTGAGGGTCTCGACCTCGTCCAGGGTCGTCGTCGCCGTGATGGCTCGGGCAAGGGTGTTGTGGCTCAGGGCCTCGTCCAGGTCGACTTCGTGAACGCGTGGGCTTTCGTCCGTGAGTGGTACCGGTAGGCCGGCGTCGCGAACCTCGCAGATGCCGCGCGTTCCCCGGGCCGTCGCCGCGAGCATCCCCGTGGCCTCGGACGGGTGCCACTCCAGGACGCTGCCGACCGGGGCCACGTCCTCCGCCGTGAGGGTGTGAACGACAGGGCCCAGCAGCGGACGGAGATTCTCTGCCGACAGCTCGCCGTCGAGACCGGGGCCGACGACCAGGAGTCGGACCGGTGCGTTCACCTGGCAGCACGCTGCAAGCGTTACCGCGTCGGCAAGAGGACTTTTCAGCGTCGGTTCGTCGCCGCGGGCGAGGATGTCTCCGCCGACGTCCAGGAGGTCGATCGACTCCGGCGTCAGGTGGGTCAGCAGCTCTTCCAGTTGGCGCGTCACGCCCTCGACTCCGTGGGAGGGGTCCAGCAGGGTAAGTGCCTGTGGAAGTTCGGCCGCGAGGCGAGGGAGCGTCGACCCTGCCGGAGCGACTGGGCGGGCGGTCGCCGGCACTGACCGCACGGACGGAGTGACGGCCTCCAGACCGGTGAAGTCCTGCGGGCCGCGCGGGCCCGGTACGGGGTCGATCAGTAGGCGGTCCCACGCATACGTGAGGATCACCGCCTGGTCCTCGTCGCCGTAGAGGGCGGCGTGAAGCATTGCGGCGGCGACTGCGTCGCCCCCTCCTCCTGCTGCGACGATCAACCGCGTCATGTGGTCAACATTACGGGTTCTGGTATTAGCCACTCACTCTATAGTGGCTAGAGGCCATAGCCACTTGGACGAGGAGGAGTCGTGCCGCAGATCGAGGAGGCGCAACCGAAGTATCTCCAGATCGCTCACCACATCCGCGATCAGATCCTTCGGGGCGACCTGCGAGCGGGTGACGAGGTGCCGTCGGAACGGCAGTTGGCCGCTGACTGGAAGGTGTCCCGCCCGACCGCGGCCCGCGCCCTGGAGGCGCTGAGTCATCAGGGGCTCGTCGAGAAGCGGCAAGGGTCGGGTACGTACGTGCGGAGTCTGGAAGTCAACAGGCGTGCGCGGGAGTTGTACGGCCGGGCTCGTCAGACCGGGAAGATCTACACGCCCGGTGAGTACGCGGTGATCACCTCGGCCGGCTGGATGGACGCCCCGGATCACGTTGCTGAGGCTCTCGGGTTGGTGAAGGACCGCCGGGCCGTCCATCGCCGGCGCGTGACCAACAACCAGGACGGGCCCATCACGTTGTCGACCTCCTGGTTCGCGCCCGATGTCGGTCAGCGCGCGCCCAAGCTCACGGATCCCGGGCGGATTCAGGAGGGGACCCTGATGTACGTCGAGAACACGACAGGGCGGCAGGGGAGTTACGCCGAGGACCGGATGTGCGCTCGAGGCGCCACCGACGAAGAGGCCGCCGACCTGAATCTCGAGCCGGGCTCCGCCGTGCTGGTCGTTCACCACGTCGTCTACGACATGCAGGACCGGCCGTTGGAGTTCGCCGAGGCGACGTACCCGCCGCACCGTTGGGCGTTCGAGCAGGGGTATCCGCTGACGTGACCTGACAGACAGACAGTTGCGCGAACCGCTTGCGCGCCACAAGTGGCCAATGCCACTATCCAGTAAGTGGCTAAGGCCACTTACTGGAAGGGGGCACGGCGTGGCAGGTCGGCGACCGGATCAGGGCACGCGTTCAGCATGCCGAGGATGCCGGGGACGCGGTTGGAAGCGCGTCGGTTCGCGTACGTCGGTGGCGCTCGCCGCCGCCAACGACCGCACCCGTGTCTCATCGAAGCGGCGCTGCCTCGACTGCGACGGCAGCGGCAAGGAGTGAGCGCGGATGACCTACCGGTTCAACCGCTGTCCCAGCGAGGAATCACCGTGGCTCGGGGCGTTGACCCTGCACCCGATTCCGGAGTCCGTCCCCCGGGCTCGGCGCTGGTTCCGAAAGTTCATCGCCCCGTACAACCCGGCCTGCTCGGTCGACGACTGCGCGCTGCTGATCTCCGAGCTGGTGACCAACGCAATCCTGTACGGGCGGGCTGATGAGGAGTGGTGCGTACGCGTGGAGTGGTTCCGGGAGGGAGCCTCGCTGCGTGTCGAGGTGCACAACCCCGGCTTTCCGGTGAACGTGCGTCTTCGCCGGCCGGACGCCGACGACGCCCACGGGCGCGGACTGCTCCTGGTCGACTCCATCGCGGAGTCCTGGCACTCCGGGCCCAGCCGCTTCGGCGGGACGGTGGTCGCCTTCCTGATGGCCGATGCGTGGCCTGCCTGAGGCAGGCGTCCCCCGCTCCTACACCTGCCCGGGGATTGTCGCTAGTCTGGTTGACCAGTTGACTTGGCCAATCTCGACGGGCGGCGTGCATGGGATATGAGGTGGAGGCCCCCAAGTACGTGCGCCTCGCACAGACCATTCAGGGCCGCATCGAGGACGGCACGTACCCGCCCGGCACCCGCGTCCCCAGCGAGAACCAGCTTGTGCAGGCGTTCGGGATGTCACGGCCCACGGTCGTGCGGGCTCTGGAGCTTCTGAAGCGTGACGGCTGGCTGGAGTCCCGGCAGGGGTACGGAACCATCGTGCGCGGGCGCCCTGCGGACGTCGAGGCGAGGGAGCGCCGCGGGCGGGGTGTGCTGACCCGGGACGAGTCGCAGACTCCCGGACGACTCGTCGAGGTGGCGGAAGTGCCGGTGCCGACTCGTGTGGCCTCGGCTCTTGGTCTGCCCAAGCGTGCCAAGGTTCTGATGCGTCGCCTCCTGGTCGAGGAGGACGGCGAAGCTGTGGAGCTGCTCTCCTCCTACTTCCCTGCCGGCCTGGCCGAGGGCACCGACCTGGCTAGCGCCGACGCGCTGAAGTCCGGGACACGGGCGCACCTGGAAGCACGCAAGAAGGTCCGCTTCGACCACGTGACGGAGCGGGTCTCGGCTCGGCTGCCCGACGCTGCCGAACGCGAGCTGTTGGACCTGCCGGACGGCGTACCCGTCCTGAGCGTCCTCGTGATCGCCTGCGACGCCTCCGGGCGAGCACTCCAGGTGTCTGACGTGCTGCTGCCTGCCGACAGGCAAGAACTGGAAGACACCTACCGCCTGAACTGACCCGACTCGCGGGCGTGTTCACTCCTCATGTCACTTGACAAGTCAACCTGTCATCCCTAGCTTCGAACTTGCTAAGTCAACCTGTCAGGTGACGGGTTGCCGACTCTGAAGGAGAACTCTGTGCGTGTGATCCGCATTGACGCCTCGTCCGCCACGGTCCTGCTCACCGAGCCGCCGGCCCCGAAGGTGCGGGACCGGAAGACCGGAGAGATCGCCAAGGACGCCGTGAGCGGTGAGGCCCTGATGACGGTCGGCGTCGTCTACATCGACGAGGGCGAGTCGTCGCTGATCCAGGTCACCATCCCGGAGAGCGGAGTCACGGACGGTCTGGCCGTCGGAGCTCCCGTTTCCCTCCCCGGTCTGGTGGCACGTCCCTGGGAAAGTGTCTTCAACGGCCAGCAGCGGCACGGCATCGCCTACCGCGCCACCGCCGTCGCCGCGGGCGCCTTCCCGATGGCTCAGGTGGGCTGACCGAGGTGACCGACCTGATGACGGTGGCCGAGGTGGGCGGGTCGCTCGCCGCGATAGGCGGCGCGGCCTACGCCCGGCACGCCCACCCCGCCGCGTACTGGTCCACGGTCGGGATCCCGGCCTCAGTGGTCCGACTGCTCGCCTCGTACTCCTCGACCATGGACGCCTGCGGCCTGACCGTCGAACCGCCTCGCTGGCGGGCCCTGGCGGTCAAGGCCACCACCCGCCGGGAGATCCGGCCGGTCCCGCCTCGTCGGGGACTCATCCGGCCCACCGCGACCGGGCTGCGGATGCGGCTCCGGCTCGCTCCCGGGCAGGAACCCGCCGACATCGCCGCCTCGGCCGAACGGCTGCGGCACGCCTGGGGCGTCCACGCCGTATACGTGCGCGACATCAAACCCGGGATCGTCGAACTGCGACTCGTCGGCTTCGATGTGCTGCGCAAGGTACGGATGCCTCGCCGCTCCGGCGGCGGGTTACTGCGGGTGCCGGTGGCTCTGCGGGAGGACGCGACCGCGTTCGTCCGCGACTACCGCGCCGTCCCCCACGAACTCGTGCTCGGTGCCACGCTGTCCGGCAAGTCCATGTACCTGCGCAACCTGATCGCCGGACTGGCGGCTCAGCCCGTGGTCCTGGTCGGCATCGACTGCAAGCGCGGGGTCGAACTGTCGCCCTTCGCCGCCCGTTTTTCCGCGCTAGCCACCGACCAGCGACAGGCGGCCGAGCTGCTGCCCGTCCTCGTGAGCGAGATGGAGGACCGCTACGACCTGATCAAGTCGCGGCAGGGCATCGCCCCCGGCACCCCCGACGAACTGATCACCTCCGACATCTGGGGACTGCCCGACGAGGACCGCCCGCCGCCCCTCGTGCTGTTCATCGACGAAGTGGCGGAACTCTTCCTCGTCGCGAGCAGGAAGGACGAAGACCGGCGGGACGAGATGGTCACCCAGCTCATCCGCCTCGCCCAGCTCGGCCGCGCCGCCGGCATCTATCTGGAGGTGTGCGGACAGCGCTTCGGCGCTGAACTGGGCAAGGGCGCGACCATGCTGCGGGCCCAGCTCACCGGCCGTGTCTGCCACCGCGTCAACGACGAAGCCTCCGCCAAGATGGCCCTCGGCGACATCGCCCCGGAAGCCGTCTACGCGGCCTGCTCCATCCCCGCCGAACGGCCCGGCCTCGCCGCCGTGGGCGACACCTCCGGCGGCTGGTCCCGCATCCGCACGCCGCACCTGACCCTCGCCGACGCGGCGGCCACCTGCCGCGCCGCAGCGCACCTCGCCCCCGACGTACCGGCACTCGCACCCTTCCGGCCGTCGACCCCGCCCGTGCCCGCGCAGTCACCTCAGCCCGTGACCGCACCGCACCCGGCCCCGTAACCCCCTCGCCCCTCCCACGGCCGGCGCGGCCGTCTCGCGCCGAGTCCCTACCCCGCCATGCCTGAAGAAAGGAGAGCAACCACCATGTGCCGCGACTGCGAGGACCTCGCCCGTACCGTCCTTCTGCTGGGCGACCTCGCCATGTACGCCGAAACACCCGGCGCCGACGCGACCTTCGTGGAGGTCACGGGATCCGCCCTGGCCGCGTCGCTGCCGGAGCCCCCGCCGGGACTCCTCCCCGGCGAGCAGGCCTGATGCCCCGCTCCACGGCCGTGCGCGCGGACGCGGTCCTGATCCAGGCGGTCATCGCCGGGGCCCTGTCCTTCGCCCACCTCCACGACCTCGCCGCCGCTGCCGGACAGACCGGATGGAAGGCGTGGGCGTATCCGATCTCCGTCGACCTGCTCCTCGTCGCCGCCTGGCACCGACTCCGTTCCGGCGCCGCGAAAGCGCCCGCCTGGTGCTGGTTCCTCGTCGCCCTGGTCGCCTCGCTCGGCGCCAACGTCGCGACCGCCGGCCTCCTCGACCTGAACGACGTACCCGACTGGCTGCGCATCCTCGTCGCCGGCTGGCCCGCGGTCGCCTTCCTCGGCGGAACCCTTCTCGCCCACGGAACGCGAACGCCTCCGGCAGGACCCGAAGCGGCGGCGCCGACCGCGAAGACAGAGCTGGCGACCACGTCGACAACCCCCGATTCGTCCACCGCGCCCGTGCCGGACCCCGCCCAACCAGCCACACCCACACCCACCCCCGTGCCCGTCCCACCCGCCCTCGTCGCCCTGGCCCACAAGGTCGCTGACGAACACAGGACCCGGACCGGCACAGCCATCGACACCTCGACCCTTCGCGCCCGGCTCGGCGTCCCGATGCCGCTCGCCGAAGCCATCGCCGCACAACTCACCTGATCACCTGATCACCGGAGGTACTCCGACCGTGCGCCCGTCCACGCTCCGCGTGCTCAACCGCGCTGCCGAGCTGACCCGCCAGAACCGCCTCACCGAAGCGATGCTCATCGCCGAACCCGTGATCCTCACCGCCGACGAGTACGAGGGCGACGAGATCCGGCGCTGGCTCCTCGACCACGTCACCGACTTCACCGGCGAGAACGACGAGAGCTGGAAGGACCTGCCCTGATGCCCCGCACCCCGCGCTTCCGCCACGTCGTCCGCATCGGCCCCGTACAGGTCGCCACCTACTACGACAGCCGGGGCCGCGAGCAGCACACCGCCGCCTGCACCGCCCCGCGCTGCGGCTTCGCCGCCGACTACGACAGCCGCGCCGCCGCCGAACTCGCCGCCCGCACCCACCGCTGCCGCGTCCGCTGAGGGAGCCCCCGTGACCGTCTCGCTGCCGCTCGTCCTGGTCCTGGGCCTCATCGCCTGGGGCGCGGTCCGGTTCCTCGGCGTCCGCGTCTGGATCGTCGTCGTGATCGCGCTCTTCGGCTTCCTGCTCTCCCGGACCTTCCTCGCCCCGGCCATCGACTCCGGCACCCGCTCCGGCGTCGACGTCGTCAACGGCACCCGCGACTGACAAGGAGATACGCCGTGCTCCGTCCCAAGCTGCCTGACGTCCCGACCCCGACCGCCCTCAGCCACCACCACGCCCACACTGCGGTGCCCTCTGCCTGCCGCACCCTCGCCCCCTACGTCGGCCCGGTCGCCGCGGTGGTCGTCGTGGGCGTCGTCCTCACCGCGCTCCTGGCGGCGGTCGCCGTCACGGCCGTGTCCGTGACCATCGCCGCCGTCGTCCTGCGCTCCCTCGTCAGCAACGCCAACAAGCGCTGACCGGCCGCCGGGGCGGCAACAAGCCGCCAAGCATCCCGCCGCCCCGGGGCCGTCCCTCCCAACCGCCGTAACAGCCGAAAGGAACTCCCATCATCACCCGGCAGACTCCGCCCCCGCTGGCGGAACTCTCCACCCTGGCCTCCCTCGGCAACCTGCCCGAGCTGGCCCGCCAACTCTCCAGCCTGGGCGGCTGCACGCACCCGATCCGCCTCGACGGCCACCGCACCGAGTACGCCGTCGACACCCGCACCGGAGAGATCGGCGCCGCCCTCCACCACCTCGACTCCACCGACCTCCCGGCCGGTCACCTCCTGGTCCGCTGCAACAACCGCCGCACCACCCGCTGCACCGCCTGCGCCGAGGTGTACCGCCGCGACACCTTCCACCTGATCACCTCAGGCCTGCGCGGCGGCAAGGGCGTCCCCGAACACGTCTCCGCCCACCCCTGCGTCTTCGCCACCTTCACCGCCCCCGGCTTCGGCCCGGTCCACAACCGCCCCACCGGCCCGGCCCGAACCGTCCGCCCCTGCCGCTGCGGCACCCTCCACCACCCCGACGACCCCGCCCTCGGCACCGCCCTCGACCCGGACACCTACGACTACGAGACGGCCGTCCTGTGGAACGCGCACGCCGGCTTCCTGTGGCGGCGCTTCTCGATCTACCTCCGCCGGGAGGTCGCCAAGCGCGCCGGCCTGACCCAACGCGACTTCCGCGAGCATGCGCGGGTGTCCTTCGCCAAGGTCGCCGAGTACCAGAAGCGCGGAGCCGTCCACTTCCATGCGGTGATCCGTATCGACGGCCCGGAAGGCGGCGACACCCCACCCCCGGCCTGGGCCACCGCCGAACTGCTCACCGACGCCATCCGCGCCGCCGTCACCGCCGCTCGGGTCGACGGCCCGACCATCGACGGCCGGGCCCACACCTTCGCCTTCGGCCGTCAGCTCGACGTCCGCACCATCCGATCCGCCGACTTCAACGACGGCCAGGAACTGACCGAACGCGCCGTGGCCGCGTACATCGCCAAGTACGCCACCAAGGGCGCCGAAACCGCTACGGGAGCTCTGGACCGGCCGCTGAAGTTCGTCGCCGAACTCGCCCAGCTCGACATCACCGACCACGCCCGACGCCTGATCCGCGCCGCCTGGGCCCTCGGTGCCCGCAAGGACCTCGAACACCTCCGGCTTCGCGCCTGGGCGCACATGCTCGGCTTCCGCGGCCACTTCTCCACCAAGTCCCGCCGCTACTCCACCACCCTCGGCGCCCTCCGCACCGCCCGCGCCGAATACCGCCGCGCCCAAGCAGCAGCCGCGAACGAGGACGGCCCGGACACGACCACCCTCGTCCTCGCCCACTGGGTTTACGCCGGCACCGGCCTCACCGACGCCGAAGCCTGGCTCACCGAGTCACTCGCCCCCGCCCCGGGAACGGAAGGAGAACCCACCCGTGGCTGACCGCTACCTCACCGTGGCGCAGGTGGCCGAACTCCTCGGCACCACGGAACGCTTTCCGCGCCGCCTGATCGCCGAGCGGCGCATCGTGTTCGTCAAGGTCGGTCGGCACGTCCGCATCGCGGAGAGCGCGTTGAACGCCTTCATCGACGCCAACACGGTGCGACCGATCGGTGACCGCCGCAGCTCCCTGTGGAGGGCTGCCTGATGGCGAACAAGAAGGGGAGGCGCCGGGACTTCGGTTCGGTCCGGCAGCTTCCGTCCGGCCGGTGGCAGGTCCGCTACCGGGACCCGGAGACGGGGCAACTGCGCCCGGCGGAGAAGACGTACGCGACCAAGACCGATGCCCAAGTAGCCCTGACGCACATCGAGTCGGACATTGTGCGCGGGCAGTGGTCGGACCCGGACGCCGGGGCGGTGAACTTCAAGGAGTACGCCACCGCTTGGCTGCGAGACCGGAAGCTCGCCGACCGCACCCGAGAGCGGAACGAGTCGGTGATGCGGCTGCACATCCTGCCCACCTTCGGGGCCGGGAGCGTGGCCGACGTGACGACGGCCCGGGTGCGAAGCTGGCGCGGCAAGCTCCTGGCGGCCGGCGTCGGAGAACCGACGGTGGTCAAGGCGTACCAGTTGCTGCGCGCCCTGATGAGCACGGCCGTGGACGACGAGCTGATCCGGCGCAACCCGTGCCGCATCAAGGGCGCGGACCGCTACGACGTGCCCGAGCGGCCGGTCCTCACGGTGGCGGAGGTCTTCGCCGTCGCGGACTCCATCGCGCCGCGCTACCGGCTGCTCGTCCTCCTTGCGGCCTTCACCACCCTGCGGTTCGGAGAGCTGGCGGCCCTGCGGCGCAATGACATCGGCCTGGAAGGGCTGACCGTCACCGTGCGCCGCGCGCAAGCCGAACTGCAGGACGGCCGGCTCTTCGACAAGGCGCCGAAGTCTGCGGCCGGGGTGCGCTCCGTCTCCTTCCCGGCCGAACTGCTCGACGCGGTCACGCACCACGTGGAGCACTTTGCCGCTCCGGGCCGTGACGGACACGTCTTCGTCGGACCGCAGGGCGGGCAACTGCGGCGCAGCAACTTCCGGGACGACTGGGGCAAGGCCCGGGAGGCTGCGGGCGTCACGGCCGAGCTGCACTTCCACGATCTGCGGCACACGGGCAACACGCTGGCCTCGACGGCCGGCGCCAGCACGCGGGAGCTGATGACGCGGATGGGGCACAGCAGCTCCCGGGCCGCGCTGATCTATCAGCACATGACCAGCGACCGGGACCGGGCCATTGCGGACCGACTTGGGGCCATGATCCGCGACGGCGGGGGAGGGGCCTCCGGCTAGGGGATGTGGACTCCGCGTGGACTCTAGTGGCACGCGTGTGGCACGACCCCGGACACGACGAAGGGCCAGCGTGGGAGGAAACCCTCCTGAGCTGGCCCTTTACCTGTGCCCCCGGCAGGATTCGAACCTGCGACACCCGCTTTAGGAGAGCGGTGCTCTATCCCCTGAGCTACGAAGGCCGGTGGTGGTGTGGTTCTGCCACCGCCGACAGTGTAGCGGGTGGGGTGGAGGACGTTGGGTGGTCAGGTGAGGGGGATCCGGCGGAAGCGGCCCGTCACTCGTAGGTCCGCCTCGATGTGGCTTGCCGTCTCTGCCAGGAGCGGCAGGACGTCCGTCACGCAGGCTGCTGCGGTGCGGCGGGCGGCGTGCATCGCGACGTTCACCGCGGCCACCACGCGGCCCGTGCGGTCGCGTACCGGGACCGCGATGGAGCGCAGGCCGGCCTCCAGTTCCTCGTCGACCAGGGCGTAGCCCTGTGAGCGGGACTCCGGGAGGGAGAGCAGGACGTGGCCCAGTGCGGTCGCGTGGGCCGGGAGGCGGGTGCCGACGCTGATGCGGGCGCTCATCACGCGGCTCGTGGACGCCCGGGCCGTGTACTGGATCTCCTCGCCCGAGTCGGACAGGACGGCCAGCGAGGCCGACTCGTGGACGCGGTCGGCGAGGGCGGTCAGGTGGGGCTGGGCGATCTGGGGGAGGGAGGTGCGGGAGAGGGGCGGGAAGCCGAGGGAGAGGACTCGGGGGGTGAGGATGAAGGTCCGGTCGGGGGTGGCCGCCACCAGGCCCGCGTGCTCGTGGGTGATCAGGGCCCGGCGTGCCGTTGCCCGGGCGAGGCCCGTCGCCTTCGCTACGTCCGTGAGGGTCAGTGCCGGTCGGTCCTCGCCGAAGGCGGTCAGTACCGTCAGGCCGCGGGCCAGGGATTCGACGAAGTCCCGGCCCAGTTCCTGCTTCGACGCGGCCGTCCAGGTGGCGAGGCCGGAGCGGGGGGTGCCCGGCTCCGGTGGCGGGGCGGTGAGCAGGTCGTTCTCCATCGACCGTACCGTCGAGCGGAGGCGGGGGAGCAGGGCCGTCCGCAGGTCCTCGGCCGTGTGGCGGCTGGTGTGGCTCACCACGCTCGCCACGCACGCGATCCGGCCGGTGCCCGGGTCCCGTACGGGGGCCGAGACCGCGACCAGTCCCGGTTCGATCAGCTGGTCGTCGAGGGAGTAGCCGTCGGTCGCCGCGGCGGCCGTGCGGTCTTCGAAGTCCTCGTCCCGGGCCGGGGTGGTGTGGTCGCGTGGGGGTACGGCGGGGAAGGTGCGGTCCTCCGGGTCCGCCGCCCGGCGGTCGCGCCAGCGGTGCCAGTCGGCCCGTGTCCACTCCGTGGCGAACAGCGGGCCCGGCGCGGTGCGTTCGGCGGGGAGGAGGTCGCCGATGCGGAAGCTCAGGGACATGGCGCGGCGGCGGGTGGCCTGGTGGATGAAGCGGATGCCGTCGCGGTCGCCGACCGCCAGGGAGACCGACTCGTCCAGCTCGTCGGCCAGGGCGTCGGCACGGGAGGCGAGGAGGGCGGGGAGGCGGAGGGCGGCGAGGTAGGCGTTGCCCAGTTCCGTCAGGCGGGGGGCGAGGGTCACGTCGCGGCCGTCCAGGCGGACGTATCCCATGCGGGCGAGGGTCGCTGTGATGCGGTCGACGGTGGAGCGGGCCAGTCCGGTGGCCTTCTCCAGGCCGCTGAGGCTGAGGGTGCCGTCGTCCGCCTCGGTCAGCCGCCGCAGTACGGCGATTCCGCGCAGCAGCGGGGCCACGGCCTCGGCCGGTGCCACCGTTTCGGCCGGTGCCACTGCCTCGGCCGGTGTGATCGCCTCTCGTGTACCGGGGGTGCGGGGCGTGCCGGTGCCCGGTGTGGCGGCAGCCCTTGCGGGGGCGGCGTCGTTCGTGGTGTTGGCGGGCATCGGCTCTCCGGTGCGGCGGTCGCGGCAGGCCTACCGTAATCCCGGCCGGCCGCCACCTGGTCACCTGCGGGTGACCCGCACCTGGTGGTCCCCCTTCAGGTCCGCGCCCGACACCGCGATCGTGATGCCCCGGCGCGGGTCCTTGAAGGTCTCGCCGGGTGTGAAGGCGGCGTCCGAGAGTTCGGCGTGGATGTTCGGGCTGCGGGTGCAGCCGCCGCTGTCCCGGCGGGCGTCGAACACGGTCACCGGGCCCATTCCCGTGTCCACGTCCGCGTCGACCCGGTAGACCAGTACGCCCGGCCGGCACACCACCTCGTCGTTCCCCTCGCGCGTGCGCAGTTCGACCGCGTAGCCGGACGTGCCGTCCAGGGGGACGACCACCAGTTTGTCGCCGCCCTTGCGGGCCAGTGGTGTGAGTGTGTACTCCGTCGTCCCCGGCGCCGACGCGCAGTGCACCTGGGAGTGGTCCAGCCAGCCCAGCTTCCACTTGTGCCAGCCGATGAGGTCGTTGTTGGCGCCCCAGTCCTCGCTCATGATGTCCCAGTGGCCGACGGCCCCTCCGCCCTCCTGGGTGTAGAGGTCCGGCAGGCCGAAGACGTGGCCGTTCTCGTGGGGGAGGACGCGGTAGCCGGTCTCGTCGTAGGAGCCGGAGCCGTCGTCCTGGCGGGAGTAGACGAAGGACGCGTTGGCCACCGGAACGCCGTCGGCGACCGGGGCCTCGGTGTTGCCGGCGAAGGTGACGGACAGGACCGTGTCCAGGGCGGAGGGGCCCGCGTTCGGTGTCACCAGCACGTTCATGAGGTCGTACGACCGGAAGTCCACCTTCGCGTCGGCCGCCGCCACCAGGTCCTGGACCAGGCTCCGGTAGCCGGGGTCGAAGGGGGCGCCGCGCTCTATGCCGTACTCGGCGAACGGCTTCGGCATGCGCAGCCAGTCGCGGATCGGGGTTTCGGGGCGGTAGTCGAGGCGGCCGTAGGAGCTGGTGCGGAACCACTCCTCGGTCTTCGGGAAGAACTCGGCGTAGCGGTCGAGCGCCTTGCCCTCGCCGGGCGCGTCCGAGAAGTCGATCATCAGGGTCAGGGCGCGGACGGTGCCGGTGGAGCGGGTGTAACCGGCGGAGGTCGGGACGCCCTCGGACATCTGGATCTCGGGGCCGCCGCTGATCAGGCAGGGGCCGTGCGCGGAGGAGCGGGAGAGGACGGCCGGGCCGGGGCCCGACGCCGTGGTGCTCGGCGTGAGCCGGCCGGTGCCCGCCGAGGTGCTGACGGCGAAGGTCACGACGGTGACGGTCGCGATCGCGGCCAGCCGGCGCGGGCGTATCCGGCGGCTCGGCGGCTGCGCCTGCGGCTGCATGCAGACCTCCCGGACCACGGCAGCCACCGGACACCGGCTGCACCCTTGCGATCACCCTGTGCCGAGGGGTGGGCGGGCGCGCGCTGGAAAGGCCGATCGTGGGTTTCCCGTCGGTAGCCGCCGACCGGGGGACGAGTCCCGGGGGATGCGGCCGGATGGGAGGGCGCGTCCGGCGGTGCCGCCCGGAGGACCCGTGGGCGGAAAGGAGGGCGGAAGGAGGGCGGAAAGGAGAGTGCAGAGGAGGCGGAGGAGAGGGGGGAGAGGAGGCGGAGCAGAGGGGGGAGAGGAAGCGGAGGGGAGGGGGCGAGGAGACGGAGGGGAGGGGGGGCGAGGAGACGGAGAGGTGGCGGGGAGGAGGGCGGAGGAGGGCGGAGGAGTAGCTGTGACGCAGGTCACGGGGAATCTCTTCGGGTGCGGGAAATAACCGGGGACCGTCTCCCCGTTTAGCCCTGTGTCCGAGCGAAGCGGGGACTTCCTCCCCGGATCGCCAACCCCATTCGTCCGAGGAGTATGCCGTGCAGACCGCGACCTCCGAACAGCACAAGGCGGCCCGGCCCCGCGCCGACGCCCTGCGCAATCGGGAGCGGATCGTCACCGCCGCCCGGGAGATGTTCGTCGAGCACGGCCCTGATGTGCCGCTCGACGACGTCGCCCGCCGGGCCGGGGTCGGCAATGCCACGGTGTACCGCAACTTCCCCGACCGCGACGCCCTCGTCCGCGAGGTCGTCTGCTCGGTCATGGGCCGTACGGCACGGGCGGCCGAGCTCGCTCTCGCGGAGACCGGTGACGCCTTCGAGGCGCTGGAGCGCTTCGTGCACGTCTCCGCCGACGAGCGGATCAGTGCCCTGTGCCCCATGGTCTCCAGCACGTTCGACCAGCATCACCCCGACCTGGAAGCGGCGCGCGAACGGGTCGAGCGGCTCGTCGCCGAGGTCATGGACCGGGCGAAGGCGGCCGGTCAGCTCCGTACCGACGTGGATGTGGGCGACCTGATGATCGCCGCGGCCCAGCTGAGCCGGCCCCCGGCCGGTACGGGGTGTCTGAGCGCCGACCGGTTCGTCCACCGCCATCTGCAGCTGTTCCTGGACGGGCTGCGGGCTCCCGCCCGCTCGCCCCTGCCGGGTGCGGCCGTGACCCTGGAGGACCTGCGCCGACCCTGCGACCAGTAGTTCCGCGACCAGTAGTTCCGCGACCAGCAGTTCCGCGACCAGCAGTTCCGCGATCAGTGGTTCTGTGACCAGCAGTTCCGCAACCAGTGGTTCTGCGACCAAGTAGTGGTCAGTAGTGACCAGTAGATCTGTGATCCCGACCGTCCGACACGACGCCTGACCGTCTGAACCGCGGACGGCGGCTCCGGTGGCCCGTGGCCCGGTGGTCGTCGCCCGTAGGCGAGTCGTCCCTTTACTCACCTTTTTCCGTCACGAAGTCCCGAAGTGGGTACCCCCATGTCTGAAGCAGCCGTCAAGGCTCCCGGCGTCCCCGGCGCCCCTGACGCCGGACGCTGGAAAGCGCTCGTCTTCATCGCGCTCGCCCAGCTGATGGTCGTCCTCGACGCCACCATCGTGAACATCGCCCTGCCCTCCGCCCAGCAGGACCTCGGCATCTCCGACGGCAACCGGCAGTGGGTCGTCACGGCCTACGCCCTCGCCTTCGGCGGTCTGCTGCTGTTCGGTGGCCGGATAGCCGACCTGTGGGGCCGCAAGCGCACCTTCGTCGTGGGCCTGGCCGGTTTCGCCGTCGCCTCGGCGCTCGGTGGCGCGGCCACCAACGAGGCGATGATGTTCGGCTCCCGCGCCCTCCAGGGCGTCTTCGGCGCGTTGCTCGCGCCCGCCGCGCTCTCCCTGCTCGCCGTGATGTTCACGGACGCCAAGGAGCGCGCCAAGGCCTTCGGTATCTACGGGGCGATCGCCGGTGGCGGCGGCGCCGTGGGTCTGATCCTCGGCGGTTTCCTCACCGAGTACCTGAACTGGCGCTGGACGTTCTTCGTCAACATCCCGTTCGCGATCGTCGCCGCGGCCGGTGCGTACCTCGTCATCCGTGAGCCGCAGGGCGGCCGCAACCGCTCGCCGCTCGACATCCCCGGCGTCGTCCTGTCCACCCTCGGCCTCGTCGCACTCGTCTACGGCTTCACCCGTGCCGAGTCCGAAGGCTGGAGCGACGCGGTGACGGTCGGCATGTTCGTCGGTTCCGCCGTGCTGCTCCTCGCCTTCGTGGTCGTCGAGTCGAAGGTCAAGGCCCCGCTGCTGCCGCTGCGCGTGATCACCGAGCGCAACCGGGGCGGGATCTACCTCTCGCTGGGCCTGGCGATCATCGCGATGTTCGGCCTGTTCCTCTTCCTGACCTACTACCTGCAGATCGTGAAGGGCTACTCGCCGGTGAAGACCGGCTTCGCCTTCCTGCCGATGATCGCGGGCATGATCACGGGCTCCACGCAGATCGGCACCCGTCTGATGACCCGGGTCGCGCCCCGGCTGCTGATGGGCCCCGGCTTCCTGGTCGCCGCCCTCGGCATGCTGCTGCTGACCCAGCTGTCCATCGACACCTCCTACACCGCCGTGCTGCTGCCCGGCATGCTCCTGCTCGGCCTCGGCATGGGTACGGCGTTCATGCCGGCCATGTCCCTGGCCACGATGGGCGTGGAGCCCCGGGACTCCGGTGTCGCCTCCGCGATGGTCAACACCTCGCAGCAGGTGGGCGGCGCGATCGGTACGGCGCTGCTGAACACCATCGCCGCCTCGGCCACCACGTCCTACATCGCCGACCACATCGGCGGCGCGGCCTCCCGCTCCCAGCAGCAGCTGGTCCAGCTGGAGGGGCAGGTGGAGGGCTACGCCAGCGCCATCTGGTTCGCCGTCGGCATCCTGGTCGCGGCGGCCGTGATCGCCCTGACCTTCGTCAACGCGGGCCGTCCGGGCGGCACCTCCGTCACGGGTCCGGGTTCCGGTTCGGGTGACGCGGTCGAGGACGAGCTGCCGGTGCCGGTCATCGCCCACTGACGACGCCACCGGACGCTTTGACCCCCGCGGGTTCTGCACCCGCGGGTTCCACCTCCTCGGGTTCTGCACCCGCGGGTTCCACCTCCTCGGGTTCTGCACCCGCGGGTTCCACCTCCTCGGGTACTGCACCCGCGGGTTCTGCCTCCTCGGGTTGCCTCCGCGGGTTCTGCCTCCTCGGGTTTCTCTGTTCCATCCGTGCCGGGGGGAGGGGACGCCCCTCGCGCACGGCTCCCAAGGACCTGCCCCGGCGGCCCCGGCCGCGTGCTCAGCGCCGCCAGGGCAGGTCCGCACCCGCTTCGCTCGGCTGAAGTCCCTCGGCGACGATCCGCATGATCTCGCCGAGGGACTCCTGCTGTTCGGGGCTGAGCCGGTCGAAGACGGCCTGGCGCACGGCGTTCACATGGCCCGGCGCGGTACGGCTCAGCACCTCGTACCCCTCGTCCGTGAGGATGGCGAACTGACCCCGCTTGTCGGAGGGGCAGTCCTCCCGGCGCACCCAGCCGTTCTTCTCCAGGCGGGCGATCGCGTGCGAGAGCCGGGAACGCGTGATCTTCGCGTACCGGGCCAGCTCGGTCATCCGCAGCCTTCGCCGCGGTGACTCGGCGAGCTTGACCAGCAGGCCGTAGTAGACGTGCGGCATGCCCGCGTCGCGCTGGAGCTGCCGGTCGAGGTGGTCCTCGAGGAGGGTGGCGGCCACGATGTAGGAGCGCCAGACGCGCTGTTCCTCCGCGGTGAGCCAGCGGGGCTCGTCGGCGGGGGCCGGGGTGGGTGCCATATTCATGTATCCATCGTACGGAACCACTTCTTGAACTTTAAACAAAGCGGGCGTAGATTCGCGGAGGGGAGGGATTGAGAGTTCAAGTACCGGGAGCCGTCCTCATGTCCGCAGCCACTCGGGGGCGCATGCCCGCCCTCTATCTCAGCCACGGTGCCCCGCCGCTCGCCGACGACCCCGTCTGGCCCGGCGAACTCGCCGCGTGGGCCGCCGCCCTCCCGCGCCCCAGGGCGATCCTCGTCGTCTCCGCCCACTGGGAGGAGGCCCCGCTCGCCCTCGGCGCCACCCGGACCGTTCCCCTGGTCTACGACTTCTGGGGCTTCCCGGAGCACTACTACCAGGTGCGCTACGAGGCCCCCGGCGCCCCCGCGCTCGCCGAGTCCGTACGCAAGCTGCTGCGCGCCCCCGGTACGCCCGTGCAGGACGTCCCCGACCGCGGGCTCGACCACGGCGCGTACGTGCCGCTCGTCGAGATGTACCCCGGTGCCGACGTTCCGGTCCTCCAGGTCTCCATGCCGACCCTCGACCCGGCGCGGCTCATGGAGACCGGCCGCAGGCTCGCGCCGCTGCGTGACGAGGGCGTGCTGATCATCGGCTCCGGCTTCTTCACCCACAACCTCGCCGCGCTGCGCCAGGCCGGCGTCCCCGCCTGGTCCGCGGAGTTCGACGACTGGGGGCGGCGCGCGCTGGAGGCCGGTGACGTGGACGCGCTGCTCGACTTCGCCCGCAAGTCCCCGGCGGGCCTGCTCGCCCACCCGCGCACGGAGCACTTCGCCCCGCTGTTCGTGGCGATGGGGGCGGCGGACGCGGCCGGCGAGCTGGACCTGCGGAAGTCCGTGATCGACGGTTTCTGGATGGGGCTGGCCAAGCGGTCGGTGCAGTTCGGCTGACCGCCGGGGTGAGGCGCGCGCGAGCCGCCGGAGACGGAATACGCGAGGGCCTGGGTGTGCTGTCCGGACAGCACGCCTAGAGCGGCTTCTCGTACCAGGCCACGTCCCAGTACCGGCCGAATTTACGGCCCACCTCGTGGTACGTGCCGACGTACCGGAAGCCGAAGCGGTCGTGCAGCCGGGTGGAGGCCTCGCCCGGCTGGGTGATGCCCGCGTACGCGCGGTGCAGGTCCTCGGCCGCCAGGGCCTCGAAGAGGGCCGTGTAGAGCAGTGTGCCGATGCCCCGGCCGCCGGCGTGCGGGGCGACGTAGACGGTGGTCTCCACCGAGGTTCCGTACGCGGGTTTCGCGCGATACGGGCTGGATGTGGCGTAGCCCAGAATCTCCTGTGAGTCCGCGTCCGCGGCAACCCTCAGCCGGTGCGGGCCGTCTTCAGGGTGGGAGAGCAGCCAAGGGCGGCGCTCTTCCGGGGTGAAGGGCACGGTGTCGAACGTGATGGGCGTCTCACGTACGTAGTGGTTGTAGAGGCCGGTGAGGGCCTTGAGGTCGCCCTCGACTCCCGGTCTGACCTGGACCTCTGTGCGTGCCGGCGACATCGCTCCTCCTCGTGTGGCGGCACAGGGTACTGCATGATCAGAAAAATCGGGGGGCGGGTTGGGAATTCTGTCCGGATTCCAGTCGTTGTTTCCATCGGATGCAGGGCACCCGAGGAGAGTCCCGAGAGGGACCGGACACGACGAGATCCGAGACCGGAGACGACCCCCACATGGTGCCGAGCACCCGCAGGACCACCCGGACCACCCGCTGAACCACCATCGCAAGGGAGCACGCATGGCAACCCGTGCCGTCGCCCGTCGTAAGTCCGCCACCGGCGGGACCTCCGACGCGGCAACCAGCGTCCGCGCAGCCGGCGGCGAGCTCGCCGACCGCGATCTGGTCGGCATGTACCTCGACGAGATCGCACGGACCCCGCTGCTCGACGCCGCCAAGGAGGTCGAGCTGTCCCAGACCATCGAGGCGGGTGTGTTCGCGCGGCAGGTACTCGAAGGCTACGAGGAGACCGGGGCGGACGCCACCCGGGAGGAGCTCCAGGCCCTGATCGAGGAGAGCGAGCGGGCGAAGGACGTCTTCATCCGTTCCAACCTCCGCCTGGTCGTCGCGGTCGCCCGTCGCTACCCCCGCAGCGGTCTGCCGCTCCTGGACCTGATCCAGGAGGGCAACGCCGGCCTGGTCCGCGCTGTCGAGAAGTTCGACTACCGCAAGGGCTTCAAGTTCTCGACGTACGCAACGTGGTGGATCCGTCAGGCCATCACCCGCTCCATCGCCGACCAGTCGCGCACCATCCGGCTGCCCGTCCACCTGGTGGAGGAGCTGGGCCGGATCCGGCGCGTGCAGCGTGAGTTCAACCGGGAGCACGGCCGTGAGCCGGAGCCCGCCGAGATCGCCGCCGAGCTCGGTTCCACGCCGGAGCGTGTCACCGACGTACTCGACTGGGCCCGCGACCCCGTCTCGCTGAACATGTCGGTGGACGACGAGGGCGAGACCCAGTTCGGCGACCTGCTGGAGGACACGTCCGCCGTGTCGCCCGAGCAGTCGGTGATGACGCTGCTGCGCAGCGAGGAGCTCGACGACCTCATCGGCCGCCTCGACCCGCGTACGGCCTCCATCATCAAGATGCGGTACGGCATCGACGACGGCCGCGAGCGTACGCTGACCGAGGTCGGCAAGGAACACGGCCTCACGCGTGAGCGCATCCGGCAGATCGAGAAGCACGCGCTGCTGGAGCTGAAGAAGCTGGCCCGTGACACCGGTTTCGAGGCGGCGGCGTAAGGCGGCCGTGAGGCGGCAGGCAGCAGGTCGCCGGCGGCAGTGGCATCGGAGCCGCGGCAGGGCGCCGGAACCGGCTGCGGGACCCGGAGACGCGATGCGCGGATGCGTGATGTGTGGAAGCGTGATGCGCGGGGCGTGAAGCGCCCCGTGGGGCGTACGCCGGTGACCGAACCCCGCGCAAACATGGCTGTGTAACGCTGCTTCAACCGGCCGTGGCCGGGAACAAGAACTCCGGGCCCACCTGTCCCCAGCCGTCCGGGCCCGGGACCACCGGTCCCGAACGAGCCCTCCGCCCCTGTGGACCACGTCCCGACGCACTCCCCCCGGCGCCGGGACCTCCCCGAGCCGGGCTCGGCGCCTCTCCCCCCGGGGCGCCGGGCCCGGCTCCTTCTGTCGGGGAAGCGCGGGCCGGGGCAGACCGGGGAGGCGGGGCACCCCGAACCTGAACCCCGGGGTGACCCGCCGAATGGCAGATTGTGCCACAGCGGCATAATCTGCCGAAGTGAGCAGCACCATCCCCGCATTCCCCGCCCCCGGCCCGGGGCCTGTCTCCCTGACCGAACGGCGCAAGGCCGAGACCCGGATGGAGATCGCCCGTGCGGCGGCCCGCCTCTTCGTCGGCCAGGGCCTGCGGGCCACCCGGGCCGAGGACATCGCCAGAGCCGCCGGCGTCGCCCCGCGCACCTTCTACCGGTACTTCGCCACGAAGGAGGAGGCCGTCGCCCCGCTCTACGCCCTCGGTGCCGAGCGCTGGGCGCAGGCGGTGCGCGATGCCCCGGCCGGGCTGTCCCCGGCCGAGGCCCTGGAACACGCCGTGCGGCACACGCTGACACCGGGCGCCGGGGTCTCGGCGCCGTCCTGGGAATGGGCCCGCACCCTCATCCGCCTGGCCGAGAGCAGTCCGGCGCTGCGCAAGGTATGGGTGGAGGTCTGCCATGCGACGGAACGGGAGCTTGCCGAGGTGCTGGCCGCGCGGATCGCCCAGGGGGACGACAACGTTGCCGCGCGCCTGCGGGCATCGCCCGAACTGCACTTCGGGGCTGCCGCTGCGGGGGCGGCGTTGCGGGTGGCCGTGGAGCGCTGGGCGGTCTCCTCCGACGCCGCGCCGAGTCCCGTGGAGTTGGCGCTGCGGAATCTCGCGGTGCTCCGGAAGGTCGCCTGGGAGTGCGGCCCCACGGGGTAGGGGGGCGGACGGCACGCGGTGAGGCTGGGCAGGGGCAGGGGCAGGGGCAGGGGCAGGGGCAGGGGCAGGGGCAGGAGCAGGGGCAGGGCAGGGCAGGGCAGGGCGGGGCAAGGCAGGGCCGCGGGCGTGGCGGGGTGGCGCCGGTGGGGTGGGTAGCGGCGGGGTGGCGCGGGGTGGGGCAGCGGCGGGGTGCGCGGCGGTGGTGCCTTCCGCTCCGGCGTCCGGCCGGCCTTCAGCCCCCTGACGCCCTCACCAGCCGCGTCCCCAACGCCCGTACGCACTCCACCAGCTCCGCCGGCTCCCGTACCCGGAAGTCCATCCCCAGCATCGCCAGCCGCACCGCCATCCACTCCACCGAGTCGGACACGGTCGCCCGCAGGACGCACGAGGCACCGCCGTCCGCCGCCTCCGGCGTCCCGAGCCACGGCGGGAGCCGTGCCGCGACGGCCTCGGGCGGCGCGTCGAAGGCGATCACGATCTCGTACGAGTCCCCGCGCCGCTGCATCGAGCGCCGCAGGTACTCCGCCGCGCTCCCGGTCGGCAACTCCCGCGGCGTGAACCGCGCGCCCGTGGCCAAGGGTTCGCTCACCCGGTCGACCCGGAAGGTCCGCCAGTCGTCCCGGTCGAGGTCGTAGGCGACCAGGTACCAACGGCGTCCCGTCGACACCAGCCGGTACGGCTCGGTCACGCGCCGCGACCCGGTGCCGTCCGCCGCGCGGTAGGCGAACCGCAGCCGTTCCCGTCCGGCCACCGTCGAGGCCATCACGGTCAGCGTCTCGGGCGCGATGCTCGGCCCGTCCCCGCTGGTCAGCGGTGTCGTCGCGGCCTGGAGGGTGGCGACGCGGTGGCGGAGGCGGCCCGGCAGTACCTGCTCCAGCTTGGCCAGCGCCCGTACGGACGCCTCGTCCACGCCCTCCACGGCGTGACCGGCGCCGGCGCGCAGCCCCACCGCGATGGCCACCGCCTCCTCGTCGTCGAGAACGAGCGGCGGCATGGCCTTGCCGGCCACCAGCCGGTAGCCGCCGTCGGCTCCCATGCTCGCCTGCACCGGGTAGCCCAGCTCGCGCAGCCGGTCGATGTCCCGCCGGACCGTGCGGCGGGAGACCCCGAGCCGGTCGGCGAGTTCGCCGCCGGGCCACTCGCGGGGCGTCTGGAGCAGGGAGAGGAGCGTCAGCAGCCGGGCCGGAGTGTCCGTCGTCATGGACCCGAGGATGCCGCACATGTAGGACGCTACCTGTCCTACTGGCGTCTTAGCTTCCTCCCATGACCTCAACGCACACCTCGGGGCCCGCGCCCGCCGAGCCAGCCGAGCCCGCCGCGGGCGACCGCCGTCGCTGGTTCGCCCTCGCGATCGTGATGACCGCGGCCTTCATGGACCTGGTCGACGTCACCATCGTCAACATCGCGATCCCGTCGATCCGGGAGGACGAGGGCGCCTCCTTCAGCCAGATCCAGTGGATCACCGCCGGTTACGCGCTCGCCTTCGCCGCCGGTCTGATCACCGGCGGGCGGCTCGGTGACATCCACGGCCGCAAGCGGGTGTTCCTCGTCGGCATAGGCGGCTTCACCGTCGCGTCCGCGCTGTGCGGCCTCGCCGTGAACCCGGAGATGCTCGTCGCCTCCCGCATCCTCCAGGGCGCCACGGCGGCGCTGATGGTGCCGCAGGTGCTGTCGATCGTGCACGCCACCTTCCCGGCGCACGAACGCGGCAAGGTGTTCGGGCTGTTCGGTGCGATCGTCGGACTGGGGGCCGTCTCCGGTCCGCTGCTCGGCGCCCTGCTCACCGAGTGGAACCTGTTCGGGCTGGAGTGGCGGCCCATCTTCCTCATCAACCTGCCGGTCGGCATCGCGGGACTCGTCCTCGGCAGCCGCTTCATCACCGAGTCCAAGGCGCCGCGCGCCCTCAAGCTCGACCTGGTCGGGGTCGCCCTGGTCACCCTCGGTCTGCTCATGCTCGTCTACCCGCTGACCCGGGGCCGCGAGCTGGACTGGCCGCTGTGGGGGTACCTGTCGATGGCCGGCGCATTCGTGGTCCTCGCGGTGCTGGTGGCGTACGAGAGGCGGAAGAGCGTGCGGGACGGCTCGCCGCTGGTCGAGCTGTCGCTGTTCAGGGTCAAGAGCTTCGCGGCGGGCATCGCCGTGCAGACCGTCTTCGGGGTGGCGCTCGGCATCTTCTTCCTGGTGTGGACGCTGTACATGCAGGACGGACTCGGCTGGACGCCGCTGCGGGCCGGGCTGACCGGCGTGCCGTTCTCGATCGCCGTCTCCGTGGCGGCCGGGGTGTCGGTGCAGAAGCTGGTCCCGCGCTTCGGACGCAAGGTGCTCCAGGCGGGCGCGCTGGTGATGGCGACCGGAGTGCTGCTCTACATCTGGGAGTCCGAACGGTACGGACTGGGCATCGCGTCCTGGCAGATGGTGCTGCCGCTCGTCGTGATGGGCCTCGGCATGGGGCTGATCGTCGCCCCGCTGACGGACGCGGTGCTGTCCCAGGTACCGCGCGAGCACGCCGGGGCGGCGTCCGGGCTCATCAACACCGTGCAGCAGATGGGCAACGCGCTGGGGCTCGGCCTGGTCTCCGTGGTCTTCTTCGGCACGATGGGCGACCATCCGGCCCCGTCCCGCATCGGCCCGGAGTACGCGGACGGCTTCCAGAACGCGCTGGGCTGGGTGGCAGCCGTGCTGGCCGCCATCTTCCTGCTGATGTTCGCGCTGCCCAAGCGGCCGGCACAGCACGTGGAAGGCGCCGAGGAGGTCGACGGGGCGGAGGGGAAGGAGCCCGCGCTGGTCTGATCCCGCCGCGCTCCGGGAGCGCGCTCGGTGGGGGCGGGAACTCAGTCCCGCCCCCCAGGCGCAGGCGCAGGCGCAGGCCCAGAACCAGGTCCAGGTCCAGGCCCAGACCTAGGCTCAGGCCCACGCCCGGACCCAGCCCCGGCCCCGACCCCGGCCCCCGCCCCGGCCCCGACCCCGGCCCCCGCCCCGGTCTCCCAGGTCCAGTCCTCTGTCCGGCAAGCCTCAGCGTGATGCCCGTTCATGTCTGAGTGAGTCCGTCTGCTTCTGGTTTCTTGTTTACATTCCGGAAATCCGGGCGTAGTCTCCGCCTGAAACCACAGGTTCGGGCACAGTCGGAGGCGAACGGGCATGTACGCACCGGAGCGGCAGCAGGAGATCCTCCGGCTCGCCCGGGACGGCGGCCGGGTGGACGTGATGTCGCTGGCGGAGGAGTTCCAGGTGACGGCGGAGACCATCCGCCGCGACCTCAAGGCACTCGACCGAGCCGGCCTGCTCCGACGGGTGCACGGTGGCGCGATCCCCGCCGACCGGCTCGGCTTCGAGCCCGACCTGGCCGAGCGAGAGTCCACGGCGGCCGACGAGAAGGACCGGATCGCCAAGGCGGCCCTGGCGGAACTGCCGGCCGAGGGCACGATGATCCTCGACGCCGGTTCCACGGTGGCCCGCATGGCCGCCGCGCTCCCGCCGGAGTCCTCGCTGACCGTCGTCACCCACAGCCTGCCCGTCGCGGCCCGCCTCGCCGACCACCCCGGCATCCAGCTCCACCTGGTCGGAGGGCGCGTGCGGCACCGTACGCGCGCCGCCGTGGACGCCTGGGCGCTGCGCGCGTACAGCGAGATCCGCGCCGACGTGCTGCTGGTGGCGGCCAACGGCTTCTCCTTGGAGCACGGTCTGACCACCCCCGACCTCGCCGAGGCCGCCGTCAAGCGGGCCGCCGTCGCCGCCGCCCGCCGCGTGGTGCTGCTCGCCGACTCCTCCAAGCACGGCCAGGAGCACTTCGCCCGCTTCGGCGCCCTGAGCGACGTGGACCTGCTGATCACCGACAGCGGGATGAGCCCCGAAGACGCCGCCGCCATCGAGCGCGCCGGCACGGAAGTAGTACGCGCATGATCCTCACCGTCACCCCCAACCCGTCTCTGGACCGGACCTACGAGGTTCCCTCCCTCGACCGCGGCGAGGTCGTCCGCGCCACGGGCGAGCGCGTGGACCCGGGCGGCAAGGGCGTGAACGTCTCGCGCGCGGTGACGGCGGCCGGCCGGCGCACGGTCGCCGTGCTGCCGCTCGGCGGCGCGCCGGGCGCACTCGTCGCCGACCTGCTCGACGCACAGGGCATCGAGGTCGCACCGGTGCCGATCGCCGGGGCCACCCGCTCCAACATCGCGCTCGCCGAGGCCGACGGCATCCTGACGAAGATCAATGCGCCGGGTCCCGAACTGTCGGCGGCCGAGCAGGAACTGCTCCTGGAGACCGTACGGCGCCAGTCGCCCGGCGCGGACTGGATCGCCTGCTGCGGCAGTCTGCCCCGCGGACTCGCCCCCTCCTGGTACGCGGCACTGGTCGCCCGGGCGCACGCCGCCGGCGTCCGCATCGCCCTGGACACCTCCGGACCCGCGCTGCTCCAGGCGCTGCGTGAGGGGCCCGACGTGGTCAAGCCGAACGCCGAGGAGCTCGCCGAGGCCGTCGGACGTCCTCTGGCCACCGTCGGCGACGCCGTGAAGGCCGCCGAGGAACTGCGGGAGCTGGGCGCCCGGTCCGTGCTCGCCAGCCTGGGTGCCGACGGGCAGCTGCTCGTGGCCGACGAGGGCACCTGGTTCGGCAGCGCCCACGTGGACGCCGTACGCAGCAACGTCGGCGCCGGTGACTCCTCCCTCGCCGGGTTCCTCGTCGCCGGAGGTGCGGGGCCGGGCGCCCTCGCCGCCGCCGTCGCGCACGGCGCCGCCGCCGTCCAGCTGCCCGGCAGCGTGATGCCGACGCCGGCCGACCTGGACCCGGGCGCGGTGACGGTCACGGCGGACGTGCCCGCGGACCGCGTACTGAAGGAGCCGGCGTCGTGATCACCCACCGCGCCCTTCCCGGTCCTTTCCCCGGCCCGTTGCCCGGACTTCTTCCCGACCCGGTCTCCGGCTTCCTTCCCGGCCCCTTGCCCGGTCCCATGCCCGGGCCTTTGTCCGGCCCTTTGCCCGGTCCGGTCTCCGGCTCCCTGCCCGGAGCCGTCCCCGGACCCCACCGCAGTGCCCCCGTCCCCCTCCCCGCCCCCGCCCACGACCCCGCGTTCCGGGCGATACGCGAGCTAAGGAGCCCGCGATGAGCGACATGATCACCGCGGGTCTGGTCGACCTCGACCTGTCCGCCGACACCAAGGAAGCGGCGGCGCGCGCCCTCGCCGAGCGGATGGTGGCCCAGGGCCGGGTGACCGACCTGGAGGGCTTCCTCGCCGACGTGGCCGCCCGCGAGGCGCAGATGCCGACCGGCCTCGACGGCGGCATCGGCATCCCGCACTGCCGCAGCGAGCACGTCACCGAGCCGACGCTCGCCTTCGGGCGCAGCGCGGACGGCATCGACTTCGGAGCGGCGGACGGGCCGGCCGACCTGATCTTCCTGATCGCCGCTCCGGCGGGCGCCGACGACGCCCACCTCACGATCCTGTCCGCACTGGCCCGGCAGCTGATGAACGCCGAGTTCACCGCCGCGCTGCGGTCGGTGGGCGAGGCGACGGCCGCCGCGGCGCTGATCCGCGGGGAGGAACCGAGCGGCTCGGAAGGCGCGTCGGACGGCGCATCGGACGGCGGCTCGGAAGACGGCTCCGCAGCCGATGAGGACTCCGTGGCGGTCTCGGCGGCGGCCTCCGCCGAGGCCGCCACGGTCAGCACCGGCGAGACGGAAGAGCCCGTACGGTCCGGACCGCCCGGACCGCCCGAGCGGCCGGAGCGTCCCTTCCGCATCGTCGCCGTCACCTCCTGCCCCACCGGTATCGCGCACACCTACATGGCGGCCGAGTCACTGGAGAACGCGGGCCGTGAGTCGGGCGTCGAGGTGGTCGTCGAGACGCAGGGCTCGGCCGGTTTCACCCGGCTGGACCCGGCGGTGATCGAGGCGGCGGACGGCGTGATCTTCGCCCACGACGTGCCCGTACGCGACAAGGACCGCTTCGCCGGGAAGCCCACCGTTGACACCGGCGTCAAGGCGGCCATCAACCGGCCCGGCGAACTGATCGGCGAGGTCCGGGAGAAGGCGGCCCGTGGCGAGGTCACAGCGGCCGGTCCGGCCGGTCCGGCCGGTTCGGCCGGTGGGACGCCCGTCGAGCGCGGCGGTGCGTCAGGCGAGGGGTACGGGACGAAGCTGCGCGTCTGGCTGATGTCCGGCGTCAGCTACATGGTCCCGTTCGTCGCCGCCGGCGGCCTGCTCATCGCCCTGGGCTTCGCCATCGGCGGCTATGAGATCAACGAGGCGCCGTCGGTGATGGACCACTTCGTGTGGTCCCAGGCGGACAGCTGGGCGGCGCTGCTGTTCCAGATCGGCGGCGTGGCGTTCGCCTTCCTGGTCCCGGTGCTGGCCGGTTACATCGCCTACGGCATGGCCGACCGGCCGGGCCTGGTCCCCGGGTTCGTCGGCGGCTCGATCGCGCTCACCATCAACGCCGGGTTCCTCGGCGGCCTGGCGGCCGGTCTGATCTCCGGTGCCGTGGTGATGGCGATCCAGCGGATACGCATTCCGGCCGCGCTGCGCGGCATCATGCCCGTGGTGGTGATCCCGCTGATCTCCTCGGCGGTGGTCGGGTTCCTGATGTTCGTGGTGATCGGCAAGCCCATCGCGTCCGCGCAGAAGGCGATGACCGACTGGCTGAGCGACCTGTCCGGTGCCAACGCGGTCCTGCTCGGCGCCCTGCTCGGCCTGATGATGTGCTTCGACCTGGGCGGCCCCGTCAACAAGGTCGCGTACGCCTTCGCCACCGCCGGCATCGCGGTCTCCGACCCCAGCGACTCGGCGATGAAGATCATGGCTGCGGTCATGGCCGCCGGCATGGTCCCCCCGCTGGCGATGGCCCTGGCGACGACCGTGCGGAGCAAGCTCTTCAACGCCGCCGAGCGCGAGAACGGCAAGGCGGCCTGGGTACTGGGCGCCTCCTTCATCTCCGAGGGTGCGATCCCGTTCGGCGCGGCCGACCCGCTGCGGGTCATCCCGTCCTCGATGGTGGGCGGTGCGGTCACCGGCGCCCTGTCGATGGCCTTCGGCGCCACGCTGCGCGCCCCGCACGGAGGCGTCTTCGTGGTCCCGCTGATCGGCAACCCGCTGCTCTACCTGGTCGCCATCGCGGCCGGCGTCTGCGTCACCACGGCTCTGGTGATCCTCCTCAAGGGGCTGCGCAAGCCGGCGCCCGGAGAGGCGGCCCAGGGGCCCGGCGGCGCGGACCCGTCGGCCTCGGCACCGGGGGCGAAGCAGCCGGTGGCCGCGTAAGGGACCGCCTTCGTCGACGGTCTGCGGCGGGGGGGGGGGGGCCCGGGCCCCCCCCCCCCCCCCCCCGGGGGGAACGTTTTGAGGGGCAAAACAGAACAGGGGGGGGGGCCGCGCCCGGGGGCGGCCCCCCCGGCGG
>NZ_JBNGGC010000048.1:0-42366 GCF_049974565.1 Streptomyces sp. WG5 | reverse complement strand
TGCCCGGGGCGCCCCGGGGGGGGGCGCCCCGCCGCGGGGGGGGGCGGGGGGGGGGGGGGCCTTGTGCGGGGGGGGGTGTCCCGCCGGGCGCGCCGGGGCGCACCACCGCCATGTGCTCGGGCAGCCGCCGCCACACCGCGGGCGTGTAGAAGTGGCCGCCCTCGAGCAGGGTCGCCTCGAACGGACCGGTCGTCAGCCCGCTCCAGCCGGCCAGGTCCGCCTCGGTGAGATCGTCCTGGTCGCCGTGGAGCAGCTGCAGCGGCGCGTCCACACGGTCCCCGTGGCGGAACCGGTAGGTGTCCGCCGCGATCAGGTCGGCGCGGAGCACCTCGACCGCCATCCGCAGCAGCTCCGGCTCGCCGCGCACCGCCTCGGAGAGCTGGCCCGCGGTGAGCATCCAGTCGAGGAGTTCCCGGTCCGTGTTGCGCGGGTGCGGCGGCACGTCGGTGTGCCGGGAGAGCACGGCGGGCGCGTGCGCCGCCGACACCACCACCGCCTCCGGCTCCGCCAGCCCGGTGCGCCGGGCGCGCACCGCGAGGTCGAAGGCGACCCAGGCGCCCATGCTGTGGCCGCACAGCACCACCTTGCGCCCGGCGAGCGTGCGCAGCGCGGCCAGCGCCCCGTCGAGCAGGTGCTGCCAGTTCCGGGCGAACGGCTCGCCGTAGCGGGCCTCGCGGCCGGGATAGCAGTACAGCGCCAGTTCGGTGTTCTCGGGGAGGCAGTCCGCCCAGGGCCGGAAGGGCGCGGTGGCGCCCCCGCAGAAGCTCAGGCAGAACAGCACCCGGCCGGCCTGCGGCCTGGGGAGCGGGCGGATGAGGTGCCCGGCCATCCGGCCTCCTTTCCGAGGGCTCGTGTCGGCTCGCGACGGGCTCGCAGCAACGTAGCGGTTGCGGCCGGCCGGCGGCGCGGACGACCAAGAATTCTTCGATGCCCGGAAGTGACGCTCGGTGGCCGGGGACCGGCCAAGCAGTGACGAGCGGGCCCTTCCGCGGCCCGGCCGGACCTGCGGGACACCGCTCCGGGTCGCGCCGGCCCGAACGGTGCGGGCAGGCCGAAAGACCCGCAACACATTATTCAATTCTTCTCATTGAAAACTCTCGAACGCACGGTCGGTGCGATCCCCGAGAAGTCTTGTCCGAGTGAATCTCCGCTGCGTACAGTCGAGCCGAATTACGTGACCGTGCCAGGAAGGAAAACGCCCATGGCCAATCCGTTCGAGGATGACAATGCCGAGTACTACGTGCTCGTGAACGACGAGGGTCAGCATTCCATCTGGCCCGTGTTCGCGGAGATTCCGGCCGGCTGGGAAAAGGCGCACGGCGCCGCATCCCGCCAGGAATGCCTGGACTACGTCGACCAGCACTGGACCGACATGCGCCCGCGCAGCCTCGCGGCCGCCATGGACGCCGGGGCCTGAGGGACAGGCCCGCCGAACCCGTCGCATCGCACACCGAACCGTCTAGGAGAAACAACGTCATGCCGATACTTGCCGAAGACCGCCGGTCCGCTGTCAAGGAAATCGTCTGCGACATCCTCGAGCTGGAGGAGGACGAGGTCACCGACACCAGCCTCTTCATCGACGACCACGGCGCCGACTCGCTTCGTGCCATCGAGATCCTGGCCTCCCTGGAGAAGGAGTTCGGCATCACCATCGACCAGTCCGAGCTGGCCCAGATGGTGAACCTCGAGGCGGTCTACACCATCGTCGCGGAGGCCCCCGCCCGCTGACCCGGGCACCGTCCCGCCGAACCGAAGGTTTAAGGGGAAAACATGTCCTCAGTACGCCCCGGCGGCGTAACCGGAAATCGCCGGGTGGTCCTCACCGGCTTCGGAGTGATCTCCAGCATTGGCATCGGGGCCGAGGAATTCACCGAGAGCCTACGGGCCGGCCGCAGCGGTGCCAGCCCGATCTCGCTGTTCGACGTCGAGGGCTTCGCCCACGTCAACGGCTGCGAGGTCAAGGGGTTCGACCCCGAACAGTGGATCTCCCGCACCCCGGTGCGGGAGTTGGGACGCGCCAGCCGCTTCGCCGTCGCGGCGGCGGTCATGGCGCTGCGTGACGCCGGTCTGGATCCCGCGGACCTCGCCGGCCGACGGGGACTGATCTCCGTCGGCACCACGGACGGCGAGTCCTACGAGCTGGACCGGCTGGTGGCCGCCGAACTCGCCGACGGTCCGGAACACATGGACCCCCAGATCGTCCGGCGGGTATCGGCGGCCCGGCTCTCCACGGCCATCGCGCACGAGCTGGACCTCACCGACGTCGAGGCCCCCACCATCGCCACCGCCTGCTCCGCGGGCAACTACGCGATCGGCTACGGCTTCGACGCGGTGAGCTCCGGCGAGGCGGAATACGCGCTGTGCGGCGGCGCGGACGCCATGTGCCGCAAGACGTTCACCGGCTTCTACCGGCTCGGCACCATCGCCCCCGAGGTGTGCCAGCCCTTCGACGCGGACCGCAAGGGCATCCTCACCGGTGAGGGCGCCGGTCTGCTGGTGCTCGAAAGCCTGGAGTCGGCCCTGGCCCGCGGCGCACGCATCTACGCCGAGGTCCTGGGCTACGGCCTCAACTGCGACGCCTTCCACCAGGTCGCCCCGAACGGCGACAGCGTCGCCCAGTGCATGAGCCTCGCCCTGGCCAACGCCGGCGTGAAACCCGCGGAGGTGGACCTCATCTCCGCGCACGGCACCGGCACCAAGGCCAACGACATCACCGAGGCCGCCGCCATCCGCTCGGTGTTCGGCGCCGACACCCCGCGCACCATCTCCCTGAAGTCGATGCTCGGCCACACCATGGGCGCCGCCAGCGCCCTCGGCGCCATCGCCTGCGGCCTCGCCATCACCCACCGCTTCATCCCGCCCACCATCAACCACCACCGCACCGACCCCGAGTGCGAGATCGACTGCGTGCCCAACCACGCCGTCGACGCCGACCTGCGCGTGGTGCAGAACAACGGCCTCGCTTTCGGCGGCAACAACGCCATCGTCATCCTCGGCAGATACGGCCGGGACGGTGACATCGGATGACGTACCCCATCACCGGTACGGGCGCCGTCGCCGCCATCGGCGCCGACCCCGGGGAGATCTTCGACAGCCTCTGCGCCGGCCGCAGCGGACTCGCACCGCTGAAGGCCTTCGACCGCTCCCGGTACCGCGCCCAGCAGCTGTTCGAGATCGACGACCGCCACACCCCCGGCCTGGACGAGCCCGGCCGGGCCGGCCGCCTCCTCGCGGAGGCCGTCCGGCAGGCCGCCGCCGACGCCGGACTGCCCGAGGACCTCGGCGGCATACCCGTCCTCGTCGGCACCGGACTGCGCGAACTGCGTTCCCTGGAACTGTGGTGGCGCGACGGCACCGTCTTCGACGCCGACCGCCTGCACTTCGGGAACGTCCTGCGCGAGCGGTTCGGAGCCATCGACACCCACACCTTCGCAGGAGCCTGCTCCGCCTCCCTCTACGCGCTGGCCCTCGGCTGGGACCTGCTGGAACTCGGCGAGACCGACACGGTCGTCGTGGCCGGCTGCGACGTCGTCACCGAAAGCATGTTCGGCCAGGCCG
Source organism: Streptomyces sp. WG5 (assembly GCF_049974565.1). Lineage (NCBI taxonomy): Bacteria > Bacillati > Actinomycetota > Actinomycetes > Kitasatosporales > Streptomycetaceae > Streptomyces > Streptomyces sp. WG5. The sequence goes on along the minus strand of NZ_JBNGGC010000048.1, from coordinate 38,808 downwards.
ACCGGGTCCAGTTCGACCCGCCGCCCTCCGTACGCCCCTTCGACAAGGACCGCCGGGGCACCATCCTCGGCGAGGGCGCCGCCGCCGTCGTCCTGACGCGCGAGGCGCGGCCCGGCCGGCCGGTGCGGGGCCTGCTGCACTCGGTCGCCGTCAACTGCGACGCGCACCACCAGACCGCACCCGACGGGACGGGCGTCGAGACCGCCGTCCGCGAGGCGCAGCGGAACGCCGGAGTCGCCCCGGCCGACATCGACCTGGTCGTCCTGCACGCCACCGGCACCCCGCTGAACGACCGTACCGAAGCCGCCGTCACCGCCCAGGTGTTCGCCGGCACCCACCCGGCGCTCACGGGCATCAAGTCCCTCACCGGACACACCTCGGGCTCGGCCGGACTGCTCAGCCTGATCGTGGCGCTGCGCTGCCTGGAGGCCGGGGTCGTGCCGCCCATCGCGGGCCTGGCCGAGCCGCTGCCCGAGGGCAGCACCCTGCGCCTGGTCGCCGGCGAGCCGCTCGTCACCCCGATGCGCCTCGCGCAGGTCAACAGCTTCGGCTTCGGCGGCGTCAACGCCGTCGCCATCGTGGGAGGTGCCGCATGACGCTCGCCGTCTCGGGCGTCGCGGTGGCCCTCCCCGGCGCGTCCGGCCCCGACGCCCTGCTGCGCCCCGCCGTCGCCGGTGCCGACCCCGTCGACCCCGCGGCCCTCATCGGCCGCAAGGGACTGCGCTTCAAGGACCGCGCCACCCGGCTCGGGCTCCACCTGGCGTATGCCGCACTCACCGACGCCGGTCTCCTCGGGTCCGACGGCAGGGCCGTGACCGGCGACCGGGTCGCCACCGTGGTCAGCTCCAACCTCGGCAACGCGGACACCGTGTGCCGGGCGGTGGAGACCATCGCCAAGGACTCCACCGCGGCCCTGAGCCCGATGGACACGCCGAACGCCTCCAGCAACATCATCGCCTCGGAAACCGCCATCCGGTACGGGCTGCGCGGCCCGAACCTCACGGTGTGCAACGGCCGTACCTCCGGCCTCGACGCCGTACGCTGGGCCGCCCTCCTGCTGCGCTCCGAACGCGCCGACCACGTCCTGGTCACCGGTGTCGAACCGGACAACGAGGTCACCCGGCGGCTCGTCGGCCGGCCGGTCGCCGACGGCGGCGCGGCGCTCGTGCTGAGCGGCACCGCCACGGGCGAGCCGCGCGCCCTCCTCGGCCCGGTGGTGCGCACCGCACAGCCCCTCGCCACCGTCGCCGAGCTGACCCGGCGCACCCCGCGCGGCGGGCTGTGGCTCAGCACCGACGCCGGCCCCGTGCCGTCCGGCGCCCTGTGCGTCGCCCTGACCGGCTGGGGCGAACTGTCCGGCGCCCTCGGCGTGGTGCAGTGCGCCGCCGCCGTCGGCTGGTTCGCCGAGGGAGGCACCCGGCCGGCGTACGCCCTGACCGGCGCCACCGGAGCGGCCCTGCTTCCGCCGGGAGGCGCGGCATGACAAGGGTGGTACTGCTGCACGGACTCGCCAACAACGAGGGCATCTGGGACCCGCTCGCCGGTCACTGGCGCGACGGTGTCGACGTACACGCCCCACGGCTGCCCTGGCACAGCGGCGGCATCGACGGCTGGCGTCACGAGACCGACTCCGCGGCCCGGCTGGCCGAGGTGCTCGACGCGGTCCCGGGCGGCGCCGACGTGGTGGTCGCCCACTCGTTCAGCTCGGTCGTACTGCTCGACCTGCTCAGCGGCCGCGCCGCCGCGGACGACCCGCTGAAGCTGCCCGGCGTCGTCCTCGTCAACCCCTTCTACCGGTCCGACGCCGACGACTTCCACTGGGACATGATCGCGCCGACCCTGGACGACTTCCCGCGGACCATGGCCGAGTCGATCCGGCTGCGCACCCCCGGCCACCACATCGAGGCGGAACGGCTGGCCGACATGGCCCGGCGCATGACGGAGTGGATCGGCCCCTACGGCTGGCTGCGGTTCTTCGAGGCCTATCTGCGCACCCCGCTGTTCCCCGTGGACCGCGTCGAGACGCCGGCTCTGGTGATCGGCGGGGAGACCGACCGGTCCGCGCCCGTCGCCCAGGCACACCACCTCGCCGCCCGGCTGCCCGCCGGAGAGTGCCTGGAACTGCCCGGCTGCGGCCACTTCCCGATGCTCGAGGCGCCCACCCGGTTCACCGGCGCCGTGCACGCCTTCCTCGACCGGATCCCGCACCGCGTCCGGCCCCTGGCGGACGCCTGAGAAGCCCCGCACCACCCGGCCGACCCGAAACACCCCGACACGAAGGAGTCCGTGATGGACCCGACGCCCCACCCCTCGGTGACGGCGCTGCTGCAGACCTCGACCACGGCGCGGCTGCGTCCCCTGTTCGAAGGCAACAACATCAGCTTCGCCATCGGCTTCAAGCACATCAACTACGTGGCCGAAGCGGCGGTTCTGCATCACTTCAGGGAAGCCGGGCTGCCCGTCGTGGACCTGTACCGGCGCCACGGACTGGGCTTCGACGTGGTCGACATCCGCTCCCGGCTCGGCGCGCTGCTCGCCGTCGACGACGACGTGGAGGCCGTCGTCACACCGAAGACCAAGGACGGCGAGAACCGGTTCCGCTTCCGGGTCGAGCAGTTCGTCGAGCGTGACGGCAAGCGGGTGCGGTGCGCGGACTCGACCCTCGTCGTGGTGCTGCGCGCCGACGGCCACATCCGCGCCGAGGAACCCTGGCCGGCCGGTCTCGAACGCTTCACGACCGCCCGCCTGGGCACCGGCGAACGGCTGGACCTGGCCGCCGCACCCGTGCCGTACGGCGAGTTCACGGCCGGACGCGGCACCAGTGCCGACCCGGTGCTCACCGAACTCATCGGCGAGACCAACGCGTTCGGCTGGCGCTGGCGGGTCGGGTACTTCTACTGCCACTACAACGAGCGCGTCCAGATGTCCGGCTTCCTGCGCATCATGGAAGAGGTCGAGGACCTGTTCCTCGCCGACCGGGGACTGGCCATCAAGGAGGTCCTCGACACCCGCGGGTGGATCCCCGTCGTCACCCAGTCCCGCGTCGAACTCCTCGACGAGACCGTGATGGAGGAGGAGCTCTACACCGTCTACACCGTCGAGAACATCTTCAAGACGTTGCTCTACACCACCCGCATGGACTGCTACGTGGTGCGCGACGGGCAGCTGGTGAAGACCGCCACCGGAACCATCACGCACGGCTACCTCCACGAGACCGAGCCCAACCAGTGGGAGATGGCCGAGTTCGACGAGGCCACCGTCACCGCCCTCACCACGCCCCGCAAGGCGGTGTCGTGAACGCCGTCGTGACCGGGCCGCCGGTCATCACCGGCTGGTCGGCGGTCTCCCCGCACGGCATCGGTGCCGAGGCCTTCGCCGAGGGCCTGCGCGCCCAGCGGCCCACCCTGGCCCCCGTCGACACCGAACGCTGGAACGTCCCCCTCAGCCGGGCCCACCTGGTCCCCGGCTTCGAGGTCCGTGACGTGCTCGGCAAGAAGGGCACCCGCTCCATGGACCGGGTCACCGGCCTCGCCGTCGCCGCCGTCGGCTCCCTGCTCGACCGGCCCGGAGCACAGCGCGAGACGGAGACCGGTGAGCGGGCCGCGCTCGTCCTGGCGACCACCACCGGCAGCGCCGCCAGCATGATGGACTTCACACGCAGCTCCCTGGTCGGCGCCCGGCCCTACGACGTGGACCCGGCCGTGATGCCCAACGCGGTGATGAACTGCGCGGCCGGCCAGTGCGCCATCTGGTACGGCATCAAGGGCCCCAACACCACACTCGCCGGCGGCCGGGCGGCGGGCCTGCTCTCCCTCAACTACGCGATCCGGCTGCTGTCCACGGGCCGCGCGGACACCGTGCTGTGCGCCGCCGCCGAGGAGTACTCGCACGCCCGGTACTGGCTGGAGCGGCACAGCCGCGGCCCCGAGGCACCCGGCGCCGCCCTCGGCGAGGGCTCGGCCGTCATGCTGATCCGCCCCGCCTCCGCGGCCACGCCCGAACGCCCCGCGCTCGCCGAGATACTGGCGGTGCGCTCCCGCGTCGCGACAGGCAGCCGGGTGCGCGCCACGCTCGAGGCCTGCGTGCGGTCCGCCCTCGAAGCGGCGGGCGTCACCGCAGGCCAGGTGTGGGCGGCGAGCCCCAGTGACGCGCCGGGCCTGCTCGGCCACCTGGAGCGGGACGTCCTCACCGAGGTCTGCGGGGCACCCGCCGTGGACCGGGTGCCGGCCGTCGGCCGGATCGGCGACGTGTCCGCGGCGTCGGCCCAGTTCCAGATCGCCACCCTGCTCGCCACCGCCGCCGACGACAGGACGGCCGCGGGCGGCATCGCCCTGGTCACGTCCGCCGACCGGGACGGCTCCCTGGCCTGCGCGGTCCTCAGGCTGGCGGGTCCCCGATGAGCGTCGCGACCGGCGGTCACCGCGCCGGGCCCGCCGCCACCGCCCTCCACGACGCGCCCGGAGCCTCCGCGCCGGCCACCGCCACGGGCGGTGCCACCGTGGTCAGTCCCGTCGCCGCCCGGATCGTCGTGGAGTCGCGCACCGGCGAGGGGCTGGCGGCCCGCGCCACGGCCGAACTGCACGAGACGGAACCGGTGTTCGCCGGACACTATCCCGGATTCCCGATCTTCCCCGGCGTCTGCGTCCTGGAGTGCGTCCGCCGCGCGGCCCTCGACGCGGATCCGGCGTCCGCTCCCGGCACGCTCGCCGCCGTCGAGTCGGCCCGGTTCTCCGGCGCCGTCTACCCGGGCGACACCCTCCAACTGGCCCTGACCTGGCAGCACACCGGCACCGCGTGGCGCTGCAAGGCCACCGCCACCACCTCCCGAGGCCCCGCCGCCCGAGTCCGCCTGCGCTTCGAGCCCGCCGGAGGTGCCCGATGACCGCCGCCGACGCAGGCCCGGCCCCGTCCGTCGCCGGGTCGCTGCCGCACCGCTACCCGATGCTGCTCGTCGACCGCGTCGTCGACGTGGTCCCGGGCGAACGGATCCGCGCCGTGAAGGCGATCACCGTCAACGAGCCCTGGTACGCCGGCACGGCCCCGGACGCGGACCTCGCCTACCCGCCGAGCCTGCTCGTCGAGTCCTGGGGGCAGACGGCAGGCCTGCTCACCGTCGCCGGCGGCGGCGCGCCGGCGGACCAGATCATGCTCTTCGGCTCGGTGGCCGACGCCGTGTTCCACCACCCCGTCCTGCCCGGTGACGTCGTCGAGCACCGGGTGGCCGTCACCCGTACCTTCACCGACTCCGTCGTCTTCGAGGGCAGCAGCCACTGCGGTGACCGCACCGTGATGACCGTGGGGCAGATGGTGATGGCCTTCCGCCCCGCCGGCCTGCTCCGGCCCGCGGGGCCCGACGCACCCACCCACCCGTCCGCCGCAACCGGAAATGAGGCCGAACGATGACCGAGACCAGGCCCGTGGCCCTGATCAGCGGAGGCTCCCGGGGTATCGGCCGGGCCACCGTGCTCAAGCTCGCGGCGGACGGCTACGACATCAGCTTCTGCTACCGCACCAGCCAGGACGCCGCCGAGATCCTGGCCAAGGAGGCGGAGGCACTCGGCGCCCGCGTGCTCCACCGAGGCGTCGACGTCTCCGACGCCGCCGCGGTACGCGCCTGGGTCAGCGCCACGGAACAGGAACTGGGCCCCGTCGAGACCGCCGTCACCTCCGCCGGCATCACCCGCGACAAGGGCCTGGTGATGATGTCCGACGAGGACTGGCGCTCGGTGCTGAGCACCAACCTCGACGGCGTCTTCCACATCTGCCGGGCCGTCACCTTCGGGATGATGAAGCGCCGCCGGGGCTCGCTCGTGAACCTCTCCTCCGTGGCCGGCGTGTACGGCAACGCCACCCAGACCAACTACGCCGCCTCCAAGGCCGGGATCATCGGCCTGTCCAAGTCCCTCGCCAAGGAGGTCGGCCGCTACGGCATCCGCGTCAACGTGGTGGCCCCGGGATTCGTCGAGACCGACATGGTCGCCGCCGTGCCCGAACGGCTGCGCACCGAGGCACTCGCCTCCGTCGCCCTCGGCCGGATGGGCACCGCCGAGGAGGTCGCCGACCTCGTCGCCTTCCTCGCCGGGCCGCGCGCCGCCTACATCACCGGTTCCGTCTTCCAGATCGACGGGGGGATAGCCCTGTGAGCACCGTACACGGCAGGAAGAAGCAGCCCAGGTGGTACTTCTCCCTGCGCAGCCCGTACTCCTGGTTCGCCTACCGCGACCTGAGCGAGAAGTACCCCGACGTCCTCGACAGCATCGAGTGGATCCCGTACTGGGAGCCCGACGAGGAGTCCACCCGGCTGCTCGCCGACGCCGGCGTGACCCTGCCGGTGATGCCCATGCACCGCACCAAGAACTTCTACATCCTCCGTGACGCCCGCCGCTGGGCGCACGCCCGGGGCTGGCAGGTGACGTGGCCCGTGGACCGCGCTCCGCACTGGGAGGTGTCCCACCTCGCCTACCTGGCCGCCGAGGAGCAGGGCCTGGGCCGGCAGTTCGTCGACCGGGCCTACCGGGCCCGCTGGACCGAGGGCCGGGACCTCGCGGACCGCGGCACCATCGCCGCCATCGCCCGCGACCTGGGCCTCGACCCGTCGATCGCCGACTCGGTCGACGACCCCGAGCTGCGCATCAAGGGCGCCGAGTGCCTGATCGCGGCCTACCACGACGACGCCTTCGGCGTGCCGTTCTTCGTCCACGGCCGCGAGCCGTTCTGGGGCGCCGAGCGGGTGGGCGCGTTCGTCGCCGCAGTCCGCGGCGAGGCCTGGGACGGCGTCAGCGACGCCCCCTTCGACGCGATCCCGTCGCCGGCCGCGCCGGACGGCAGCCGCCCGGTCTGACAGGAGACACCGATGACGACCACGCCGACCCCCCAGCGGACCGTGCCCCGCTGGGTTGCCCCCGCCCCTCCCGGTGCACCCGGCCGCACCGGCTGGGCCGAACTGCGCCACCCCGTGCCGCACCGGCTCGCCGCCCGGACCCGGCTGCTCTCCCGCCGTACCGGCACCGGCTGGGAGGCCGCCGTCCTCGCCGCCCACACGGCCGTGCTGACCGCGATCAGCGGCGAGCGGACCGTCCTCGCCGGCTATCTGCCCCCGGCGCCGCACCCCGCCGGCCCGGCCACCGCCGCACCGCGGCCCGTGCCCGTCGTCCTCACCCTGGAGCAACACACCTGGCGCGAGCTGCTCACCGCCTCCGCGCGGGCCGCCGCCGCCCCGGCCGAGGGCACCTTCGAGACCGTCCTGGACCTCGGCAGTGCCACCGGCGCGCCCGCCGCGCCGTCCGGGCACACGGCCCTGCGCGTCGCCCCGCGTCTCGACGCGGACGGTCCCGCTCTGCTGATCGGGTACCGCACCGACGTCCTCGACGCAGCCGCCGCCGAGCGGATCGCGGGCTACCACGTCACGGCCCTGGAGCAGTTGACGGACGGCCCGGACGCCCCCGCCCACGCCCGGGGACTGCTGTCCGAGGCCGAGTACCACCACCAGGTCCACGAACTGTCCGGGCCGGAACGCCAGTTGCCGGACCGCCGGTTCCACGAGCTGTTCGAGGAGCAGGTCCGCCTGCGGCCCACGGACGTCGCCGCCGTGCATGCCGGCCACAGCTGGACCTACGAGGAGCTCAACACCCGCGCCAACCGCGTCGCCCACGCCCTGCTCGCTCGCGACCTCGGCGCCGAGGCCGTGGTCGCCGTCATCACCGAGCGCACCCTGGACTGGCTGGCCTGCGTCATCGGCGTCTTCAAGGCCGGCACCGCCTACCTGCCCGTCGAACCGCACGCCCCGGCCGACCGGATGGCCCGCACCCTGGTCCGCGGCGGCTGCCGCCTGGTGCTGACCGAGGACAGCGCGCTCGGCCGGGTGCGGCAGGCCGCCCCCGAGGGCGTCGAACTGCTCACGGCCGCCGACGCGTACGCGGAGGAACACCCCACCGGCGACCCGGGAGTGCCCGTCGCCGCCGGCCAGCTCGCCTACCTGTACTTCACCTCGGGCTCCACCGGCGAACCCAAGGGCGCGATGTGCGAGCACGCCGGCTTCGTCAACCACCTGTTCGCGAAGATCGACGACCAGCGCATCACCCAGGGCCAGGTCGTGGCCCAGACCGCCCCCCAGTCCTTCGACATCTCCCTGTGGCAGCTGGTCGCCGCCCTCGTCGTCGGTGGCCGCACCCTGATCGTCGAACAGGAGGCGATCCTCGACGTCGACCGCTACCTCGACACCGTCGAGCGCGGCGAGGTCGCGATCCTCCAGGTCGTCCCCTCCTACCTGGAGGTCGTGCTCAGCCGCCTGGAGGAGCTCCCCCGGGACCTGCCCGCGCTGCGCTGCGTCTCGGTCACCGGCGAGGCCCTGAAGAAGGAGCTGGTCGTCCGCTGGTTCGCGCGTTTCCCGGACATCGCGCTGATGAACGCCTACGGCCTGACCGAGACGTCCGACGACACCAACCACGAGGTCATGACCGCCGTCCCGGCGTGGGACTCCGTGCCGCTCGGCCGCGCCGTCAACAACGTCTCCGTGTACGTCGTCGACGAGAACCTGCGCCCGGTGCCGCTCGGCGCCCCCGGCGAGATCGTGTTCTCCGGTGTCTGCGTGGGACGCGGCTACATCAACGACCCCGAGCGGACCGCCCAGTCCTTCACCCAGGACCCGCACCGCCCCGGCAACCGCCTGTACCGCTCCGGCGACTTCGGACGACGGCTGCCCGGAGGCACCCTCGAATTCCTCGGCCGCCGCGACGCCCAGGTCAAGATCCGCGGGTTCCGCATCGAGATCGGTGAGATCGAGAACCAGCTGCTGCGCGTCGACGGCGTCCGCGACGGTGCCGTCGTGGTCGTCGAGTCACCCGACCGGGGACGCCGTCTCGTCGCCTTCCAGTGCGGCTCCGAGGCGACGTCCGACGCCCTGCGCGACCGGCTGCGCGAGACCCTGCCGGCGTACATGGTGCCGAGCCGGGTGGAACGGCTCGACGCGCTGCCGCTCACCCCCAACGGCAAGACCGACAAGCGCGCCCTGCGCGCCCTCGCGGCGGAACTCGCCGAACAGGAGGGCACGGCGGAGCGCGACGAACCCCGCACCGCCACCGAGCGCCGGCTCGCCGCCGCCTGGGCCGAGGTCCTCAAGCTGCCGGTGGAGCGGATCGGCCGCGCGGACGGCTTCTTCGACCTGGGCGGCACCTCACTCTCCGCGGTACGTCTCGTCGTACGGACGGAGCGCGCCTTCACCCTGCGCGACGTGACCCGGTACCCGACCCTCGCCGCGCTGGCCGCCTTCGTCGACGACCCGTCCTCCGCCGCCCCCGCTCCCGGGGCGGCGGACCCGGCGGCCGGTCCCCTCGCCGCGGCCGCTCCGGCCGCCGCGACCACCGCGCCCCGCACCGACGGCGGTGCCGCGCCGCTCGACGTGGTCCGCACCGAGGGCCGGCCCGCGGTGTTCGTCCTGGACGGGCCGCCCCCCGCCGACCCCGCCGCCTGGGCCGCCGAACACGCCGGCCGGCTGCGTGCCACGGTCGCCGAGCACGGCGCCGTGCTCGTGCGCGGCCTCGGACTCGCCGACGCCGGGACCGTCGGCCGGGTCGGCCGGGCCTTGCTGCACGAGGTGATGACCGAACGCGAGGGCTTCGCCCCGCGCCGCCGGCTCGCCGACGGCGTCTACTCGTCCACGGAGTGGCCGGCCGACCAGCCCATGTGCATGCACCACGAGCTGTGCTACACCCGTGAGGTGCCCGGCACGCTCCTCTTCGCCTGCCTCGCCGCGCCCGAGTCCGGCGGCGCCACCGGTGTCAGCGACTCGGCCGAGGTGCTCGAGGCGCTCCCGGCCGGCCTCGTCCGCCGCTTCGAGAGCGAGGGCTGGCTCGTCGAACGCAACTACACGGGCACCGTCGGCGTCGGTCTCGCCGAGGCCTTCGGCAGCGACGACCGTGCCGACGTCGAGGCGTACTGCGCCGCCCGGGGCATCGAGTACCGCTGGGAGCCGGGCGGCGACCTCCGCACCCGGCAGCGGGCCGCCGCGGTGCTCACCCACCCGGTGACAGGCCGGAGCGGCTGGTTCAACCAGATCGCCTTCCTCAACGAGTGGACCCTGGACCCCGTCGTCCGCGAGTACCTCACCTTCGAGTTCGGGCCGGACGGACTGCCGTTCAACAGCCGCTACGGAAGCGGCGACCGCCTCGACGAGGACACGGTGCTCACCATCAACGGCGTGTACGAGAAGCACACGCTCCGCGAGCCGTGGCGCGACGGTGACCTGCTCGTCGTCGACAACCTCCGCATGGCGCACAGCCGGGAGCCCTACGAGGGCGAGCGGCACATCGCCGTCGTCCTCGGCGATCCGGTCGCCCTCCCCGCGTCCTCCTGACCGCACGCCGGCCGGGCGCGTCCGCCGCGCCCGGCCGCCCACCCACCACTCACGGATGGAGCAACCATGTCCCGCCAGCCGCTCGTGCCCCCGTTCGCCGTGATCACCGGCGCGCAGGTGGCCGAGGTGCTCACCGGCAGCGAGAAGCACGTCGTGAACCTGGTCGAGGACGTCTACCGGCTGCACGGCCGGGGCGACTCGGTGAACCCGCCCTCCTACTTCCTGCGCTTCCCCGACCGGCCCAGCGCGCGCATCATCGCGCTGCCCGCCTCCGTCGGCGGCGACCGGCCCACCGACGGACTGAAGTGGATCTCCAGCTTTCCCGAGAACGTCGCGGCCGGCATCCCCCGGGCCTCCGCGGTGCTCATCCTCAACGATCCCGCCACCGGATACCCGATCGCCTGCCTGGAGAGCTCCATCATCAGTGCCTCCAGGACCGCCGCCTCGGCCGCCCTCGCCGCCGACCGGCTCAGCCGCGGCGAGCGCCCGCGCCGCATCGGCTTCATCGGCGGCGGACTCATCGGGCGTTACGTCCACCACTACCTCGAGGCCACCGGCTGGACGTTCGACGAACTCGGCGTCCACGACCTGTCGGACACCCACGCCGAGTCCTTCGCCGGCTACCTGACCGGCCGCTCCGGCGACGCCCCCGTGGTCGTGCACCGCACCGCCGAGGAACTCGTCCGGTCCAGCGACCTGATCGTCCTGGCCACCGTCGCGCCGCGCCCGCACATCCACGACCCGGCCTGGTTCGCGCACAACCCGCTCGTCCTCAACGTGTCCCTGCGCGACCTCGCCCCCGAAATCCTGCTGGCCTCCGCCAACATCCTCGACGACGTCGAGCACTGCCTGAAGGCCGACACCTCTCCCCACCTGGCCGAACAGCTCACCGGCGGGCGGGACTTCATCGACGGCACGCTGTACGACGTCCTCGAGGGCCGCGTCGGTCTCCCCGCCGACCGGCCCGTCGTCTTCTCGCCGTTCGGCCTCGGCGTGCTCGACCTCGCCGTCGGCCGCCACGTCCTCGACACACTGCGCGACACCGGCCGCCTGCCGGTCGTCGAGGGCTTCTTCCACGAGCTCGACCGCTACGGCCGCCCGGGCGACCCGGCGCCGAACGGAATCCGGTGATGAAGTGACCGTCATAACCGCCCCGTACGAGATGAACGTCGACGACGTCTTCGTCGACCTCCGGTCCGTCTTCGACGTACCCCTCTACCTGAAGTACGAGGGGATCAACCTCGCCGGCTCGGTCAAGCTGAAGGCCGCCCTGGAGATGGTGCTCGCCGCGGAGCGGGACGGCACCCTCACCCCGGGCGCCGTGCTCGTGGAGTCCTCCTCCGGCAACCTCGGTGTCGCCCTCAGCATGATCGCCGCCCACCGCGGCTACGGCTTCGTCTGCGTCACCGACTCGCGCTGCAACTCCGCCACCCGGCGGCTGATGGAGTCCTTCGGAGCCCGTGTCCTCGTCATCTCCCGCGCCGACAAGGAACGCGGGCTGCTCGGCGCCCGCATCGACTACGTGCAGCGCCTGGTCGACTTCGACCCGAACTACGTGTGGCTCAACCAGTACGTCAACCCGCACAACTGGCTGGCCCACTACCGCACCACCGGCCCGTCCGTCGCCGCCCAGTTCCCGGACCTGGACGTGCTGTTCGTCGGCGCGGGAACCACCGGCACGCTCATGGGCTGCGCCCGCTACTTCCGCGAACGCGGCGGCGGTGTGCGGATCGTCGCCGTCGACAGCGTCGGCTCGGTCACCTTCGGCGGGCCGGCGTCCACCCGCCACATCCCGGGCCTGGGCGCGGGCGTCCGCCCGCAACTGCTCGACGAGGGACTGCTCGACGAGGTCGTGATGGTGCCCGAGCGGGACACCCTGCAGAGCTGCCACGCCATGGCCCGGCAGGGCTTCCTGTTCGGCGGCTCCACCGGGACCGTCGTCAGCGGCGCACTGCGCTGGCTGGCCGGCCGGCCGCGCGGCGAGCGGCTCACCGCGGTCGCCCTCTCCCCGGACCAGGGCGACCGCTACCTCGACACGGTGTACGACCCCGCATGGGTGGAACGGCACTTCGGCGCGCCGCAGACCTGGGACGCGGGGGAGCCGGAGAAGGAGCTGGAACTGGTCCCCGGCGCCGGCTGAGTCCCCCACGCGCCCCGCAGGAGGGCGCCCCGAGACACCTGTGAGACAAGGAACCCGCGACATGGACAAGGCAGTCGTACTGATCGCCGAGGAACTCTCACCCGCCACCGTCGACGCCCTCGGCCCGGAATTCGAGATCCGGTACTGCGCGGGCGCCGACCGGGCCTCGCTGCTCGCGGCGCTGCCGGGCGCCGACGCGGTGCTCGTGCGCAGCGCCACCCGGATGGACGCCGAGGCGATCGCGGCGGGCACCCGGCTGAAGGTGATCGGCCGGGCCGGGGTGGGCCTGGACAACGTGGACGTGCCCGCGGCGTCCCGCGCCGGCGTGATGGTGGTGAACGCCCCCACCTCCAACGTGGCCAGCGCCGCCGAGCTGACCGCCGGTCTCCTGCTCGCCGTGGCGCGCAACATCCCGCAGGCCGACGCCGCGCTCAAGGGCGGGCAGTGGCAGCGCGGCCGGTTCACCGGCGTCGAACTGTCCGGCCGGACACTCGGCATCCTCGGACTCGGGCGCATCGGCTCCCTGGTGGCCCGCCGCATGGCCGCGTTCGACATGCGGCTGCTCGCCCACGACCCGTACGTTCCGGCCGGGCACGCCGAACGGCTGGGCGCGCGCGTCGTCGGGCTCGACGAGCTCCTCGAGTCCTCCGACTTCCTCACGGTCCATCTGCCGAGGACACCGGAGACCACCGGCATCCTCGGCTTCGACGCCCTGCAGCGCGTCAAGCCGGGCATCCGCATCGTCAACGCCGCCCGCGGCGGAATCGTCGACGAGGCGGAGCTGTACGCGGCGCTGAAGGAGGGCCGGGTCGCCGCCGCGGGCATCGACGTGTTCGCCACCGAACCGTGCACCGACTCCCCGTTGTTCGAGCTGGACAACGTGGTCGTCACCCCCCATCTCGGAGCCGGCACGGCCGAGGCGCAGGAACGGGCGGGCGTGGCCGTCGCACGTTCCGTGCGGGAGGCGTTGGCCGGCCGCTTCGTGCCGGAGGCCTGCAATGTGCGGCTGGGCGAGGTCGACGCGGAACTCGACCCGTGGCTGGCGCTCGCCGAGCGGCTGGGCGGCCTGTTCACCGGGACCGCCGGGGCGCTGCCCGGCCGGCTGCGCGTCACCGTCTGCGGGGAGATCGCCCGGCACGAACTAGCGGCCCTGGAACTCGCCACGGTCAAGGGCCTCCTGGCACCCGTGGTGGAGGGCGGGGTCACGTACGTCAACGCCCCGCTGCTCGCCCAGGAGCGAGGGCTGGACACCGAGCTGGTCACCGGGCCCGAGAACGCCGCGCACCGCAGCCTGGTGCGGGTCGAGGGCACGCTGCCCGGTGGGGAACACGTGTCGGTCTCCGGCGCCCTGACCGGGCACCGCGGTGGCGAGCGCCTCGTGGAGCTGCTCGGACACGAGGTCGACGTACCGTTCGGCGACGGCCTCGCCTTCTTCCTCGCGCCCGACGAGAGCGGGCTGGTCACCCGTGTCGGCGAGGCGCTCGCCCGGGCCGGAGCGGCAGTCGAGTCCCTGCGGCTGGCCCGTACCGGCGGGGACGGCGGCACGGTCCTGGTCGCGGCGGCCCTCGCCGCCCCCCTCGATCCGGCGGCGCTCGACGACGCCGCCGTCCGGCTGGGTGCTGTGCGCGGCTGGGGACTGGAGCAGTGACGATGACGGCGTACGACTGGCTGATCGAGCAACTGGTCAGCACCCGGGCCCGGTTCCGGCTGATCGACCACCCCCCGGAGGGGCACACCGAGCGGGCCAGCGAGCTGCGCAGGCACCCGCTGGCCCAGGCAGCCAAGTGCCTCGTCGTGCGCGTCGCGACGGGACGCCGCTCCCGGCGGTACGTGCTGGCGGTCGTGCCCGGCGACCGGCGGGTGGACCTCGACGGGCTGTGCGGGATGTACGGCGGCTCGGAGGCCGCCTTCGCGGCGCGGGACGTGGCCGAGCGGCTGGCGGGCAGCGTCAGCGGCTCCGTGGTGCCGTTCGCCCGCCATCCCGAACTCGACCTGGTGGTCGACCCGGAACTGCTCGTGCACGACGAGATATTCTTCAACGCGGCGCGCCTGGACCGCTCGGTCGCCCTGGACACCGACGACTACGTGGCTCTCGCCCGCCCCCGGGTGGAGTTCATCACCCAGCACTCCGCCACCCGGCCGGAGACCGCCCGAAGGACGACAGCATGAATCTCGGCCCCCGTACCACGGCAGCGCGGACCGCTGTCGCCGGCGAACAGTGGTTCCGCCGTTACCCGGCCGCCCACGCCCCGCGGCGCCGCCTGGTCGTCCTGCCGCACGCGGGGGGCTCGGCGAGCTTCTTCCACGCCTGGGGAACCGCCTTCGACGCCGGCACGGAGGTGGTGGTGGCCCGCTACCCGGGCCGGCACGACCGGCTCGCCGATCCGTGCGTGGACAGCATGGCGGAGCTCACCGAGCGGGTGACCGAGGCGCTGCTGCCGCTGCTCGACGTGCCGGTGACCCTGTTCGGGCACAGCATGGGCGCGTCCCTCGCCTACGAGATGACCCTGCGGCTGGCCGAGCGGCACGGCGTGTCGCCCGCCGCCCTCCACGTGTCGAGCCGCAAGCCGCCGCACCGGCTCACGCCGCGGCGCCTGCACGAGCAGGGCGACGACGCGCTGATCGCGGAGGTCCGCCGGCTCGGCGGCACGGACGAGGCGCTGCTGTCCGACCCCGACCTGCGCGACATCGTGCTGCCCGCGATCCGCGCCGACTTCACGATCGTCGGCACCTACGGGCCACGCCCCGCGGATCCGGTCGACTGCCCCGTCTACGCGTACCTCGGGGACCGGGACCCGTCGATCGGCGTCCATGACATGTCGGGCTGGGCGGACATCGCCCCTTCGCGCTTCCGGCTGGACGTGCTGCGCGGCGGCCACTTCTATCTGCAGGACCACCGCGAGGCCGTCACCCGCCTCATCGACGCCCGCATGGCCGGCCGCACCGGCTGAGCGGCCCCCCGGACGCCCGGCGCCGCCCGTCCCCGCCGGGCGCCGCCCGTCCCCGACGGGCGCCGCCGGGCGCCGCCACGACCGCATCCGGAGCCTGCCCCGGTCCCTTCGCGGTGCAGACGCCGACCGGCGGCGGGCACGTCCCGCGCCTCCTGGCCGCCTGATCTCGCTCCGCCCGGCGGAGCGCACGGCCCTGCGCGGGCGATGATCACGGGCGGGGCGGGCGATTCCGTGCGGGGCGGCCTGGCAGGCGACCCTGGACGGGTGCCCGAACGTCAGGCGCGGCGGGCGGCCCAGACGGTGCGCTCGGTGCGTAGGGCGAGGTCCTCGCGGCGCAGAACGCTGTGCGGGCTGTCGGTGTCCAGGAGCTCGTCGAGCGCGGCGAGGTCGTCGGGGCCGAGTACCGAGGCGACGGCGCCGCGGATGCGCTGCAGGCCGCCGTAGGCGTAACGCCCGATCGCCTCGCTGCGCCCACCTTCGATGTTCACGCTGATGGTGCGCTCGCCCACGACGGTGAAGCCGGCTGCGGTCAGCATCGGCCCCCAGTCGGCGCCGCGGTGCGGGACGTGCTCGGCGTGGAAGCGGTCGGCAGCGGCATGGGCGCGCTCTTCGAGACCCGGCCGCTCCTCGGGGGCGTCCGCGGGCAGGAAACGGGGGAAGCCCGCGAGCTCGACGACGGCGAACAGGCCCCTGGGAGCGAGCAGGCCGTGGACGCTCGTGAGGGCCCGGCCGGGGTCGGCCATGTGGTGCATCGACGCCGAGGCCCACACCAGGTCCGGTGTGCCGAGGTCGGGCCAGTGGCTGGAGTCGAGGTCGGCCTGCACGGTGCGCACCTGCTCCCGCATGCCGCGGGCGCGTGCCTTCTCGTTCAGGAGCCGGAGATGCCCGGCTGAGGCGTCGACGGCGGTGACGTGTGCCTCGGGGAACCGTTCGAGGAGCGCGAAGGTGCCCGCTCCCGTGCCGCAGCCCAGGTCCACGATCCGGCGCGGCTCGTTCTCGAGCGGCAGCCAGGCGGTGATGGACGCGATGTGCTCGGCGAGTACTTCGGCGTCCAGGTCGAGGATCTCCGCCTGGCCGCTGTCGTCGTGCGACCGGCGGTGGCCGTGTGGGTCGCCGTGGGGGGAGAGGCAGGTGTGCTGGTCTGCTGATGTCATGGCGACACCGTAGGACGCTCATGCGCGAACAGCACGACTGCTTGCGTAGAACGCAAGAAGATGGCTCGGGGTGCTGCCCGCCGGGCAAGACCGCCCGGCGGAGCGGGACCGCCGGGGCGGTCGCCGCACTCTATGCGCGGGGGTCCTGCGCGCCTCCGCGGTCGGCTTCGGTGCCGTCGGTGAGGGCGTCCTTCTGGTGGCCGCGGCGGGCGTCGCGGTCGAAGATGCCGATGATCTCGCACGGTCCGCCCTCGGCGCCGATGGCGTGCGGCATCATGGTGGGGAACTCGGCGGCCTGGTTGGTCTCGATGCGAAAGCGCCGGTGGCCGAGCATGAGGACGGCGGTGCCGGACAGCACGACGAGCCATTCGCGGCCGGGGTGGGCGCGCATGCGGGCCGGGTTCTCGGGCGGCGGGTCGGTCATCCGCTGACGCATCACGCTCATGCCGGGGTCGCCCTTCACGGGCCAGCGCATCAGACCGTGGGCGCCGTCGACCGTCGGACTGATGACGACGTCGTCAGCGGCGTTCTCCACGAGCTGGTCCAAGGTGGTGTCCAGGGCGCGGGCGAGGGTGACGAGCTGGTCCAGGGCGAGGCGGCGCTGCCCGTTCTCGATGCGGCTCAGTGAGGACTGGCTGAGGTTGGCCCGGGTGGCCAGTTCCTCCAGGGACCAGCCCTGGGCGACGCGCAGCGCGCGGATCCGTTTGCGTACGAGGCTGTCCAGTTGCTCGTCTTCTTGCGCCATGGGCGGCATGGTATGCCCGCGAAGCAACCGGGGTCGGCCGATGGCCGCACGCCGGCCGCGCGCCGGGTGCCGGCGGCCACAGGCCTGCGCGACGCACTGCCCGAGGCGCCCGGGCCGGCCCCGTGAGCACCGTCGAGCCGACCGCGTGACGAGGAGCGGTGTCCGCGAGGTGCGGTGCCCTGGAGCTCTACTCCTGGCCGGGGGCCGGCCTCCGGTCGGGTTCCCCGTGCGCGGTGTACTCGGGTTCCCCGTGCGCGGTGCGCAGGGGCGTCTCCCGCATCAGCAGGACGGCGGTCAGCGCGAGCAGCGCGAAGGGTACGGCGGTGGCGAACACGTCGCCGAAAGCCTGCCCGTGCACCGCCTGGACGCTCTCCACGGCGGAGGGCGGCAGGGCGCCCAGGTCCGGCAGGCCGCCGTCGGGCCCGGTTCCGGCCGCGGTGTGTGCGCGGGACAGGGCGTCCACGCGGGCGGTCAGCAGGGAGCCGAGTGCGGCGAGCCCGAGTACACCGCCGAGGCTGCGGGACAGGACCACCAAAGTGGTGGTGGCGCCCAGGTCGTCCGGCGGCGCCGCGTTCTGGGCGATCAGCACGAGGTTCTGCGAGACGATGCCGATGCCCGCGCCTCCCGCGAACAGGGCGGCGCTCACCAGCGGCAGCGGGGTGTCCGCCGCCACGGTGCCCATGAGCGAGAAGCCGAGGACGAGCAGCAGGCCTCCGACGGCCAGGAGGCGTTTCCAGCGGCCTCGCGTCGCGATCAGACGCCCGGCGACGCCGGAGGCCACCAGCAGACCCGCGATCATCGGGAGGGTCAGCAGGCCCGACGCGGCCGGCGACTGCGCCCGGGCGGTCTGGAAGTACTGGCTCAGCAGAGCGGGGGCGGCGAACAGCGCCGGCCCGACCGCGAAACCGGCGAGCGCCGACAGGGCGACGGTGCGGTCGCGCAAAAGGCGCAGCGGCACCAGCGGATCGGCGGCCCGCGACTCGTGACGGACGAACAGCACAGCCAGGACGAGCACGGCGCAGGCCGCTCCCGCGGACGGCCAGGACAGCCACGGGACGACGTCGCCGGCCCGGGTGACGGCGAGGAGGAGCGTACCGACCGTCGCGGTGAGCAGGACCGCGCCCCAGAGGTCGGGGCGGGGCCCGCCCGTCGCCCGCCCGGAACCGGCCCCGGGTGCCGGCGCGGGCAGCAGCAGGGTCCGGTGGAGGGCGAGTCCGGCGCCGGCCGCGAGGAGCACGCCCAGCTGGAAGCAGCCGCGCCAGCCCACCCCGGGGGTCTCGGCGAGGAGGCCGCCGAGCGGGGGACCGGCGACCGTTCCGGCCGTGATGACCAGCGTGACGCGGCCGTTGTACCGGCCACGCTCTCGTGGCGGGACCAGCGTGGCCATGATGACCTGGGCCAGCGCGTTCACCCCGCCGGCTCCCAGCCCCTGCACGGCCCGGCCCGCGATGAGCTGCCCGACGTCACCGGCCAGCGCGCACCACGCCGACCCGAGGGCGAACAGGCCGAGCGCGCACTGGATCAGCGTCTTGCGGTCCGCGAGGTCGGCGAGCTTTCCCCAGAGCGGCAGACTCAGCGTGGAGGAGACCATCGTGGCGGCGACGACCCAGGTGAAGGCGGCCTGACTGCCGCCCAGGTCGGTGACGACGCGGGGCAGCGCGGTGACGACCACGGTGCTGGACAGCAGCCCGGTGAAGAGGGCGAGCAGCAGGGCGCGGAACGCGCGGCGGGTTGTGGCGGGGCTCGCCGGAGGGGTGCCGGGCTGCGCCATGAGAGTCCTCGGGGGTCGCTGCCGCACGACGCGGCGGGAGGGGCCGGGAAGGATCGGGAACGGGTGGGGGAGGGACCGGGGGCAGGGTGCGACGAGTGCCGGCGCAGGGCCGGGGGTGCGGAGGCGAAGCGGCGCCGCGACAGCTGGATGATGGCATCCGGCCGCGGACGGCGGATGCCGTTGCGGACCGTGGGCGTCACCGCAGTTGGGGGAAAGTTCAGCCGGGTGAACACGAGGTCGCCGCAAGTGATGCCGGGGTGAATGCCGGGCGGACGCCACGAACGGGACACGCAGTTCCCGCGCCCCCGTCGGCCGCCGCGGAGGTTCCGCGCCGCGCGGGACAGTTCACCTGAAGATCATCTTCTGTCGGCGGGCGCCCCGACCGGTCAACTCGCCGTGCTAGACACCCTGGTGAGAGCCCGTCACCAGGGTCACGGATCGGCCGGCACGGTGCATGCCGTGGGCACCGGGGTCGTCCCGGTCCGGTACCGAGGCCGGGCCGCGATCACCGCTCATCCGCACGCCTGGGAGTTACGCACGTGCTAGACGACCACCCTCGTGGCCTGCCGCTGACCCCGGGACAGTCGGGCGTCTGGTTCGGCCAGCAGCTGGCGCCGGAGAGCCGCGCCTACAACCTCGGTGTCTACGTCGACATCACCGGTCCGCTCGACCTCGCGCTGCTGGCCGAGGCGACGCGCCGATTCCTCGACGAGGCCGACGGGTTCCGCGTCCGGATCGGGGAGCACGAGGGCGAACTGCGCCAGTGGGTCGAACCGGCCGGTGCGTGGGAGCAGCTCTTCGTCGACGTGTCGGCCGAGGCCGACCCCGAGGCCGCGGCACACGCCTGGATGAGGGCCGACATGGAGCGCCCGCGCCTCCTGGGCCACCCGCCGAACCTCACGAGCGCGGTGATCCGCGTCGCCGGGCAGCGCCACTGGTGGTACGCGGGCCTCCACCACCTGATCAGCGACGGATTCGGTGCCGGGATCGCCGTACGGCGTGCGGCGGCCCTCTACACCGCGCTCCGCGAGGGGCGCGAACCCGTGGGGGGCGCCCTGCGGCCGGTCCGGGAACTGCTGGCCGAGCAGGCGGCCTACCGGGCCTCGGACGACTTCCGCGCCGACCGGGCGTACTGGCTGGAACGGATGGCCGGCCGGCCCGCACCCGCCGGGCTGGTGGATTGGGCAGCGCCGCCTTCCGCCCCGGTGCACCGGCGGACCTCATGGCTGGGCCCCGGGATCGAGTCGGGACTGCGGAAGGTCGCGCGGAGCCGCCGGTCGAGCTGGCCGGCCGCCTTCGTCGCGGGCGTCACCGCCTATCTGCACCGGATGACCGGGGTGGACGACCTGGTGCTGGGCTTCCCGGTCACCGCGCGCGTCGGTTCCGTCGCCCAGACCGCCCCCGGCATGGTGTCCAACGTCGTCCCGCTGCGGCTGAGCGTGGACCCCGGCCTGACGTACGGCGAGCTGACCGCCCGGGTCGCGGCCGAGATGAAGAACGCGGTGCGGCACCAGCGCTATCCGGAGGCCGACCTCACCCGCGACCTCGGTCTCTCCGCGGGGGGCCGTCTCTACGGGCCGCTCGTCAACGTCATGCCGTTCGGCCAGGACTTCACCTTCGCAGGCCTCCACGGCTCCCTGCACCATCTGGCCGTGGGGCCGGTGGCCGACCTGTCGGTCGCCTGCTACGGCGGGCGCCCGGGACAGCGCGGCGCGGTCGAGGTCGCCGTCGACGGCAACCCCGCGCTGTACTCGGCCGGTGAACTGGCCGGACACCACGAGCGGTTCCTGCGGCTGCTGGAGAGGCTCACCGCGGGCGAGGACGCCGCCGCGCGGCCGATCGGCCACGGTGACCTGCTCGACGAGGACGAGCGCCGGCGCCTGCTCGGCGGCTGGTCCGGTGGTTCCGGAACCGCCGGCGATGGCGCCCCGGCCGGGGAGAGCGACACGGAAGGCGCCCCGGGAAACGCCCCGGAGCGGACGTCGGCGGGTGAGCCGGGGGGAGCCCCGGAGAGCGACCCGTGGCGGCTGGTCGCGGCGCAGGCGGCCCGCACTCCGGACGCCGTCGCGGTGACCGCCCGGGGAGCGTCCCTGACGTACGCCGAACTGGTCGGCCGGGTGGCCCGGCTGGCCGGCGTCCTGGCCGGTCACGGAGTGGGGCCGGAGGACCGCGTGGCGCTGGCACTGCCACGCTCGGTGGACCTGGTGGCCGGCGTGCTGGCCTGCCTGCGTTCCGGCGCCGCCTATCTGCCGCTGGACCTGTCGCACCCGGCGGAGCGGCTGGAGCTCATGGTGGCCGAGGCACGGCCGGCCGTCGTCCTGACGACGGCCGAACTGGCCGAGCGGGTGCCGCGGGGGCCGAGACGCGTGCTGACCGACGGGGCGCGGGACGTCGCTCCCGCCGACGCCCCCACCCCTGCGCACGCACCTGTTCACGCACCCGGTCGTGCCCGCGTTCCTGCCCCTGCTGATGCCCGCGCGGAGGCCGACGTCACGGCGCCGCCCGCCGCGGTGCACGGTTCGGCCGCCGCCTACGTCATCTTCACCTCGGGGTCGACGGGACGCCCCAAGGGCGTGGTCGTCCCCCGGTCGGGCCTCGCCAATCTGCTGCTGGACATGGCCGGGCGGACCGGCCTCGGCGCCGGCGACCGCCTGCTCGCCGTGACCACGCTGGGCTTCGACATCGCCAACCTGGAGCTGCTCGCGCCCCTGGTGGCCGGCGCCGCGGTGGTGGTGGCCGGACCCGACGAGACACGCGACCCGGCCCGGCTGCGGCGACTGCTGCTGACCGAGGGCGTCTCGGTGATACAGGCGACGCCGAGCCTGTGGCAGGCCGTGTCCGCGGAGGTCGCCCCCGCCCTCGGCGGCGTCCGCGTCCTCGTCGGCGGCGAGGCGCTGCCGGCCGCACTGGCGCGTGAACTCCTCGCGTCCGCCGCGTCGGTGACCAACGTCTACGGACCCACCGAGACGACGGTCTGGTCGACCGCGGCGGACCTGTCCGCCGAGGACACCGAAGCGGCGACGGTCACCATCGGACGGCCGATCGCCGGCACCGCGGTGTACGTGCTGGACGGGGCGGCTCGACCCGTGCCGCCCGGCGTGGTGGGCGAGCTGTACATCGCCGGTGCCGGACTGGCGCGCGGGTACGCGGGACGGCCCGGCCTGACCGCCGAGCGCTTCGTGGCCGACCCCTTCGGCGCCCCGGGCACCCGCATGTACCGGACCGGCGACCTCGTACGGTGGACGCCGGACGGCCGGCTCGCCTACGTGGGCCGGGCGGACCAGCAGGTCAAGGTGCGCGGCCACCGTATCGAGCCGGGCGAGATCGAGGCCGTGCTCGAGCGGCAGCCGGGCGTGGACCGTGCCGCGGTCGTGCTCCGCGAGGACACGCCGGGCCGGCGGCAGCTGACGGCGTACCTCGTCCCGCGCACGGAACAGGTGGCAGGCGCGGAGGAGCTGGCCGCGGCGTTGGCGCGGAGCCTCCCCCCGTACATGGTGCCCGCCGCCTTCGTGCCCCTCCCGGAACTGCCCCTGACGGCGAACGGCAAGCTCGACCGGGCCGCGCTGCCCGCGCCGGCGGCGGCCGTCCCCGGTGGCGGCCGGACGCCGCGGAACGCGGTCGAGGAGACCCTCTGCCGGCTCCGCGCCGACCTGCTCGGCACACCGGGCGCGAGCATCGACGACGACTTCTTCGCCCTCGGCGGCGACAGCATCTCGGCGATGCGCCTGGTCGCCGTCGCACGCCGCGAGGGACTGACCCTCGCCCTGCGCGACGTGTTCGAGCACCCGACCGTGGCGGACCTCGCCACCCGCGCGCTCCCGCGGGAGGACGCCACGGGCGACGCCTCCTCGGTACCGGAGCCCTCGGACGCCGCCCTGTTCGCCGAGGCGGAACTCGGGCGCCTGCGCGCCCGCTACCCGCGGCTCTCGGACGCCCTGCCCCTGACCCCCGTGCAACAGGGCCTGCTGTTCCAGTCCCTGCACGACGCGCAGGCCGCCGGGGACGACGACTACACCGTGCAGCTCGGCTTCACGGTCGAGGGCCCGCTGGACGGGCACCGGCTGCGTGCGGCCTGGCACGCCCTGGTGCGCAGGCACCCCGTCCTGCGCTCCGCGTTCGTCGCCGACGCCGCCGACGTACCGGCGCAGGTGGTGCTCGACGACGTCGAGCTGCCCTGGCGCGACGTGGACCTCGCACACGCGCCCACGGACACCGGCGAGCGGGAGCGGGACCGGCGGCTGCGGCAGGTCGCCGCCGAGGAGCGGGCCGGACGCTTCGACCTGGCACGCCCCCCGCTGCTGCGGGTCGCCCTGGTGCGGCTCGCCCCCGAGCGGCACGCCGTGCTCTTCACCCACCACCACATGCTGCTCGACGGATGGTCGCTGCCCCTGCTGGGCCGAGAGCTGTTCGCGCTGTACCACGACGAGCCCCTGCCTCCGGTGACCCCGCCCCGCGCGTACCTGTCGTGGCTCGGGCGGCAGGACCGCGACGCGGCCCGCGCCGAGTGGAGCGCCGCGCTCGACGGGCTCGACGCACCGACGGTCCTCGTGCCGGACGCCGCCCAAGCGGCGGAGCCGGCGCAGGGCCGGTACACCGTCGACCTGCCGGCCGGCACCACCGACGCCCTGCGGGACCTGGCCGCCGCGCACGGCCTCACCCTCAACACCGTCGTCCAGGGCGCCTGGGCCCTCCTCCTGGCCGGGCTGACCGGGCGCGACGACGTCGTGTTCGGCACCACCGTCGCCAGCCGTCCCGCCGAGATCGACGGGGCCGAGTCCATGGTCGGGCTGTTCGTCGACACCGTCCCCGTGCGCGTACGGCTGCGCCCGGCGGACGACCTGCTCGGCGTCCTGCGCGGGATGCAGCACCGGCAGTCGCGCCGCGCGGGCGCCGCGCACCTGGGCCTGCCGGACATCACCCGCCCGACCGGGCTCGACCGGCTCTTCGACACCGTCCTGACCTTCGAGAACTTCCCCGTCGACCCGGCCGCCTTCCGGCCGGGCCCCGGCCTCGGCATCACCGACCCGCACGTCCACGCGGGCACCCACTACCCGCTGACCCTGCTGGTGGTGCCGGAGACCGCCGGGCTCAGCCTGCGGTTCGGCTACCGGACCGGCGTCTTCTCGCCCGAGGACATCGCCCTCATCGGTGAACGGCTGGTGCGGTTGCTCCAAGGTCCGGTCGCCGACCCCGACCGGACCGTCGGCACCGTCGACGTGCTCCTCCCGGAGGAGCGGCGGCAGGTGCTGGCGGAGTGGAACGACACCGCCGTGCCGGTGCCGCCCGTCACCGTGCCCGAACTGGTCGCGGCACGGGCGGCGGTCACGCCCGACGCGACCGCCGTGGTGTACGGGGACGGCGCGGACGGCACCGAGGAGCTGACGTACGCCGGGTTCGACGCCCGGGTGGCGGCGCTCGCGGCGCTGCTGCGCGAGCGTGGGGCCGTGCCCGAGACCCGGGTGGCGGTCGCCGTGCCGCGTTCGGCGGACCTGCTCGTCGCCGTCCACGCCGTGCTGCGCGCGGGCGCGGTGTACGTGCCGGTGGACCCGGACCTGCCGGCGGAGCGGATCGGGCTGCTGCTGGACGACGCGGCACCGGCCTGCGTCCTCACCACGCCCGGCCCCGTCGAGCGGTTCCCCCGCCTGGGCGGCCCGGACACGATCCTCCTCGGGGACGGCGCGCCCGCCGGTGACGGCGGAGCGCTGTCGTCGCCGGTCCCCGTGGCGCCCGGCTCGGCCGCGTACATGATCTTCACCTCGGGCTCGACGGGCCGCCCGAAGGGCGTCGTCGTCTCCCACGAGGCCCTCGCCAACCGGGTGCTGGGCATGCAGCGGGAGTTCGCCCTGACCGCCGACGACCGGGTGCTGCACAAGACACCCGTCGGGTTCGACGTGTCCGTGTGGGAGCTGCTGTGGCCGCTGACCACGGGCGCCGCGGTGGTCGTGGCACGCCCCGGCGGGCACCGCGACCCGCAGTACCTGGCGGCGGCCGTCGAGACCCACCGGGTGACGACGGTGCACTTCGTCCCGTCGATGCTCCGGATGTTCCTCGACGTCCTCGACGAGCCCGCCGCGGCCGCGACGGCGGCCGGGCTGCGGCGCGTGATCTGCAGCGGCGAGGCGCTCCCGGCCGAACTCGCCGACACCTGCCTCGGCCTCCTCGGCGTCCCGTTGTTCAACCTGTACGGGCCCACCGAGGCGGCCATCGACGTCACCCGGTGGAGCTGCCTCCCCGCCGGGGCGGGCACCACGGTCCCTGTCGGGGCCGGGGCCACGGTCCCCATCGGCCGTCCGGTGGACAACACCCGGGTGTACGTGCTCGACGCGGCGCTGAGGCCGGTGGCCCCGGGCGTCGCGGGTGAGCTGTACCTGGCGGGACGCCAGCTCGCCCGCGGTTACCCGGCGCTGCCCGGAACGACCGCGCTCCGCTTCGTGGCCGACCCCTTCGGACCCGCCGGCAGCCGCATGTACCGCACCGGCGACCTGGCGCGGTGGCGCCGCGACGGCACGCTGGAGTACCTGGGCCGGACCGATCACCAGGTCAAGATCCGAGGAGTGCGCGCCGAGCCGGCGGAGATCGAGGCCGCGCTCGCCGGGCACCCGGCGGTGAGCCGGGCCGCGGTGATCGTCCGGGAGGACGAGCCGGGCCGACGACAGCTCACCGCCTACGTGGTGCCGGCCGTCCACGGGCGTGACACGGACGGGCCCGGGGCCGAGCAGGCACAGGCGCAGGTTCAGGAGTGGAACGCCGTCTGGGAGTCGGTCTACGCGCCCGCCGCCCGGACACCGTCCGCACCGGACGCCGCCGCGGAGCTTCGGGCCGGCGAACCCCCCGCCTTCGGCGACGACTTCTCCAGCTGGGACAGCAGTTACGACGGCCGTCCCCTCCCTCACCGGGAGATGAGCCGCTGGCGCGACGCGACCGTGGAGCGGATCCGCGCCCTGCGTCCCGTACGCCTGCTGGAGATCGGCGTCGGTGCGGGCCTGCTGCTGTCGCGGCTCGCCGGGGACACCGAGACCTACTGGGCGACCGACTTCTCCGCCGAGGTGATCGGCACGCTGCGCGACCGGCTGCCCGGCCGCCTCGCCGGCCGCGTCACCCTGCGGCACCGGGAGGCGGACGACACCGAGGGCCTGCCCACCGGGTTCTTCGACACCGTCGTACTGAACTCGGTGATCCAGTACTTCCCGGACGCCGGCTACCTGGACCGGGTGATCCGCGCCGTCGCGCCGCTGCTGGCACCCGGCGGGCGGATCTTCGTCGGTGACGTACGGGACCTGCGGGCCGCCCGCGTCTTCGAGACGGAGAAGCACCTCGTCCGCCTCCCCGCGGGCCGGCACACCGGCACCGCGGCGCTGCGCCGGTCCATAGGCAGGGCCCTGCTGAACGAGAACGAACTCCTCGTCGACCCCGCCTGGTTCACCGGACGGACCGGTCCCGACAGCCCCTTCACCGCCGCGGACGTCCAGGTGAAGCGGGGCGGGTACCGCAACGAACTGAGCCGCTACCGCTACGACGTCGTCCTGCACACGGACCCGGCAGCCGTGGCGGCCGAGGCGGAGCCGTCGGCCGACAGCCACGACGCCGGCGAGGGCACGGACCTGGACGGGCTGCGGCACATCCTGTCCACGGCCCGCCCGGCTCGGCTCCGCGTCTGCGGGCTCTCCGACGAGCGCACCGCCCGGCAGGTCCTGGCGGCCCGGCGGCTGGACGAGGGGACCGAACCCGCCCGCGCCGCGCGCGTCCTCGCCGACGACGTCCCGGTGCCCGGCGCGGTGGACCCCGAGGACCTGTACGCCCTCGCCGGGGAACTGGGCTACCGCGTGGCCGTGGCGCCGTCGGTGACCGGCCCCGGCGCGGTGGACGCCGTCTTCCGGCGCACGGACACCCCGGACTCCCCGACCGGTGAGGTCACCCCGGACGCCGTGACCGGGCAGCCCGCCACCCCGGACGCCGCCGTGACCGGTGACGTGCTGTGCGCCTACCAGCCCGCGACGGAGTCCCTCCCCGCCCCGGCACGGCGCACCAACGAGCCGGGTCTCGCCCGCAGGCTCGCCGTGCTCCCGGCCGAACTGCGGACCCTCGCCGAACGCACTCTGCCGGAGGCCCTCGTGCCCGCCGCCTTCGTGGTGCTGGCGGAGCTGCCGCTCACCGCGAACGGCAAGCTGGACCGCGCCGCCCTCCCGACGCCGGACTTCGCGGCCGCACCGGACAGCCGGGCGCCGCGCGACGCGACCGAGCAGGCCCTGTGCACCGCCTTCGCCCAGCTGCTGGGCCTCCCGCACGTGGGCATCGACGACAGCTTCTTCGGACTGGGCGGCGACAGCGTGCTGGCCATGCGGCTGGTGGGCGCCGCGCGCCGGGCGGGGATCGGCCTGGCCGTCCGCGACGTCTTCGCGCACCCCACCGTCGCGGCCCTCGCCTCCGTGGCGCGGGAGGCCGGGGCCACCGGCGCCACCGAAGCGCCGGAAGCGACGGGCGAGGAGCCCCTGCCGCCGCTGCCGGCGCCGGTGCGTGAGCGGCTGGCCGCCCCGTACCCGGGCCCGGCGGACATGCCGGTCCTCCCGCTGACACCGTTGCAGGAGGGGCTGCTCTTCGAGTCCCTGGCCGCCGCGCAGGCCGCCCAGGCGGGCGAGGCCGGGGAGGACGGCCGGGCCCGGGTGGACGACTACACCGTCCAGCTGTCGCTCACGCTGGAGGGCCCCCTCGACCCGGCCCGGCTGCGCACCGCCTGGACCCGGCTGCTGGCCCGGCACGGCAGCCTGCGGGCCGCCTTCGTGCACGACGCGGACGCGGGCCCGGTGCAGATCGTCACCGGCGAGGCGGAACCGCCCTGGCGGGAGACGGACCTGTCCACGACCGACGGGCCGGAGCGGGAGGCGCGGCTCGCCGGGCTGCGGACCGCGGAGCGGCAGACACCGTTCGACCCGGCGCGGCCGCCGCTGCTGCGCGTGGCGCTGGCACGCCTGGCCCCGCACCGGCACACCATGATCGTGACCTACCACCACATCCTGCTCGACGGCTGGTCGCAGCCGCTGCTGCTGAACGAACTGCTGACCGCCTACGCCGAGCCGGACTCCCTCCCCCCGGCACCCCAGTTCGAGCGGTACCTGTCCTGGCTCGCCCGGCAGGACAAGGACGCGGCACGGCAGGCGTGGCGGCAGGCGCTCGACGGCGCCGAACCGACCCTCGTGGTGCCGGTGACCGGCAGCCGGACCGGCCACGACGACACCGGCGGTACGGCCTCCGCACCCGGGCACGAGGTCGTGGAGCGCCTGCTGCCGCCGGACCTGACGTCCCGGCTGACCGCGCACTGCCGCCGCCACGACCTGACACCGGCCACCCTGGTGCAGGGCGTGTGGGCCACCCTGATCGGCGCGCTGACGGGTCGCGACGACGTCGTCCTCGACGCTCCGAACGCGGGCCGCCCGGCCGACGTCGAGGACGTGGAGTCCGTCATCGGCCTGTTCATCAGCACCGTTCCCGTGCGGGTGCGTCTCGACCCGGTGCGGCCGATGGCCGCCGTCCTGCGCCGGCTGCAGGACGAGCAGTCCCGCCTCGCCGCCCACCAGCACCTCGGACTGCCGGAGATCCAGCGGCAGACCGGGGCCGGAGCGCTCGCCGACACGATGGTGGTGTTCCTCAACGTGCCGCTGGACCCGGCCGTGTTCCGGCCGGCGGACGGCGTCCGGGTCTCCGCCGTCGACGGGGCAGTGGCCACGAACTACCCGCTGCGGCTGCTCGCCGCCCCCGGCGAGCGGATGCACCTCACCCTCGGTTACCACACCTCCGCCTACGGCCGGGCCGCCGCCGACGCGCTCATGGACCGGCTGGTGCGCCTCTTCGAGGAGCTCGGCGACGGCCTGGACCGGCCCGCCGGCCGCGCCGGAGTCCTCACCCCGCGCGAACGCGGCCGCCTGCTGACCGCCTGGCAGGGAGCACAGGACGGGACCACGGCGGCCGGCACGGTCACCGGCGTCCTCGAGGACCGGGCGGCCACCGCCCCCGACGCCCCGGCGGTTGTCTTCGGGGACGAGCGGCTCACCCACCGCGCACTGCACGCCCGCGCCAACCGCCTCGCCCGCCTGCTCGTCGCCCGGGGCGCCGGGCCCGAACGGACCGTCGCCGTCGCGGTGCCCCGCTCCCCGGACCTGGTGGTGGCCCTGCTGGCGGTCCTCAAGGCCGGCGCGGCGTACCTCCCGGTGGACCCCGGTTACCCGGCGGACCGCATCGCGCACATGCTCGGCGACGCCGGGCCGGTGACGGTGCTGACCACCACCGAGGCGGCCGTGTCGCTCCCCGAGGACGTCCGCTCCGGCGCCGTACGGCTCGACGATCCGGACACCGGACGCGCGCTGCGCGCCCTGCCGGACGGCGACCCCACCGACGACGAGCGCACCGCGCCCCTGCGGCCCGGCCACCCGGCCTACGTCATCCACACCTCGGGTTCCACCGGGCGGCCCAAAGCGGTCGTGGTGCCGCACGAGGGAGTCGCCGCCTACTTCTCGTACCTGACGTCCGGGGTCGCCCGGCTCGGCCCCGACGACGTCGTGCTCAACCTGGCGTCCGTCTCCTTCGACCCCTCGGTGCGCGACATCCTCGGCACCCTGGCCGCCGGCGGGCGCGTCGTCATGGTGCCGCCCCACGAGGCCAACGACGCCCGCGCCCTCGTCCGCGCCATGCACCGCCACCGGGTCACCGCGCTGCTCTCCGTCGTACCGTCCCTGCTGGCCGCCCTGAACGAGGAGGCGGCACAGCTGCCCGCCGGCGGACGCCCCTCCCCGCGGTTGGTGATGACCTGCGGCGAAGCGCTCACCGAAGGCCATCTCCGGCAGACGGCCGCCCTCGGGAACCCGCTGGTCGTCAACCAGTACGGGCCCACCGAGGCGACCATGAGCAGCACCTTCCAGGCGGTGGACGAGCCCGGGGCACCGCGGGCCGGCGGACGCTTCCTGATCGGCCGTCCCCGCCCGGGCGTCCGCGCCTACGTCCTGGACCACCGCCTGCGCATGGTCCCCGCCGGAACGCCCGGCGAGCTCTACCTGGCCGGTCCCGGCGTCACCCGGGGTTACGCGGGCCGCCCCGGTCCGTCCGCCGAGCGCTTCCTCGCCGACCCGTACGGCGGGCCCGGCACCCGCATGTACCGCACGGGCGACCTGGCCCGCTGGACCGCGGACGGCCGCCTGGACCACCTCGGCCGCGCCGACCACCAGGTCAAGGTGCGCGGCCACCGCGTCGAACTCGGCGAGGTCGAGGCGTTCCTGGAGAGCCACGGGGCGGTCGCCCGCGCCGTCGCGGACGTACGCCGGGACACCCCCGACGGCGACCTCCGACTGGTCGCCTACGTCGTCCCGGAGACCGGGACCGGAACCGTGACCGGGCCCGAGAGCGTCCCGGCCCCGGCCGAGCTGCGCCGCCACGCCGCGGCCGGCCTGCCCGGCTACATGGTGCCCTCCGCGTTCGTCGTCCTGGACCGGCTGCCGCTCACCCCCAACGGCAAGGTCGACCGCCGTGCCCTGCCCGGTCCCGGTGCCGCGGACGGCTCCGCGGCGGACGGCGGGCGCGAGGCGCGCACGCCGCTCGAGGAAGTGCTGTGCGGCCTGTACGCGCGGCTCCTCGGTGCCGGCCGGATCGGCATCGACGACAGCTTCTTCGAGCTGGGCGGACACTCGCTGCTCGCCACCCGCCTCGTCGCCCGCATACGCGACGCGCTCGGCGCCGACCTCCCGGTCCGCGCCGTCTTCGAGGCCCCCACGGTCGCGGAACTCGCCGAACGCGTCACCGCCGCCGCCGGCACCCCGTCCCGTCCCCGCCCCACCGCCGGCCCCAGGCCCGACGAGATCCCGCTGTCCTCCGCCCAGCGCCGCCTGTGGTTCCTGCACCAGCTCGCCGAGGGTGCCACGGACGGCTACGTCATGCGGGTGGTGCTGCGGCTGCGCGGTCCCCTCGACCTCCCCGCGCTGCGCGCCGCCCTCGCCGACCTGACCGCCCGCCACGAGGCGCTGCGCACCGTCTTCCCCGACACCGACGGCCGCCCCCGCCAGGAGATCCTGGACGCCGGTGCCGAGCAGACCCGCCCGGAACCGGTCGCGGTCCGCGTCGCGGAGGCGGACCTGACCGCGGAACTGGAGCGGACCGTTGGCCGGCCCTTCGACCTGGCCACCGAGATCCCGCTGCGGGCGGCCCTGTTCGAGCTGGGGGAGGGCGATCACGTCCTGGCACTGGTGCTGCACCACATCGCCGCCGACGGTTGGTCGTTCGGACCGCTGGCGGCCGACCTGTCCACCGCCTACCGCAGCCGTACGCGGGGACAGGCGCCCGACTGGGCCCCGCTGCCCGTCCAGTACGCCGACTACAGCCTGTGGCAGCACGACCTGCTCGCCGACGACGGCGCGGACGGGGTGACGGGCCGGCAGCTCGCGCACTGGCGGCAGCGGCTCGCGGACCTGCCCGACCGCATCGACCTGCCCGTGGACCCCACCGCCGCCGCGTCCGGTGTCCCCAGCACCGGCGCACCGGACGCCACCGCCCTCGTCGCACCGGGTGACTCCGCCGGCACCGCACCCGGCGGCTCGTACCTCTTCCGCATCCCGGCACCGCTCCACGCCCGCCTGGCGGAGCTGGCCCGCGAGCACTCCGCCACCGTCTTCATGACGCTCCAGGCCGCACTCGCCGCGCTGCTGACCCGCCTCGGCTCCGGTACGGACATCCCGCTCGGCACGGCCGTGGCCGGGCGCGGCGACGAGGTGCTGGAGGACCTCGTCGGATGTTTCGTCAACACGCTCGTCCTGCGCACCGACACCAGCGGCGACCCGGACTTCCACGAGCTGCTGCGGCGGGTGCGGGAGACCGACCTCACCGCCTACGCCCACCAGGACGTGCCCTTCGAGCGCCTCGTCGACGACCTGGACGTGACCCGCTCCCTGGACCGCAACCCGCTGTTCCAGGTGATGCTGGCCGCCCAGCCCGAGCTCACCCGTGACGCCGTGGAACTCCCCGGCCTCACCACCGAGCTGATCCGCGTCGGCGCCGCCACCGCCCGCTTCGACCTCTCCTTCAACATGGCCGAACACCGCACCGCCGAAGGCGCTCCGGACGGGATCGCCGGCCGTGTCGAGTACCGCGCGGACCGCTTCACCCCCGCGGCGGTACGGCTCCTCACCCGGCGCTGGACCCGGCTCCTGGAGTCCTTCGCCGACGACCCGGACCTCACCGTGTCCCGGGCCGCCACCACCTCCGCCGACGAACGCCGGCGGGTACTCACCGACTGGAACGACACCGCCATGGACGTCCCGTCCGCCACCGTGCCCGAACTCCTCGCCGACCGCGTCGCGCGCACCCCGCACGCCGACGCCGTCGTCTGCGGTGCCGACCGCCTCACCTACGTGCAGCTGGACACCCGCGTCGACGCCCTCGCCCGCCGCCTGCGCGCGGTCGGGGCCGGACCGGAGCGCCGCGTCGCGGTGCTCGTCCCGCGCTCGACCGGCCTGCCGGTGGCCCTGCACGCGGTCCTGCGCACCGGTGCCGCGTACGTGCCCGTGGACCCCGGCCTCCCCGCCGAGCGCATCGCCCTGCTGCTCGCCGACACCGACCCGGTGTGCGTGGTGACCACGCGGGAGGCGCGCGGCCTGCTGCCCTCCGCCGTGCGGGCCCCGGTCCTGCTGCTCGACGGGACGCCCGGACCGCAGGACGACGCCTCCGGGCCCGCCGCCGGGTTCACGGCGCCGCACCACGACAGCACCGCCTACGTCATCCACACCTCCGGCTCGACGGGGCGCCCCAAGGGCGTCGCCGTCCCGCACCGGGCCGTCGTCAACCGTCTGTGGGGCATGCAGGAGCAGTACGGTCTGCGGTCCGACGACCGGGTGCTGCACAAGGCCTCCGCCGGTTTCGACGTCTCCGTGTGGGAGCTGTTCTGGCCGGTGCTCGCCGGCGCCGCCGTGGTCGTCGCCGAGCCCGAGGCGCACCGTGACCCCGCCCGGCTCGCCGAGCTGATACGGGACCGGTCCGTCACCACCGCGCACTTCGTGCCGACCGTCCTGCGCTCCTTCCTGGACCAGCCGGCCGCCGGCGGCTGCACCGGGCTGCGCCGGGTCTTCTCGGGCGGCGAGGCCCTGCCCGCCGACCTCGTACGGCGCTTCCACGACGTGCTCGGCGCCTCGGGCGTGGCTCTGTTCAACCAGTACGGGCCCACCGAGACCACCATCGACGTCACCTGGTGGCGCTGCCCCGCCGACCCCGAGGGCCCGCCGCCGCTCGGCCGGCCGGTCGCCAACACCCGCCTGTACGTCCTCGACGCGGCCCTGGAGCCGGTGCCGCCGGGCGCCTCCGGCGAGCTGTGGATCGCCGGCGCCCAGCTGGCCCGCGGCTACCTGGGCCGCCCCGGCGCCACGGCGGAGAGCTTCGTCGCCGACCCCTTCGGCCCGCCCGGCGCCCGGATGTACCGCAGCGGCGACCTCGCCCGCTGGACGGAGAACGGCGAACTGGAGTACCTGGGCCGCGTCGACGACCAGGTCAAGGTCGGCGGCGTGCGCGTCGAGCCGGGCGAGGCCGCGGCCGCGCTCGGCGAGCACGAGGGCGTGAGCGCCGCCGTGGTAGTGGCCCACGAGGCTCCCTCCGGCGGCCGGCGCCTGGTCGGCTACGTCGTGCCCGAGCGGGGGCGCACCCTGGACGGCGGACAGGTGCGCCGCCGGGCCGCCGACACCCTGCCCGAGTACCTGGTCCCCGCCGAGATCATGGTGCTCGACGCCTTCCCCGTCACCCCCAACGGGAAGCTGGACCGCGCCGCCCTGCCCAGGCCCGATGCCACCGGCACGGCGGACGGAGGACGCGCACCGCGCACCCCGGCCGAGGAGATCCTCCGCGGCATCTTCGCCGAACTGCTCGGCATCGATGCCGCGAGCGTGGGCGCGGACGACGGGTTCTTCGCGCTGGGCGGGGACAGCATCATGTCGATCCAGCTGGTCAGCCGGGCACGGCGGGCGGGCCTGGTCCTCACCCCGCGCGACGTCTTCACCCACCAGACGGTGGCCGCGCTCGCGCGGGTCGGCGGACGAGCGGACGACCGCCCGGCCGCCCGCGCCGAGGACGACGGGACCGGACCCGTCGAACTCACCCCGATCGTCCACCGGTTGCGCGAGCGCCGGGGACCCGTCGACGCCTTCCACCAGTCCGTGGTGCTCCGGGTGCCGGCGGGGCTGGGGGAGGGGCGGCTGAGGGCGGCGGTGCAGGCGCTGCTGGACCACCACGACGCCCTGCGGCTGCGGCTGACCCGGACGGCGGGCGGACTGGTCTGGGCGTTGGAGGTGGGGGAGCGGGGTTCGGTGGACGCTGCCGGGTCCGTCCGCCGGGTGCCTCTCGCCGATGCCGTTGTGGCGGAGGAGGCGCGGGCGGCGGTGGCGCGGCTGGCGCCGGAGTCGGGCGTGATGGTGCAGGTGGTGTGGTTCGACGCGGGCGCGGAGGCGTCGGGCCGGTTGCTGGTGGTGGTGCACCACCTGGCGGTGGACGGGGTGTCGTGGCGGGTCCTGCTGCCGGATCTGCGGCAGGCGTGGGAGTCGGTGGCGGCCGGTGGGCCGGTGCGGCTGGACCCGGTGGGCACGTCGTTCCGGCGCTGGGCGGGACTGCTCGGCGAGCGGGCACAGGACCCGGCGCTGCTGGAGGAACTCCCCTACTGGACCGACACGTTCGCGGCCCCGGAGCCGCCGCTCGGTTCCCGCCCGCTGAACCCCGTGCAGGACACGGTGGGCACGGCGCGGCAGCTCACGGTGACGCTGCCCGGGGCGCACACGGCTCCGCTGCTGTCGTCCGTCCCGGCCGCCCTGCACGGCGGGGTCAACGACGTGCTGCTGGGCGCGCTGGCCCTCGCGGTGCGCCAGTGGCGCGAGGCGCGGGGCGTGGACGCCGACGGCGGGGTGCTGGTCGACCTGGAGGGCCACGGCCGTGACAGCGACCGGCCGGACGTGGACCTCTCCCGCACGGTGGGCTGGTTCACCCGCGTCCACCCCGTACGGCTCGACGCCACGGGCGACGATCCCGTGGACGCCGCCAAGCAGGTCAAGGAGCAGCTCGGCCGGGTGCCGGGCCAGGGCTTCGGCCACGGCCTGCTGCGCTACCTCAACCCGCAGACGGCCCCGCTCCTGACGCACTGCGCCCGGCCGCAGATCGGCTTCAACTACCTCGGCCGTACGACCACGTCCCTGGACTCCCAGGCCCCGTCCGGGTCCGGAGGGGCCGACGGAAGCGCCGACTGGACGGTGGCCGACGACGCGCACGGACTGGGCGCCGGCACCGACCCCGCCACCCCGCTGCTGCACGCGCTCGACGTCAACGCGGTCGCGGTCGACGGCGCGGACGGCCCGGTGCTGTCGGCGACGTTCTCGTGGGCGGGCGGTCTGCTCGACGAGGCGGAGGTGCGGGAGCTGGCCGAGCGGTGGCTGCGGGCGCTGGAGACCCTCGCGGGCACGGATGCCGGGGCCGGCGGCCACACGCCGTCCGACTTCCCCCTCGTACCCGCCCTCACCCAGGAGCAGGTGGAAGCCCTGGAGGCCGCGTACCCCGGCCTGGAGGACGTCCTCCCGCTCTCCCCGCTCCAGCAGGGCCTGCTCTTCCACGCCGTCTACGACGGCGGCGAGAGCGACGTCTACACCCCGCAGCTCTGCCTGGACCTCGAAGGTCCGCTCGACGCGGACGCGCTGAAGGCCGCCTGCACGGCGCTGCTGGCCCGGCACGCCAACCTGCGGGCCGCGTTCGTCCACGACATCACGGACACCCCCGTCCAGGTGATCGCCCGCGATCCCCGACTCCCGTGGCTGACGGCCGACCTGAGCGCCCTGCCCGAAACCGCGCAGGCCGCGGAGAGCGACCGGATCGCGGACGCGGAGCTCGCCGAGCGCTTCGACCCGGCGCGCCCGCCGCTGCTGCGGGCCGCCCTGCTCCGCCTCGGCGACGAACGCCACCGACTCGTCCTGACACACCATCACCTCCTGCTGGACGGCTGGTCGGTGCCCGTCCTGGCCCGTGATCTGTTCGCCCTGTACGCGGCCGGGGGACCGGCGGTCACGCTGCCCCGGGTCGCCCCGTACGGCGACTACCTGCGCTGGCTGGCCGCGCAGGACCGCGACGACGCGCACGCCGCCTGGGCGCGGGCCCTGGACGGGGTGGACGAGCCCACACTCGTCGCCCCCGCCGCCTCCGACCGGCCGGCGCCGGCCGCCCGCCCCGGACGGGTGCACCCCGAGCTCCCCGAGGGCCTCGCCACCCGCCTCGTCACGTGGGCCAGGTCCCGCGGGCTCACCGTCAACACGGTCCTCCAGGGCGCCTGGGCGCTGCTGCTGTCCCGGCTGACCGGCCGTGACGACGTGGTCTTCGGCACGACGGTGTCCGGCCGGCCGCCGGAGGTGCCCGGCATCGAGACCATGGCGGGCCTGTTCATCAACACCCTGCCCGTCAGGGCGCGGCTGGACCAGGACCGGACCCTCGAGGAACTGCTGCGCGGCCTCCAGGACGAGCAGGCCGGGCTGATGGCCCACCAGTACCTGGGTCTGAGCGACATCCAGAGCCTCGCGGGCCTGCCCCGGCTGTTCGACTCGGCCATGGTCTACGAGAACTATCCGGTCGACGAGAAGGCCACGGCCCTCACCGGCACCTCCCTCACCCTCACCCGCGCGGAGACCCGGGAGGCCGCCCACTACCGGCTCATGCTGATCGCCGCACCGCGCGAGCAGGGGGTGTCCCTGCGCATCGAGTACGCGCCCGCCGCGTTCGGCGACGAGGAGGCACGCGTGCTGGCCGACCGGTTCGTGCGGGTGCTGCGGGCGTTCGTGGACGCCCCCCATCGGCCCGCCGGCACGGTGGACGTGCTGTCGCAGGAGGAGCGGCACCGCGTCCTGGCCGATTGGAACGACGTCGACGCGGACACGGCGAGGGAGGCGGCGAGTGTCGTCGAGGCGTTCGCGGCGCAGGTGGCGCGTACGCCGGAGGCCGTGGCCGTCCGCTGGGACGGCGGTGTGCGGACGTACCGGGAACTCGACGAGCGGGCGGACCGCCTGGCGACGCGGCTGGTGTCCCTGGGGGCCGGTCCGGAGGACCGGGTCGCGCTGCTGATGGAGCGTTCGCCGGAGACCGTGACGGCGATCCTGGGCGTGCTGAAGGCCGGAGCGGCCTACGTGCCCCTCGCCCCCGACCTGCCCGAGGCCAGGCTGGACGAGATGCTGCGGCAGACCGGTGCGTCGGTGGTCGTCACCGACGAGACCCACCGGGGCACGGCGCCCGGCCTGCTGCCCCGAGCCGCCCACTTCCTCGCGGTGACCGACGACGATCCGCGACACGACCACCCGCGACACGACCACCCGCGACACGACGACCCGCGACACGACGACCCGCGACACGACGACCCGCGACACGACGACCCGCGACACGACGACCCGCGACAGGACCCGGTCGTCGTACCTCCCGTGGTGCGCCCCCACCCCGATCACGCCGCCTACGTGATGTTCACGTCGGGCAGCACCGGCGAGCCGAAGGGCGTGACGGCCACCCACCGCGGTGTGGTGAGCCTGGCCACGGACCGTCACTGGACGAGGACGGCGACCGATCGCCCCGTCCGGACGCTGCTGCACTCGCCGTACGGCTTCGACCCGTCCACCTGCGAGCTGTGGACGCCCCTGCTGAACGGCGGGGAGGTCGTGGTGGCCCCGCCCGGCGAGCCCGACGTGGCGGCCATCGCCCGGGCGGTCCGCGAGCACGAGGTCACCCTTCTCCTGCTGACGGCCGGGCTCTTCCGCGTCGTGGCCGAAGAGGACCCGGGCTGCCTCGCCGGCGTCCGCGAGGTGATGGTCGGCGGCGACGTCGTCACCGCCGCGACCGTCCGCCGGGTGCTGGAGCACTGCCCCGACACCGTGGTCACCGACGCGTACGGCCCGACCGAGATCACCGTGTACGCCACCGCCCACACCATGGCCGACCGGCGCTCGGTGCCGTCGACCGTGCCGATCGGCCGGGCCCGTGACGGCATGCGGGCCTACGTGCTCGACGGCCGGCTGCGGCCGGTGCCGCCCGGGGCGCCGGGAGAGCTGTACATCGCCGGTGACGCCCTGGCGCGCGGCTACCTGAACTGGTTCGCGCAGACGGCGGAACGGTTCGTCGCCGATCCGTTCGGTCCGGCCGGTACCCGTATGTACCGCACGGGCGACCTGGTGCGCTGGACCCCGGACGGAGTACTGGAGTTCCTCGGGCGGGCCGACCACCAGGTCAAGATCCGCGGCTTCCGCATCGAACTCGGCGAGATCGAGGCGGCCCTCGGCGAGCAGGACGACGTGGCCGACTCCGTCGTCCTCGTGCACCGGGCACCCACCGGCGCCAAGCACCTGGCCGGCTATGTCGTGCCCGAACCGGGCCGCACCCTCGACACCGACCGGCTGCGCGCCCTGATCGCCGAGCGGCTGCCCGAGTACGCGCTCCCGAGCACCCTGCAGGTCCTGGACGCACTGCCCCTGACCCGGCACGGGAAGCTGGACCGCACCGCCCTCCCGGTGCCGCACCCACAGGGCGCGGGCAACGGCAGGGAGCCCCGCACGGAACGGGAGCGGCTGCTCTGCGCGCTCTTCGCCGACGTGCTGGGCGTGGAGCGGGTCGGCGCGGACGACGGGTTCTTCGCGCTGGGCGGGGACAGCATCATGTCGATCCAGCTGGTCAGCCG
>NZ_JBNGGC010000047.1:0-44972 GCF_049974565.1 Streptomyces sp. WG5 | reverse complement strand
GGCTGACCGGCGGCGGGCTGCGCGGCGTCGGCGGTGGCCTCGGCGGGCTGGGGCGCGGCTGCGTGGGCTGCCGGTGCGGGGGCGGGCGCCGGTGCGGCCTGGGCGGGCACGCCCCGGCCGGCGGCGTGCTGCGGAGGCGCGGGGGTTCCGTGCACGGGTGGCGCCTGCGCGGGCGCACTCTGCACCGGACCACTCTGCACCGGACCACCCTGCATCGCCGGCGGCGCCGCTTCCTCGGCCCACGGGCCGGCCCCGGCCCGACGGCGCCGGCCCGTGGGCGCATCGGCCGGGTGCGGCTGCGGCGGGGTGTGGTCGTCGGCCTGGTCGTGCGGTACGGCGTCGTGCCGGCCCTCGGCGGGCAGGGCGCCGCCGTCGGGCGGGACGTCACCGGAAGCGGCCGGGCCGGGCACCCGGACCTGGCCCGGGGGCGTCGCCGGGGACGCCACGGCCTCGGCCGTCCCGTGCGGCTCCGCCCCGTCGGAGGGCCGGTCCACGTCGGCGGGCGGCAGGGCGAACACCTGGCGCGGTGCCGCTTCCTGCGCGGCGGCACGCTCGTTCGCGGAGGCCAGGGCGCGGCGCCGGCGCCCGGTCGGCTGGGACGCGTCGGGCGGGTCCGACTCACCGGCCTGCGCGGGCAGCGCCGGGGGCAGCGCCTGCTGCTCCCCGCCGTCCCGCCGCGCACGCCGGCCGCCGGGCCCGGGCATGCCCTGCGGCGGTACGGTCCCGCCGAGACCGGTGTTGGAGGCCGCGGCCCCTCCGCCGTGCTCGCCGGCCATGACGACGGCGCCCTCGGACACCCCGGCGTCCGCCTCCTGGGGCACACCCTCGGCGGCGGCACCGGCGGCCTCCGCGGGCCGTCCGCGCCGACGCCCGGTACCGCCGGACCCCTCGCCCGGCGCCGCCTGCGCGGGAACCGGAAGCGGGGCCGACGCCTGGGCCTCCTCCCGCACGGCCTGAGCCGGTGCGGCCTGGGCCTGCTCCTGGGCGGTCTGCCCCTGGGCGATCGGCTCCTGGGCGGTCTGCTCCTGGGCCTGGGCAGCACGCCGCCTGCGTCGCCCGGTCGGTGCGGCACCCCCGCCCTCGGCACCGGTGGGGCCCCCGCCGGGGCCCTCACCCGCAGCGCCCGTGACCTCGCTCTCCAGGAACGCGTCGACGGAGGCCCGCCGTGCGCGCCGCCGTCCGCCACCGGGAGCCGGCTCCTGAACGGCCAGGGCGCTGCCCGCGCCCGGAGCCCCCGCAGCACCCGCGCGACCCGTGGCCCCCTCGACCTCGGCGGCCTGCGCCTGTGCCGGTGCCTGCCCCGGATCCAGGGCCAGGGCCTGGGCCTGGGCGGCGACGGCCCCCGCCCCACCCCCGATCGGCACCTCCAGCACGTACGCGCTGCCGCTCATTCCCGGCACCTCGTGCGTCTGCAGCACGCCACCGTGCGCCCGCACGATCCCGCGCACGATCGGCTCGTGCACCGGGTCTCCCCCGGCGTACGGCCCGCGCACCTCGATGCGTACGACCTCGCCGCGCTGCGCCGCCGCCACCACGACGGTGTTGTCCAGGTAGCCGCCCGTCGCCGACACGGGTGAATTGCCGGTGGCGTCGACGCCCGCCACGTCCGCGACGAGATGCGCGAGCGCGGTGGCCAGCAGCCGGGGATCGACCTCGGCCTCGATGGGCGGCGCGTGCACGGCGAACTGCACCCGCCCCGGCCCGATCAGTTCCACGGCCCCGTCGACACCGGAGGCGACGACGGCGTCGAGCATCACCTTCGTACGGGAGAGGTTCTCGTTCCCGACGTCGAGACGCTGGTAGCCGAGGACGTTGTCGATGAGCGTGGTGATGCGTGAGTAGCCGGCCGAGAGGTGGTGCAGCACCTGGTTGGCCTCGGGCCACAGCTGACCGGCGTCGTCCGACGCCAGCGCGGCCAGTTCCCGGCGCAGCTCGTCCAGGGGCCCGCGCAGGGAGTCCCCGAGGAGGGTGAGCAGCTGCTCGTGCCGGGCGGCGATCGCCTCGTAGCGGTCCTTCTCCCGCTCACCGAGCGCGGCGTAGCGGTCGGCGTCCGCGGCGATCTCCTCCGCGTGCTTCTCCCGCAGTTCCTCCAGCTCACCCGCGTGCTGCTGGCGCAGCGCGGTCAGCTCGGAGGCGTGTTCCTCGGCGAGTCGCTCCCGTTCCTCGGCGTGCCGCTGCTCCGCTTCCTCGTGCTCCTTGACCAGGGCGTCGTAGGGGCGCCGGTCGGTGAAGGTCATCACGGCGCCGACGAGCTGGTCCCCGTCGCGGACGGGTGCGGTCGTCAGGTCGACCGGCAACTGGTCGCCGCTCTTGGAGAACACCACCTGTCCGCGCACCCGGTGCTTGCGGCCCGAGCGCAGGGTGTCGGCGAGCGGCGACTCGTCGTAGGGGAACGGCGAGCCGTCGGCCCGCGAGTGCAGGATGAGGGTGTGCAGCTCACGGCCGCCGAGGTCGCTGGCCCGGTAGCCCAGGATCTGGGCGGCGGCCGGGTTGACGAGGACGATCCGCCCGTCGGTGTCGGTGCCCACGACGCCCTCGGACGCGGCCCGCAGGATCATCTCGGTCTGCCGCTGCGAGCGCGCCAGCTCGGCCTCGGTGTCGACGGTGCCGGAGAGATCGCGGACGACGAGCATCAGCAGTTCGTCGCCGGCGTAGCCGTAGTTGTCGTAGGCCTGCTGGCCGGTCTCCAGGTTGGCGCTGGTGACCTCGACCGGGAACTCGGTCCCGTCGGTGCGCCGGGCGACCATCCGCGTCGGCTTGGTGCGCGCCCGTGGATCGATGTGGTCCGGCCGCCTCATGGACCCGGGGATGAGCCGCGAGTCGAACTGCGGCAGCAGGTCCAGCAGCCCGCGCCCGACCAGCGCGGTGCCCGGAGCCTCGAAGGCCTCCAGCGCGATGGTGTTGGCGTTGACGACGGTGCCGTTCGCGTTGACCAGCACCAACGCGTCGGGCAGCGCGTC
This sequence comes from Streptomyces sp. WG5, assembly GCF_049974565.1. NCBI lineage: Bacteria > Bacillati > Actinomycetota > Actinomycetes > Kitasatosporales > Streptomycetaceae > Streptomyces > Streptomyces sp. WG5. The sequence goes on along the minus strand of NZ_JBNGGC010000047.1, from coordinate 42,012 downwards.
CAGTATGGCTGCGAGGCGAGCAGCGCCTCGGGATGGCCTGCTGCTCACGAGACGCTTCCCTCCTGGTTACCGCACTTGCCGACCGCCTGGGCCATCTTGCCAATCGGCCCGCAACGTGTCACGCGAGGGAGTCTAAGGGTTGGGGCCCGGCGGGCGGCGTGGGATGCGAGGGAGGTCGCACGAGAAAGTGAAGCAGAACATGTGACCGAGGGCCCTGTGCGTCGCCTCCCGGCGCCGCACAGGACCGGTTCACGACCGCCCTGCCGACCCCATGTCCGGGAGCAGCGGCACCATGCGGTCCCAGCGGGAGATCCCGCAGCCGTCGCGGCGGTCGTACGTCGCGTCGACGGGGCGTCCGGCCCAGGTGCCCGTGACGTGCGCGGTGGCGGGACCGCCGTACTGCATGGTGCAGACGCTGCCCTCCGGGACGGGGGCGAAGACGTCCTGCCCCCACCGCGTGTCGCGCTCGAGGACGGCACAGGCGCCGTCCGGGTCGGGGTGGCTGCCGCCGTGGGGGTTGCAGAACAGCTCGTACGTGCCGTCCGCGCCCGCTCCGGCGTCCCGGACGGTGACCGTCAGGTGATCGAAGACCGGTGCCCCGCCGCCGGCGGCGGCGGCCGGGTGCGCGGCGGACAGGGTGGCCAGGGTGACGGCGGACAGGGCGGCGGCGCCGAGGATACGGGCGGCGGCGGGAAGGCGAGTGACCTGGAACATGACCGGACTAACGCGCCGGACCGCCGGACGTTGCGCGACCGGGCCGTAAGGGCTTTGCCCTGCGGCCCGCCCGCCTAGTACCGTAGGGGTCGATTGGTGACAGCGAGCTCAACTGTGTCATCATCGGCACGCACCAGTCGCGCTCGCACGCGAAGGGTGATGTTGTCTGGAGGCGTCGCCTAGTCCGGTCTATGGCGCCGCACTGCTAATGCGGTTTGGGTCTTAAAGCCCATCGAGGGTTCAAATCCCTCCGCCTCCGCACCGATCACCGAAGCCCCGGCCCGTCTGGCCGGGGCTTCGGTGTTCCTCCGGGTCCGTGCGGTGGCTTCGATGGCTCGTTTCCGCAGGTCACAACGGGTGCGGCTAACGGATTTCACATGACGGCGGCAGTCATGTAATGTTCTTCCTGTCGCCGCGAGCGGGCCGGAAGGAACGGGAGCGGCGGTAAAACTGAAGAAGACAGGCACTCGTAGCTTAACGGATAGAGCATCTGACTACGGATCAGAAGGTTGCAGGTTCGAATCCTGCCGAGTGCACATCAGGTCAGAGGCCCTGTGGAGTGATCCACAGGGCCTCTGTCCTTGTTTCACAGCCCTTGTCTCAAGGCGTTCGCCTCATGATCTGTGTCCCGAGATCTGTGTTCCGCGATCTGCGCGCCACGATCGGTGTCTCGTGGCCTGTGTCCCACGGCTCGGGTGCCACGCCTGTGTCCCACGGCCTGTGTCGCACAGCAGCGAGGGCCGGCGCCCGGACCGAGTGCACGGGAGGGTGCCCCGGGTCCGGGCGGCCGGCTGCCGGTCAGGCGTTCTGCGCGGCCTTGCGGCGGCGGATGGCGACGACCGTACCGGCGCCGAGTGCGACCGCGACGGCGCTCGCGAGGGCGAGCGGCGCCATCGCGGAGGACGTGCCGGTCCTGGCGAGGTTGCCGGCGGTGTCGGTCCCGGTGGCCGGTGCCTGTGCCGGCTGCTGGGACGCGCCGCCCTGTGCGGAGGGGCCCGTGCCCGTGCCGGGGGCCGCGGTGTCCGGCCGCTTGTCGTCGTCCCCGCCGGGCTGCCCGGGCTTGGCCTCGTCGACCGCGCCCGGCTTGCTGCCCGCGGGCAGGATCTTGAACTCGTAGCGCTTCATCGGGCCGTGGACGCAGGGCTTGTACGCGTCGGAGGCGTCACTGGCGAACAGCGCGAGGGCGTCGGCGGCCCGGGAGGCGGAGTCGATCCGCATCCGCAGCCGTACGTCGCTCCGCTCGCCCGGCTTCAGGGTGCCGAGGGGACCGATGTGCTCGGGCCCGTCACCGGTGAGGGTCTGCCAGCCGGAGCCGGTGGACCACTTCACCTCCAAGGGGCTCTTCCCACCGCTGTGTTCGCCGTTCGCGTGGACGAACACCAGGGGGTCCACGGTCAGTGTGCGCTCGGTGCCGTTGGTCACGCGCAGGGTGAAACCGACGGTGGTGCCCGCGACGACTTCGGACGGCAGTTCCGTCACGAGCGAGGTCAGGCCGTTCTCACGGATGCATTTCCTGGCGGCGTCGAGTGCCTTTTCAGCGGTTTCCGCGGCCTTGCTCGCCTTGTCGACGGCTGCCGTGATCAGACTGTACTCACGGGTGGCCGCCACCCTGGCGTCGCTCAGCGCGGTGTTGGCTTGCTCGGCCGTGGTGTCGGCCTCCTGCTGGGCCTTGACCGCTGCCACCAGATCGGCTTCGGCGGTTTCGAGGGCCTTTTGCGCCGCGGCCCTGTCGGTGTCGTTCCCGGCCGCTTCGAGCGTGGCCTCGGCGTCCGCGACGGCCTGCTCGGCAGTGGCCCTGGCGGCCGCCGCGTCCTGGGCCGCCTTGGCGGCGGTGATCGTGGCCGCCCTGAGCGGGTGCGTGTCGGACGCCAGGGAGTCCAGGGTGGCCTTGAGGTCCTTCAGTCCCCTCTCCTTGGCGGCGACGGCGTCCTCGTAGGCCTTCCTCGCGTCACCGGCGGCCTTTTCCAGCTCCGCGTACGTCGGCTGGTTCTGTATCTGCGCCGCGGGCTTCCCGGCGGCGAGGGCCGGAGCGGCGGTGAACAGCGCGACGGGCGTGGTCACCGCGACGGCGGCGGCCACAGCGAGGCGACGGCGAAGCTTCACTGGGAGCCTTCCCTGGTGGGAGAGAAAAAGGAGAACGGCCGCGGGAAAAGCGTGTGCGGGCAGTCTGAATGGTTCGAATATTTTATAGCCGAAGCGAAAGAAAGGTGCTCTTTTTTGTTCGGGCTGCGGTTATCTTTGACGATTCCCGTCTGGATAAATTGGACAGGTGGGTAGGGTTGGTCACGGGAGCCCCGTTCTTTGTGTGACTCATGTCACTCGCCCGCAATCGTCGGGAATTCGCGGGGGAGTTGACGGCAGCCCTGGCGGCGCTGAGGGCGCTTGGTGTGTTTAGGGTGTGCGCATGCTGCGACGACGCATCTCCATATCCATCCGGCCGAGACTCGGTGGGGGCACCCGGTGAACAAGCCGCTGAGGGCCGTGGCGATCTTCTGTGGGCTGCTGGTGCTCGGCCTGCTGATCCGCGCGAACTGGCTGCAGTACGTCCGGGCCCCGGAGCTCGCCTCGGACACGAAGAACCGGCGGGTGCAGATCGAGCAGTTCTCCACCCCGCGCGGAGACATCGTCGTCGGTGGCCGGGCCGTCACCGGCTCCGCCGAGACCGAGGGCACCGACCTCAAGTTCAAGCGCACCTACGCCGACGGGCCGATGTACGCGCCGGTGACGGGATACGCGTCGCAGGCCCAGGGCATGACGCTGCTGGAGAAGACCTACGACTCCATCCTGACCGGCAAGGACGACCGGCTGGCGTTCCAGCGGTTCGCCGACATCGTCAGCGGCGAGGGCCGGCGCGCCGGCTCGGTGGTCACCACCATCGACCCGAAGGCGCAGAAGGCGGCCTGGAAGGGGCTGACCGACCTGAAGGGGGCCCGGGGCGCCGTCGTCGCCCTGGACCCGGCGACGGGGAAGGTGCTGGCTCTGGTCTCGGCGCCCTCCTACGACCCGTCGACGTTCTCGGGCGGCACCTTCAACGAGTCGGACCGCTTCGTCGCGCTCACCAAGGAGAAGAGCAAGCCGCTCGCCAACCGCGCGCTGCGCGAGACCTACCCGCCGGGCTCCACCTTCAAGATCCTCACGGCGGCCGCCGCGCTGGAGCACGGGGTGGTCAGCGACATCGACGCCCGCACGGACGCCGAATCGCCGTACAAGCTGCCGCAGTCGACCAACAGGATCGGCAGCGAGGCCGGTGACGCCGTCTGCGACAAGGCCTCGATGAAGGTCGCGATGCAGCACTCGTGCAACAACGTCTTCCTGGACGCCGCGTCCGAGCTGGGGGCGGACAAGATGCGCGAGACGGCCGAGAAGTTCGGCTTCAACGAGGACGTCTACTCCGACGACTTCGGCGACCTGCTCGCCACCAAGAGCCTCTACCCCGAGAACCTCGACAAGCCGGGCACCGCGCTCACCGGCATGGGACAGGGCAGCCTCACCAGTACGCCGATGCAGATGGCCATGGTCACCGCCGCCCTGGCCAACGACGGCAAGCTGATGCAGCCCTACATCGTCGACGAGGTCAAGGGACCGGACCTCGGCACGCTGGAGAAGGCCGAGCCCGCGGTGATGAGCGAGGCGGTCTCCGCCGAGACCGCGCAGAAGGTCCAGCAGATGATGGAGTTCACCGCCAAGGAGGGCAGCGCCAAGCGTGCCCTGATCGACGGCATCACGGTCGGCGGCAAGACCGGTACCGCGCAGCGCGGTGTCGACGTGGACGACGAGGTGCCGTACGGCTGGTTCGTCTCCTACGGCAAGAAGGACGACGGGTCGTCCGTCGCCGTGGCCGTCTTCATCGATCCGACCGAGATGGACATCTCCCGCTCGGACATCTCCGGTGGCCGCCTCGGTGCGCCCATCGCCCGCAGCGTCATGGAGGCGGTGCTGAAGTCGTGACGCCGCCCGGTTCGGGGTGAGTACGGCGCGCACGGAGCAGTGGGGCGGGCGGCGGGCGCGTCAGGTCCTCGTCGCGTCGTACGCCGCGCGGGCCTGCTCGACCGCCGCCATCCGCCGCTCCGCCCACCGTGCGAGGCCCCGGACCTGCTCGGCGGCCTCCCGGCCGAGGTCCGTGAGGGAGTAGTCCACGCGGGGCGGGATCACGGGCTTGGCGTCCCGGTGGACCAGACCGTCGCGCTCCAGCGTCTGCAGGGTCTGGGCCAGCATCTTCTCGCTGACCCCGCCGATCTCCCGGCGCAGCTCGCTGAAGCGGTACGAGCGGTCCAGCAGCGCGATCAGGGCCAGGGTGCCCCAGCGGCTGGTGATGTGCTCCATGACCAGGCGCTCGGGGCACATGGTGGTGCTTGCTGCCATGGCCGTACGTTACTTCGGGGCCGGCACTCCCGACCGGTCGGCCCGGCCTCGGCTCCTTCGTCGCCGAGCGTCGCTAGGGCGGCGCGGAGGGCGTTGTCAGTGGCTCCCCCTACGCTCGACGGCGATGGCACAGGCATGGAAGTGCGCGGGGCTGCGGTGGGCGGCGGACGGTCCCGTGCTCACGTGGGCCGGGGGCCGGCGCAGCGCGCTGCCCCGGGGGAAGCGGGTGGCGTTCGCGGTCGCCGAGGGGGGTGTGCGGACATGCGTGGGGGCACGGGGGCACATGTGCCCGGCGCGGGCCGGTGTACCGGGGCGCAGTACGGGGGCGCGGTGCGGGGAGTGCGCGCGGCTGGACCGGGCGCACTCCGTGGCCGCCGACACGATCGCGGACGACCCGCGGCCGTACCGCGTCTACCTGGCGTGGTTCGGGCCGGGGCTCGTCAAGGTGGGGATCACCGCACAGGAACGGGGAGCCGCCCGGCTGCTGGAGCAGGGCGCGGTCTGTTTCAGCTGGCTGGGCAGCGGGCCGCTGATGGCCGCGCGGCGGACCGAGGAACTGCTGCGGGCGGCACTGGGCGTGCCCGACCGGATCCCGTACGCCCACAAGCGCGCGGTGCGGGACGGGCTGCCGGCGTCCGAGGAGGGGCGGGCGGCCGAGATCGCGGAGCTGCACGCGCGGGCGGTGGCGCTCGGCGGCTGGCCCGAGTCGCTGACGCCCGAGCCGTTCCGGGGCGTGGACCACGCGGGTGCCTTCGGGATCGGTACGGGTGCCTTCGGGACCGGAGGGGCGGCGGGCCGCGGGCCGGCCGCCGTGGGGGAGGTGGCCGAGCTGGTGGCGGGCGGGGCGATCGGGGGTGAGCTGGTGGCGGCCGCGGGGCCGGATCTGCACCTGTCGACGGAGCGCGGGGTCGTCGTGCTCGATACGCGGCTGATGACCGGGTGGGAGCTGGTGTCCGCAGAGGGCCGGCCGTGCGCCGTTCCCGTGCGGGAGCTCAAGCGAGCGGCTGGAGTGCAGGACGGGCTGTTCTGACCTCGTCCGTCGCTCCTTGCGCCGGGGAGGCACCGGGCGTCGGGGAGGCACCGGGCGCCGGGGAGGTGCCCGGGAGGCGCACGGGAAGCGCCCCGGGAGTGCCGGGCACGATCGTGGCGTCGGTGGCGTCGGTGGCGTCGGTGGCGTCGGTGGCGTCGATGGCCTCCGCGGTCTCGGTGACCCTCGGTGGCTCCGGCGGCCCGGCTGGCGGAAGGGCCGGCCGACCGTGGTCGACGGGAGCCGCCTGGGAGGCCCCTGTGGGTTTCTCAGAGAAATCACAGCTTGGGGAAAGGGTGCTCTCAGAGCGTCCCGACATGGTGTCCGTTATGACCACGACCTCGCCCCAGGGGCGCACCGAACTGCTGAGGCCGGACGGGAGCCCCGTCCGGGTGCTCGTGGTGGACGACGAGCTGTCCATCACCGAGCTGCTGTCCATGGCCCTGCGCTACGAGGGCTGGCAGATCCGCAGCGCCGGGGACGGGCACGGTGCCGTCCAGGCCGCGCGGGAGTTCCGGCCCGACGCCGTCGTACTGGACATGATGCTGCCCGACATGGACGGGTTGAGCGTGCTGGGGCGGCTGCGCCGCGACCTGCCGGACGTGCCGGTGCTGTTCCTGACCGCCAAGGACGCCGTCGAGGACCGGATCGCCGGACTGACCGCCGGCGGGGACGACTACGTCACCAAGCCGTTCAGCCTGGAGGAGGTCGTCGCCCGGCTGCGCGGGCTGATCCGGCGCTCCGGTGCCGCCGACCGGCGCTCCGACTCGGTCCTGGTCGTCGGCGACCTCACCCTCGACGAGGACAGCCACGAGGTCACCCGGGGCGGCGACGGCATCCACCTCACCGCCACCGAGTTCGAACTGCTGCGCTTCCTCATGCGCAACCCGCGGCGCGTGCTCAGCAAGGCGCAGATCCTGGACCGCGTCTGGTCGTACGACTTCGGCGGGCAGGCCAACGTCGTCGAGCTGTACATCTCCTACCTGCGCCGGAAGATCGACGCCGGACGCGAGCCGATGATCCACACCCGGCGCGGTGCCGGCTACCTGATCAAGCCCGCGGCGTGAGCGGGCGGCGACGACCGCGGCCGAGAACCCTGCGGACGCGTCTCGTCGTCGCGTCGGTGGCGCTGATCGCGGTGGTGTGCGCGGTGATCGGCACGGTGACCACGGTGGCGCTGCGGTCGCATCTGTACGACCAGTTGGACGGGCAGCTGGACGAGGTGGTGGGCCGGGTGTCCGGCTTCGGGCCGCCCGGTGACCCCCAGGGCGGGGGCGGGGCCAAGCGCCCGCAGCGGATGGACCTCGACGCGTTCGTCACCCGCGGGCCGCAACCGCGCGGCACGATCGTCGCCGACGTGCGGGACGGCGTCGTCGTCGACGCCCAGTACGGCCGGGACTCCGACGACAGCACCGACCTCAGCGGCATGACGGCGGTCTCCCTCAGCGCGGCGCAGCGGACCGCGCTGGCGTCCGCCCCCCAGGACGGTGACGCGCACACCGTCGAGATCCCCGGCCTCGGCGACTACCGCGTGGAGTACCGCGACGGCGTCAACGGCAGCTACTACGCCGCCCTCCCCACCTCCGAGGTCACCGGCACCATCAACACCCTGGTCCTCGTGGAGGCCAGCGTCACCGCCGCCGGCCTCATCGCCGCCTCCCTCGCCGGGACCGTCATCGTCGGCGTCGCCACCCGCCCCCTGCGCAAGGTCGCCGCCACCGCTACCCGGGTCTCCGAACTCCCCCTGCACGCGGGCGAGGTGAACCTCGACGAGCGCGTCCCGGAGTCCGAGTGCGACCCGCACACCGAGGTCGGCCGGGTCGGTGCCGCGCTCAACCGGATGCTGAACCACGTGCACGGCGCGCTGCACGCGCGGCAGGAGAGCGAGACGCGGGTACGGCAGTTCGTCGCCGACGCCAGCCATGAACTGCGTACGCCCCTCGCCTCCATCAGCGGGTACGCCGAACTCACCCGCAGGGGACGGGAGCAGGTCGGCCCCGACACCCGGCACGCGCTCGGACGCATCGAGTCCGAGGCCGGGCGCATGACCCTGCTGGTCGAGGACCTCCTCCTGCTCGCCCGCCTGGACGCCGGGCGGCCGCTGCAGTTCGAGCAGACCGACCTCGTACCGCTCGTCGTGGACACCGTCAGCGACGCCCGCGCGGCCGGCCTCGACCACACCTGGCGGCTCGACCTGCCCGAGGAACCGATGCCGGTGTCGGCGGACGCCGCCCGGCTCCAGCAGGTGCTGGTCAACCTGCTGGGCAACGCCCGCAACCACACCCCGCCCGGCACGACCGTCACCGCGCGGGTGCGGCACAGCGGCGGGTGGCTGTGCGTGGACGTCGAGGACAACGGGCAGGGCATCCCGGCCGCGTTGCTGCCGCACGTCTTCGAACGGTTCGCGCGCGGCGACTCCGCGCGGTCCCGGACGACCGGCTCGACGGGCCTCGGGCTCGCCATCGTGCAGGCCGTGGCCACCGCGCACGGCGGTGCCGTGACGGTCGACAGCGTGCCGGGGCGTACGGTGTTCACCCTGTACCTGCCCGCCCTCCCGGCACGGCGCGGCTCGGCGCCGCACTCACAGGCACAGCACAGTCCCACCACACGGGTGCGACAGGGGACTTGAGAAGAGTCGGTCCCATGCGAACCGACTCTTCTCCCGGCTCCCTGCCGGCACGGGAGCACCTCCCGGCCGCAGGAGCCGGTACGCCAGTCCTGGACGTGGTGATCCCCGTCTACAACGAGGAGAAGGACCTCCGGCCGTGCGTCCTGAGACTGCACGAGCACCTGACGCGGACCTTCCCGTACGCCTTCCGCATCACGGTCGCGGACAACGCCTCCACCGACGCCACCCCGCACGTGGCGGCGCGACTGGCCGCGGAGCTCGCCGAGGTCACGTCGTTCCGGCTGGAGCAGAAGGGGCGGGGCCGGGCCCTCGGTACCGTCTGGTCGGCCTCGGACGCCCCGGTCCTCGCCTACATGGACGTCGACCTGTCCACCGACCTGAACGCGCTGCTGCCGCTGGTGGCGCCGCTGATATCCGGGCACTCGGACCTCGCGATCGGCTCCCGGCTCGCCCGCAGCTCACGGGTGGTGCGGGGCGCCAAGCGGGAGTTCATCTCCCGCTCCTACAACCTCATCCTGCGCGGCTCCCTCCAGGCCCGCTTCTCCGACGCGCAGTGCGGGTTCAAGGCGATCCGCCGGGACGTGGCCCGGGTGCTGCTGCCGCTGGTGGAGGACACCGGCTGGTTCTTCGACACCGAGATGCTGGTGCTCGCCGAGCGTGCGGGGCTGCGGATCCACGAGGTGCCGGTCGACTGGGTCGACGACCCGGACTCCACCGTGCACATCGTGCGGACGGCGACCGACGACCTCAAGGGCGTGTGGCGGGTCGGCAAGGCGCTGGCCACCGGTTCGCTGCCGCTGGACCGGCTGGCCCGGCCCTTCGGCGACGACCCGCGCGACCGCGACCTGAAGGACGTACCGCAGGGACTCGCCCGGCAGCTCGTCGGCTTCTGTGTCGTCGGCGCCCTCTCCACCCTCTTCTACCTGCTGCTCTACAGCGGCTTCCGCCACTTCGGCGGCTCGCAGCTCGCCAACGCGCTCGCCCTGCTGGTCTCGGCGGTCGCCAACACCGCCGCCAACCGGCGGCTGACCTTCGGGGTGCGGGGCCGGGGCGGCGCGGTGCGGCACCAGGCGCAGGGGCTGGTCGTCTTCGGTATCGGTCTCGCCCTGACCAGCGGTTCGCTCGCCGCCCTGAACGCGGCGAGTGCCGACCCGGACCACTCCACCGAGCTGGCGGTGCTGATCGCCGCCAACCTCGCGGCCACCGTGCTGCGCTTCCTGCTCTTCCGCGCCTGGGTGTTCCCGGACGCGCCGCCCACCGCGGACGCGCCGCCGATCACCAGAACGCCGGGACACGGCGCCCGGGAACCACGGCACCCGGATTCTTCCCGCACCTGGAGCGACGCGACCGTGCGGCTGCGGCCGGTGCGCCCCGCCGACACCGATTCGAGGGACGGACGATGACGACGCACCACGACCGGACGACGCGCACGGGGGACACGTGTCCCGGGGACGGCGAGGACTGGGGACCGCCGGTGGCGCCGCCCGCGCCCGGACCGCCCCGGCAGTCGCGCCTGCGAAGACTGTGGCGAGGCCGCCCCGAGGACCCCCGCTGGGTCCGGCCTGCCTTCCTCGGCCTGCTGCTGGCCACCGGTCTGCTCTACCTCTGCAACCTCAGCGCCTCCGGCTACGCCAACTCCTTCTACTCGGCGGCCGTGCAGGCGGGCAGCCAGTCCTGGAAGGCGTTCTTCTTCGGCTCCCTGGACGCTGCCAACGCCATCACCGTCGACAAGCCCCCGGCCGCGCTGTGGCCGATGGCGCTGGCGGTGCGGATCTTCGGGTTGAACTCGTGGTCGGTCCTCGTCCCCGAGGTGCTGATGGGCGTCGCGACGGTCGCCGTCGTGTACGCGTCCGTGCGCCGCCGGTTCGCTCCCGCGGCCGGGCTGATCGCCGGTGCGGTGCTGGCGCTCACACCCGTCGCCGCGCTGATGTTCCGCTTCAACAACCCGGACGCGCTGCTGGCGCTGCTGATGTCCGTCGCCTGCCACCTCGTCGTCCGCGCGCTGGAGGACGGCCGGACCAAGTGGCTGGTGTGGGCCGGCGTCGCGATCGGCTTCGCGTTCCTGACGAAGACACTCCAGGCCTTCCTGATCCTGCCCGCCCTCGCCCTCGTCTACGGCGTCTGCGCACCGGTGCGGCTGAGGAGGCGGCTGGGGCAGCTGGCGCTGGCCACCGCCGCGATCCTGGTCTCCGGCGGCTGGTGGGTCGCGGTCGTCGAGCTGTGGCCGGCGTCCTCGCGGCCGTACATCGGCGGCTCGCAGAACAACAGCTTCCTGGAGCTGACCCTCGGCTACAACGGCCTCGGCCGCCTCAACGGCGAGGAGACCGGCAGCGTCGGCGGCGGCACGGGCGGTGGCGGCGGACAGTGGGGCGAGACCGGCTGGGACCGGATGTTCAACTCCGAGATCGGCGGCCAGATCTCCTGGCTGCTCCCGGCCGCCCTCGTCCTGCTCGCCGCGGGACTGGTCGCCACGCGGCGAGGCGGCCGTACCGACACCGCCCGCGCGTCCTTCCTGGTCTGGGGCGGCTCGCTGCTGATGACCACGGCCGTCTTCAGCTACATGGCGGGCATCTTCCACCAGTACTACACGGTGGCCCTCGCGCCCTGCCTGGCGGCCGTGGTCGGCATGGGTGCGGCGACGCTGTGGGAGCGGCGCGAGCGGACCTGGGCGTCCCTGGCCCTCGCCGCCGCCGTCACGGCGACCGCGGCCTGGGGATACGTCCTTCTCCACCGCACACCCGACTACCTGCCCTGGCTGAAGTGGCTGGTCCTGGTCGGCGGCCTGGCCGCCGCGCTCGGGCTCGTCTTCGCCGGGCGGCTGGGGCGGCGGCTCGCCCTCGCGGTGGCGGGGGCGGGCGTCGTGGCGTCGCTGGCCGCGCCCACCGCGTACACGCTGAGCACCGTGCAGGAGGGGCACAGCGGTTCCATCGTCACGGCCGGTCCGGCCGGGGCGAGCATGAGGGGCGGCCCGGGCGGTGGCGGTGGCCGGGGCGGTGGCCCCGGGGGCGGTGGCCTTCCCGGCGGCGGGACCGCCCCCGGGCAGGGGCAGGGCCAGGGGCAGGGCGGTCCCGGCGCGGGCGGATTCCCTGGAGGCGCACCGGGCCAGGACGGCCGGACGGCTCCGGACGGCCGGACGGCTCCGAACAGTCAGACCGGCGAGGGCGGCCGTACGGGCGGCGGCGGTGGCGGTGGTGGCGGCATGGGCGGTCTGCTCAACGGCGCCCAGGTCGGCTCCGAGGCCAAGGAGCTGCTGGAGGCCGACGCCGGCCGGTACACCTGGGTCGCGGCCGCGATCGGCTCCCAGAACGCCGCGAGCTACCAGCTCAGCACCGGTGACCCGGTGATGGCGATCGGCGGCTTCAACGGCACGGACCCGTCACCGACCCTGACCGAGTTCAAGGAGTACGTGGCGGACGGAGAGATCCACTACTTCGTCGGAGGCGGCGGCGCGGGCGGCATGGGCGGCATGGGCAGCGGCGACTCCGGCACCTCGTCGCAGATCACGTCGTGGGTCGAGGCCAACTTCACGGAGGTCACGGCCGGCTCGGCCACCTTCTACGACCTCACGCAGCCGACGACGACCTGACCCGGGAAGGACTGTGCTGTACGGCGTATAAGGGCCCCTCTACGCTGTACAGCATGACGATGTCCTCCCAGGAGCAGGAAGCCGCGCCCACGGTCCAGGGCCACCCGCAGCGCTGGCTGATCCTCGGTGTCATCAGCCTCGCCCAGCTGACCGTGGTGCTGGACAACACCGTGCTGAACGTGGCCATCCCCTCGCTCACCAGCGAGCTGGGCGCGGCCACCTCGGACATTCAGTGGATGATCAACGCCTACTCCCTGGTGCAGTCCGGCCTGCTGCTCACCGCGGGCAGTGCCGCCGACCGCTACGGCCGCAAGAAGATGCTGGCCACGGGCCTCGCCCTGTTCGGCCTGGGCTCGCTGGCGGCGGGTCTGGCGGAGACCACCGGGCAGTTGATCGCGGCGCGGGCCGGGATGGGCGTCGGCGGTGCGCTGCTGCTGACCACCACGCTCGCCGTGGTCATGCAGATCTTCGCGCCCGCGGAGCACGCGAAGGCGATCGGCATCTGGAGCGCGGTCAGCGCGCTCGGCTTCGCGTGCGGGCCGCTGATCGGCGGATTCATGCTCGACCACTTCTGGTGGGGCGCCATCTTCCTGATCAACCTGCCGGTCGTGGCGCTGGGCCTGGTCGCGGTCGTGACCCTGGTCCCCGAGTCGAGCAACCGGCAGGGCGACCGCCCCGACCTGATCGGTGCCGTGCTCTCCACGATCGGCATGTCCGCGCTGGTCTACGCGATCATTTCCGGACCCGAGCACGGCTGGACGTCGGGCAGGGTGTCGGCCACGGCGGCCGTCGCGGTGGGCGTCCTCGCGCTCTTCGCCTACTGGGAGAGCCGCATCCCGTACCCGATGCTCGACCTGGCCTTCTTCCGCAACCAGCGGTTCACCGGCGCGGTGGCGGGGCTGGTGCTGATCACCTTCGGCATGGGCGGCGCGCTGTTCCTGCTCACCCAGCACCTGCAGTTCGTGCTCGGGTACGGCCCTCTGGAGGCGGGGCTGGCGACGGCGCCGCTGGCGCTGACCGTGGTCCTCCTGAACTTCTCCGGGGTGGCGGCGAAATGGCTGGCCAGGCTGGGTACGCCGGCGGCGGTGCTGCTCAGCATGGTGCTGATGTCGGCGGGCCTGGTGGCCATCGCCACCCTCACCGGTGAGGGCTACGCCGGCACACTGCTGGGCCTGCTGCTGATCGGCGTGGGGTGCGCGCTCGGCAACCCGGCCATGGCACACGCGATCATGAGCTCGATTCCGCCGGCCAAGGCGGGGGTCGGCGCGGGCGTCAACGGTACGTTGGCGGAGTTCGGCAACGGGCTGGGCGTGGCCGTGCTGGGCGCGGTGCTGAACTCGCGGTTCGCGGCGCTGGTGCCGATGGCGGCGGCGTCGTTGCCGGCGGCGCTGGCCTCGGCGGAGGGGGAGGCGGAGCGGGGCCGGGTGATCGACGCGTTCTCCTCCGGGCTGGAGCGCAGTCAGCTGGTGGGAGCGGTGGCTGTGGTGCTCGGCGGTGCGGTCGCGGCGGTGCTGCTGCGGCGGGCGGAGGAGGAGAGCGCCTGAGGGGTGAGCGCGGGTGGGCCGGCCGGCGGGTGGCGAGCGAGGAGAATGTACGCATGGCGAAGGCAGGGCGGCAGGGGCCGCGGGCCAGTGTCTGGCTGGCGGGTGAGGGCCGGCGGAGCGGGCGGCGCGGCGGGCAGCCGTCCGGGCTGGACCGGGAGCGGATCACCGAGGCCACCGTCCGGTTGCTGGACGCCGAGGGCCTGGCCAAGTTCTCCATGCGCCGGCTGGCCGCCGAGCTGGACGTCACCGCGATGTCCGTGTACTGGTACGTCGACACCAAGGACGAGCTGCTCGAACTCGCCCTGGACGCCGTCTTCGGCGAGCTGCGCCACCCCGGCCCGGAGGCCGGCGGGGACTGGCGCGGGCAGCTGCGCACGCTGGCCCGGGAGAACCGCAGGCTGCTGGTGCGCCATCCCTGGCTGTCCCAGCTGACCGGCACCTACCTGAACATCGGGCCGCACTCGCTGGCCTTCTCCCGGGCCGTGCAGGGCGTCGTGCGCCGCAGCGGTCTGCCCGCGCACCGCGTGACCGGTGCCATCTCCGCCGTCTTCCAGTTCGTCTACGGCTACGGGACCATCGAGGGCCACCTCCTCGCCCGGGCGGCGCACAGCGGCCTGAGTCCGGACGAGTACTTCCGGGCCTCCATGAGCGCGGTGGCGGAGTCGCCGGACACCGCGGGCGTCATCGAGGAGTCCCGGGAGATCATGTCGGCCCGCGGCGGCGACACGGTCGGGGAGATGCTGGACCGGGACTTCGAGTTCGCGCTGGACCTGCTCGTGGCGGGCATCGAGGCGATGGTCGAACGAGGGTGACCGGCTCCGCGTCCGGTCCCGTGCCTGGTCCCGCGTCCGGTCCCGTGCCTGGTCCCGCGTCCGGTCCCGTGCCCGGTCCCGTGCCCGGTCCCGCGTCCGGTCCCGCGTTCGGTCCCGTGCCCGGTCCCGTGCCCGGCTCCGGGCAGGGGCCCGTGCCCGGTCCCGTGCCTGGTCCCCGACGCAGCGTCCTGGTCCCCTGCCGGGGCTCCGCGCCCGGCCCTGTGGCAGCCCCCGCGCCCGTTCCCCGGCCCCCGCGGTCAGCCGTCCGACGCCAGCCGCGCCGGGAAGCCCCCCGTGGCCACCGGACCCCACTTCTCCGGCGTCACCCGGATGATCGACTTCCCCTGCTTCACCATGGCCCGCCGGTACTCGTCCCAGTCGGGGTGCTCGCCGGCGATGTTGCGGTAGTACTCCACGAGCGGCTCCACGGCGTCGGGCGTACCGATGACCTCCGCCGTGCCGTCGATCTGGACCCAGGGACCGTTCCACTCGTCGCTGAGCACGATGAGGCTGACCCGCGGGTCCCGCTGCGCGTTGCGGGTCTTGGCCCGCTCCGGGTAGGTGGAGACCACGATGCGGCCGGAATCGTCGACCCCGCAGGTCAGCGGCGAGCCCTGCGGGCTGCCGTCGGCCCGCCGGGTCAGCAGGATCGCCCGGTGCCGGGGGCGTACGAAGTCCAGCAACCCGTCCAGGGAGACACGGGTGTTCGTCGCGATGTTCGGTGCCATGCCGTCAGCCTAGGCCGCGCTCCCGCTCCCCGCCCCGCTGCCGGGCCCGTTCGCCGTACCGCTCTCCGGGCGCAGGGCCTCCGTGAGGCTGTCGTACACCGGTACGTCCCGGCGCAGGCCGGAGAGTTCGAGGACGCGGCCGGGCACCCCCTTCGGGGCGGCCACCACCCGCAGCCGGGCGCGGTCGGGCAGGCGGCGGCGTACCCGGTCGAGGAGCCGGACGCCCTGGGAGTCCATGAAACGGGTCGCGGTCAGGTCCAGGACGACGACGCGCAGGCCGTCGGAACGGTGGTCGACCGCGGCCATGATCAGAGGCAGCAGCCCCGTGGCGTTGCAGAAGTCGATCTCCGGGGGCAGCGCGAGCACGGCGTAACCGGGCGGATCGCACGGCTCGCACGGTGGGGGGAGGAAGGTCACGTCACTCACCTGACAGACGTCCGCCGGCTTCCGGTCGAGGCCGCTTCCTGACCCGTCTCCCATTTCATCACGCCGGCGACGGGGTACGGAAGGCGTCCGCCCGGTCCTTCGGCCGGGCGTCACCGGCACGCAACCAAGCAGCTAAAGTGCTGTTCGTCCTGTGCTCGCAGTCGGGAATGTGCTGCGGAGCTCTCCTGCGCACGGCCGTTTGGCCGCGCATGCCGAAGAGGTTCGTGGTGGCTGCGTCCGAATTTACTGATTTGCCGCGTTTTCCGGTGGGCTTCGAGCTGGCCGAGGCCCTGACGGCGGCGGCTCGGCAACTGCACGGGACGCGCACCCCGGACGACACCCTGGACACCGCGGTCGCCCTGGCGGTGCGGCTGCTGCCCGGCGCGGAGCACGCGGGCATCTCGGAGATCCAGCGGGGCGGCCGGCTGCGCACGCTCGCCTGGAGCGACGAGGTCGTACGGTTCGCGGGCGAGTCCCGGGCCGGGGCGTGCGAGCCGCACCCGGACTGGGAACACCTCTGGACCACCCCCGTGGTCCGGACGGACGACAGCGAGACCGACGGCGGCGGCAACGCCCTGCGCGACCTCGGTCTCCGTTCCGCGCTGTCGCTGCGGCTGCGCGCCGACC
Source organism: Streptomyces sp. WG5 (assembly GCF_049974565.1). Taxonomy (NCBI): domain Bacteria; kingdom Bacillati; phylum Actinomycetota; class Actinomycetes; order Kitasatosporales; family Streptomycetaceae; genus Streptomyces; species Streptomyces sp. WG5. Next base: position 25,557 of record NZ_JBNGGC010000047.1, on the reverse strand, counting down.
GGCGCCGCCTGACCGTGCTGACGGCGTACGCCCGCAAACCCCAGGCCTTCGACGAGGACGCCACCCGCATCGGCCGGCTGTTCACCGCGCACGTCTCGCTCGCCCTGGACTCGGCGACCGTGCGCGAGCAGCTCACCGAGGCCATGCGCACCCGGGACCTGATCGGCCAGGCCACCGGCATCCTCATGGAGCGGCTGGACATCGACGCGGCCGGCGCCTTCGACTCCCTGGTGAAGGCCTCGCAGCGGGAGAACGTGAAACTGCGCGACCTCGCCCGCCGCATCGTCGACGCGAACACCGGCGCCGGGGGGCGAGGCGTGAGCGAGCGGTGACGGGATATCCGTACGGCCATGACCTCGGAGATCCCTGACACGCTCGACCGTGCGATGGCGCGCAGCCAGGGCCTCGACACCCTCCTGCGCGACCTGACCGACCGGGCGGTCGTGCAGGTGCCCGGCGCCGTCGCGTGCTCGGTCACCGTGCGCCGCGCCGACCGGCTGATGACCCTGGCCGGCAGCACCGGCCTGCCCCGTGGCCTGGACCTGCGGCAGTACGAGAACGGCTCGGGCCCCTGCGTGGACGCCGCGGAGACCCAGAGCGCCCGGTACGCCCCCGACCTGGCGACGGAGACCCGCTGGCCCGCGTACACGGCGTACGCGCTGGCCACCGGCGTGCGCTGTGTACTGGCGCTCCCGCTGGCCGTCGAGGGCGAGACGGGCGCCGCCCTCAACCTCTACGGCACCGGACCCGACGCGCTGGCCCGGGGACTCGACGCGGCCCGCGTCTTCGCGGAGCGGGCCGCGCACGCCGTGAACGAGGCCCTGCGCCTGGAACGGCAGCAGGCCTCGGCGGCCGACGTGCGCACCGCCCTGCTCTCCCGCAGCGTCATCGACCAGGCGGTCGGCATGCTCATGGCCCGGGAGCGGATCGACGCCCACCGGGCCCTGGACCGGCTGCGCAGGGCCTCGCAGCACCGGAACGTCAAGCTCCGGGACCTGTGCGGCGAGCTGGTGGCCCGGGCGTCCGGCGGCGCCTCACGCGGCCGGCAGTGACTCCCCCTGGACCGCCTGGATGTCCAGCTCGACCCTGAGCGTCGTACCGATGGCGGCGATGCCGGCCTGGAGGACCTGGTTGTAGTTCATGGCGAAGTCCTCGCGGCGCAGCTCCGTCGTGGCGCGGAACGCCGCCCGGGTGCCGCCCCACGGGTCGGCGCCGGTGCCGAGGTAGGCCAGGTCCAGGTCGACCGGGCGGACGACACCGTGCAGGCCCAGTTCGCCGTGGACGGTCCAGCGGTCGGGCCCGGCCTCCGACACCCCGGTGGAGCGGTAGGTGATCTCCGGGAACCGCTCGACGTCCAGGAAGTCGGCGGAGCGCAGGTGGGTGTCGCGCATGCCGTTGCCGGTGTCGACGGAGGCTGCCTTGATCACCGCCTCCACCCGGGACTTGGTGACGTCGTCGGGCGCGATCTCGACCGTGCCGGCGAACTCCGTGAACCGGCCGTGCACGCTGGAGATGCCCAGGTGCTGGGCGACCGCCGCCACGCTGGAGTGCGCCGGATCGACCGTCCACGGCCCCGGCGGCGGCAGCTCGGTGCCGCCCTGGCGGGCCAGCGTCACGGTGCCGACCTCGGCCCGGCCGCTCGCGGTGACGATCGCGCTGGACGCGGCGGGCGCGTAGCCGACGGCCGTGACGATGACGGTGTACGCCCCCGGCGTCAGCGGGGTGGTGTCCCGCACGGTGCCCTCGGTGTCCGCCTCGGCGCGCAGCACCTGCGTGCCGGTCATGTCGGTCACCGTGACGACCGCGTGCGACACGGCCCATCCGTCCCGCGTTCGGATCCTCGCGGTCAGTCCCATCCCGTTTTCTCCCTGCAAAGGCTCAGAAAGTGGTCGTGAAGAAGGTCGTGGAGAAGTTCGTGAAGAAGGTCTTGCAGTAGGTCGTGAGGCTTGAAGTAGGTCGTGAAGAGACCGGCCCGTGGTGGGCGGGCGCACCTCCGCTCAGAGCGCGCTCGCCACCACGGGCCGGGGTCTCGCTACTCGCCGGGGTGGGCGAGCTCGATGTCGTGGCCGTCGGCACCCGGGCCGGCGACCGTCAGGGACGTCGCCACCGGCGGGTAGCCGGTCGCGATGACGGTGTACTCACCGGCGTCCAGGTCGGTGAAGGCGTACGCCCCGTCCGCGCCGGTGGTGGCCGTGCCGACCACGTTGCCCGCCGCGTCGACGAGCGTGACGCGGGCGTCGGCCAGCGGACCGTGCGGCGCCCGCACGACGCCCTGGACCTGCGCCCCGGCCTGCAGGTCGACCTCGACCCGGGTGACCCCGGTGCCGCCGACCTCGATGGGCAGGGCGCGCGGCCGGTAGCCGGCGGCGTTCACCGCGACGGTCACCGTGCCCGGCACCAGCTCGGCGAAGGAGAAGTCGCCCTGGTCACCGGTGGCGGCGGTGGCCAGCAGGTCCCCGCGCACATCGGTCACGATCACCATCGCGTCCTTGACCGGCAGCCCGTTCTCCACGGCCCGGACCAGGCCGGTCAGCCCGCTGGTGCCGCTGAGCAGGATGTCGTACGCGACCGGCTCGTCGTTGACGACGATCGTCGAGGCCTGCGGCTGGAAGCCGTCGGCGGAGGCGATCAGGACGTACGATCCCGCGCCCGGCACGTCGACCGCGTAGGAGCCGTCGGCCTGGGCGACCGACCGGCCGAGCTGCCGGCCCGCCAGCGAGATCAGCGTGACGGCGGCCTGCGGGACCGGCGCCGACTCGGCACCGCGGACGAAGCCGCGGACCGCGATGCCACCGGGGACGGGCGCCCCCGGCGCACCGGAGCCGGTGTCCGTGGCGACGGCGGCGAGCCGCTGCGTCGTCTCGGTCGGAAGACCCCGGTCGGCGACCGGGGCGGCCGCCGTCGCACCGGCCGGAACCGGCTCCGGCGCGACGCGGGTGGCCTCGGCCGGGGCCGGGGCGGCCGGGGAGGCGGTCCCGGCGGTGGCCTCCGCGGCCTGGGCCAGGGCGCCCGACGTACGCAGCGGGACCTCCTTGATGAACAGCGTCACCAGGAAACCGAGCAGCGCGATCGGCGCGACGTACAGGAAGATGTCGGCGATGCCGTGCCCGTAGGCGCTCTCCAGCCATTCGCGGATACCGGGGGGCAGCAGGTCCATGTCGGGGATCGCACCGCTGCCGGAGGCCTTGGCGGCCGCCGCCTGCTCCTGCGGGCTGAGCGAGCCGATGGTGTCCGAGGCGTAGTGGCTGATCCGGGTCGACATCACGGAGCCGAGCACCGAGACGCCCACCGCGCCGCCGAGGGACCGGAAGAAGGTCACGACGGAGGAGGCCGCGCCCAGGTCGCTCGGGGCCACCTGGTTCTGCGTGCACAGGACCAGGTTCTGCATCATCATGCCGACGCCGAGGCCCATCAGCGCCATGAAGATCGCGATGTGCCAGTACGGGGTGTCGTACCGCATGGTGCTGAGCAGGCCCAGACCCGCCGTCAGCAGCACACCGCCGGCCAGCAGCCAGCCCTTCCACTTGCCGGTCTTGGTGATGATCTGACCGGAGACCGTGGACGAGATGAACAGACCGCCGATCATCGGGATGGTCATGACGCCCGACATGGTCGGGGACTTGTCCCGGGCCAGCTGGAAGTACTGGCTGAAGTAGACGGTGCCCGCGAACATCGCGATACCGACGAACAGCGAGGCCAGCGAGGCCAGCGTGATGGTGCGGTTCCTGAACAGGCGCAGCGGGATGATCGGCTCGCTGGCCTTCGACTCGACGAAGAGGAAGATCAGCGTCAGCACGATCGCGCCGCCGACCATGGCGCCGGTCTGCCAGGACATCCAGGAGTACTTGTCGTCGGCGAAGGTGACCCAGACGAGCAGCAGGCAGACGGCCGCGGTGACGAAGAAGGCGCCGGCCCAGTCGACCTTGACCTTCCGCTTGACCACGGGCAGGTTCAGCGTCTTCTGCAGGACGATCAGCGCGAGGATCGCGAAGGGCACGCCGACGTAGAGGCACCAGCGCCAGCCGAGCCAGCTGGTGTCGGTGATGACACCGCCGAGCAGCGGACCGCCGACGGTCGCGACGGCGAAGGTCGCGCCCAGGTAGCCGGAGTAGCGCCCGCGCTCACGGGGGGAGATCATCGCGGCCATGATGATCTGCGCCAGGGCGGACAGACCGCCCGCGCCCAGGCCCTGGATGCCGCGTGCGGTGATCAGCATCGCCGGGTTCTGCGCCAGACCGGCCACGACGGAGCCGATGACGAAGACGATCAGGGCTATCTGGACCAGGGCCTTCTTGCTGACCAGGTCCGCGAGCTTGCCCCACAGGGGGGTGGAGGCGGTCATCGTCAGCAGCGAGGCCGTGACGACCCAGGTGTAGGCGCTCTGGCCGCCGCCGAGGTCGCCGATGATCTCGGGCAGGGCGTTGGTGACGATGGTCGAGGACAGGATGGCGCAGAACATGCCGAGCAGCAGCCCGGACAGCGCCTCCATGATCTGCCGGTGCGTCATCGGAGCGTCTCCGTTGGAGCCTCCCCCGTGCTTGGCATGAGCCCGCACACCGGCTGGTGTGGTCGTTGCCATGGACTTCCTTTGCTTACGTGGTGGTCGCGGGTGTACGGGTGGACTGTTCGTCCCCGGACGGTGCGGGTGGCCGGGGCGCGGGCACCCGGCAGTCGTCGAAGCTGGCCCTGAGACGGGCCATGAGCCGGGAGAGCTGGCCGACCTCGTCGTCGGACCAGTCGCTCAGCCGGTGGGCGAGCATCTGGCTGGTCCGTTCGGCGATGTCGTCGAGCCGTCCCTGCCCGTCGGGCGTCAGGCGCAGGATGCGCGAGCGCTTGTCCGCGGGGTCGGGGGACCGTTCGATCCAGCCCCGCTCGGCGACGTGGGCGACGTGGCGGCTGGTCACCGACATGTCCACGGCGAGCAGCTCCGCGAGCTTGCTCATGCGCATGTCCCCGTGGCGGCCGAGCAGTGTCAGCACGGCGGCGGACCCGCTCGGGCAGTCGGGCGGCAGCAGCCGTCCCATCTCCCGCTTCACGGCGCCGAAGGCGCTGAACTGGCGGATCAGCTCCTCGTACTGAGCCTTCTCGGCCATGCGCACCTCCCGTTTTGTTGCTTAGGGCAACCATAGGATCGGTTGGTTGCTACAGGCAAATAAAAACGGTCATCCCCGGCATAAAAAGTTGGCAAAGGCAAGTATTGCGATAGTAAACGTGCAGGTGGTGGCCGGTGGGCGTGCGGCCGGGCGGACGGCGGGCGGGTGTCCGGCCTCCGGCGGGCGGGCGGTGGGCGCGCGACGGGCGAGGCCAAGGTGACTCGGGAGCCCCGCACTTGGGCCGCATCGGCGGATTCGCTAGTGTCTCGGCCCATGGCTAACAACCAGGGCCCCCAGGGCAATAACGACCCCGCAGGCAGCACCCAGATGTTCCGCGCGTTCGTCGACGACGCCCCCCAGTCCCGCCAGGCGGCCCCCGCCGCCTCCTCCGGGCCCCGCGTCGGCCTGATCGTCGGCGTCGTGGCCGTCGTGGTGATCGTCGCGGCCGTGGCCTGGCTGGCGCTGAAGTAGAACCGGCGCCGGAGTGGGCCGGCGTTGAAGCAGACCGGTGCGGAGCGGACCGGCCCCCCGAGGGTTTCGGCCCGGTCCGGCCCGGGGGTTCGGCAGTGGGGCGTACCGGCCCGGAAAGAGCCGGCGCCGCAGAGCGGCAACCGCACCGCCCCGCACGGACACCTACGGGTACCTACGGATATCTACGGATATCTACGGATACGTAAGGACCGGTACGGCCACGTACGGACGCGTACGGGCACGGCGTACGACGGCGACCGCCGCGGCACCCCGAGGTGCCGCGGCGGTCGCCGTCGTACGCCGTCCTGCGCGCTCCCGCGCCCGTGCGGGCGCCGTCCTGCGCCGGACTCAGTCGGAGATGAGGCCCTCGCGCAGCTGGGCCAGGGTGCGGGTCAGCAGGCGGGAGACGTGCATCTGGGAGATGCCGACCTCCTCGCCGATCTGCGACTGGGTCATGTTGGCGAAGAAGCGCAGCATGATGATCCGCCGTTCCCGCGGCGGCAGCTTGGCCAGCAGCGGCTTCAGGGACTCGCGGTACTCCACACCCTCCAGCGCCGTGTCCTCGTAGCCCAGGCGGTCCGCCAGCGACCCCTCGCCGCCGTCGTCCTCCGGGGCCGGGGAGTCCAGCGAGGAGGCGGTGTAGGCGTTGCCGACCGCGAGGCCGTCGACGACGTCCTCCTCGGACACGCCCAGCACCGCGGCCAGCTCGCCGACCGTCGGCGAGCGGTCCAGCTTCTGGGAGAGCTCGTCGGTGGCCTTCGTCAGGGCCAGGCGCAGTTCCTGGAGCCGGCGCGGGACGCGCACCGACCACGAGGTGTCGCGGAAGAACCGCTTGATCTCGCCGACCACCGTCGGCATGGCGAACGTCGGGAACTCCACGCCCCGTTCGCAGTCGAAGCGGTCGATCGCCTTGATCAGGCCGATGGTGCCGACCTGGACGATGTCCTCCATCGGCTCGTTGCGGGAGCGGAAGCGCGCGGCGGCGTAACGCACCAGCGGGAGATTGAGCTCGATCAGGGTGTCCCGGACGTAGGCGCGTTCCGGGCTGTCCTTGTCGAGGGCGGCGAGCCGCAGGAACAGGGAGCGGGACAGGGTGCGGGTGTCGATGGCCTCCGTGGCCGGAACGGCCTGGGCCGGCACGGCGTCGAGGTTCGGCACGGCGTCGAGGTTCGGTACGGCTTCGATGGCCTGTGCGTCGTCGACGGGGCCGAGCGCCTCGAGCGTGTCGGGTGCGGTCTCGCTCTCAGCGAGCGCGAGCACCTTCGAGCTGCCCTGGTCTGCGGACATGCCACCCCCTTTGGGTCGCGGGACGGTCACGGCGAACGCTCCCACGCCGGGAACGCAGCCTCCACCTGAATACCGGAGCCGGAGCTCCGGCAAACGCGTCTCCGGCAGAATGTCACATGTCGGCAACGCGCTGTAGTGACATGTCGACATCCGAGACGCGAATACCCCCTGGAAACAGGGGGTCTGACGGTCTTTCGGCCCGATTCCACCTGCAACGGCCCTGGTGAGCGATTCGCTCTCACCGGTGACACCTGGATCGCGCTTTCGATTATGTGCGAAGGCCGTGTGCGGAGACTACGTGTCGATCCGGTTCGCGGACCTCAGTCGCTGGAAACTACGCGCCAGTAGTCGCGAGACGTGCATCTGGGAGACGCCGAGTTCCGCACTGATCTGCGACTGGGTGAGGTTGCTGTAGTAGCGCAGCAGCAGAATGCGCTGTTCGCGTTCCGGGAGCTGGACGAGCAGGTGCCGGACCAGGTCACGGTGCTCGACCCCGTCGAGGGCGGGGTCCTCGTAGCCGAGCCGGTCGAGCAGCCCGGGCAGTCCGTCGCCCTCCTGCGCGGCCTCCAGGGAGGTGGCGTGGTACGACCGCCCCGCCTCGATGCAGGACAGCACCTCCTCCTCGGTGATGCGCAGCCGCTCGGCGATCTCGGCGGTCGTGGGGGAGCGCCCGAAGGCGGTCGTCAGGTCCTCGGTCGCGCTGTTGACCTGCACCCACAGCTCGTGCAGCCGACGCGGTACGTGCACCGTGCGGACGTTGTCGCGGAAGTACCGCTTGATCTCGCCGACGACGGTCGGCATCGCGAACGTCGGGAACTGCACGCCCCGCTCCGGGTCGAAGCGGTCGATGGCGTTGATGAGCCCGATGGTGCCGACCTGGACGACGTCCTCCATCGGCTCGTTGCGGGAGCGGAAGCGGGCGGCGGCGTAGCGCACCAGCGGGAGGTTGGCCTCGATGAGCGCCGCGCGTACCCGGTCGTGCTCCGGAGTGCCCGGCGTGAGGCCCTTCAGCTCGCCGAAGAGCACCTGGGTCAGGGCCCTGGTGTCGGCGCCCCGCCTGCGCTGCGGCGCGGCCTCCCGCGCGGGCGGCTCCTGGGGCTGAGTGGCCTGTGCGGCTTGAGCGGCTTGAGCGGCGGCTTGTGTGGCCTGGGAGGCTTGTGTGGCTTGTGTGGCTTGTGTGGCTTGTGCGGCGGCCTGGGCGGCCTGTGCGGGCGGTGCGGGCGGTGCTTGAGGCGCAGTACTGGCCGGCACGGTCAACTCCACCTCGTGATCCGTCAACTCTTCCGTAAGTCATCCGTCAAAAGCGGTCATAGCATCACAAGACATGTGCACTGTGTGCAAGCACCGCCTGACGCCGTGTTGAGTGAACGCAGGCGTGGACGCGAAGCGGCCCCGCACCGGGCACGGTGCGGGGCCGGGGTGCCGCTGCGGGCTAGAACTCGTAGTCGGCGATCACCCAGGTGGCGAACTCCCGCCAGAGCGCGACGCCCTCCTGGTGCGCGGGGTGGTCGACGTAGCGCCTGAGGGCGTCGACGTCGTCCACGGCCGAGTTGATGGCGAAGTCGTAGGCGATGGGCCGGTCGCTGATGTTCCAGGCGCACTCCCAGAACCGGAGCTCCTCGATCCGGCCGCCGAGCGCCCGGAAGGCCTCGACACCCTTCACGACGCGCGGGTCGTCGCGCTCCACGCCCTCGTTCAGCTTGAACAGCACCAGGTGGCGGATCATCACTTTCCTCCGTTGGCGGCCCAGGTCATGAAGTCACCGACGGCTGCCGCCGCGTCGGATATGCCCTCGAAGCCGATCTGTACGTAGTCGGCGGCCTTCGCCGGATCTGTGATGATCACATAGAGCACGAAGACCACGAGTACGTAGACGGCGATCTTCTTCGCGTTCACCGCCATCGCGGCCTCCCCTGCTGCCGGTTCCTCCAGGCCTTCTGCGCCGGCGGCGAGTGTAACCTTTCTGCGTTTCTCCCCTCATGCTGGCCAGGGCGGGGCCCGTCGCCGCCCGCACTTGTGCAGGCCCGTACGGCGGGGGTGCCTCGCGTTCAGCCGTGAACGGGTGCGGACGGCTGTGGACGAGACGGGAACCGAGACGGAGCGTTCCGCCGCGTACCGCTGCTCTGCGCCGGCGAACTTCCGCCGGGTACGGCATCTTGAACGACGACGCGGCGCGTCCGGCATCGACTTGCGTCACACGGCCTGCCAGAATCCGGACTCCTCCAGGATTGAGCGACAGCGCCCGCAGGCAGCGGGCGCCGCATCTAGGGGCGGGGGGCCCGATGTCCGATGCCTTCATCACTCTCCACTGCACGCACCCGGGGTGTGGGGCTTCAGTCCCAGCCCGAAGGGGTGGCGAAAGGGTGGCCGCGGCTTTCCACGCACGCCGGGCGCGTCATCCGAAGGCTGAACTGCGCCCCAAATCCCTGGCGCCGCCGCGTCTCCCCGCGAGACGAGGGCGCGCCGCCCACCACTCTGCCCATGAAGCGGCCTCGGGTCAGCGCACCGTGATCGGTGGCGGATTCGGGCGGATGACGTATCTGAAGGCCTTGATGGTCATCCTCGCTGTCGCTGTCGTGTGGTCTGTCGCCGCCGCCCTGTCGGAGCCGGAGGAAGGAGAGTCCCTCAACGACAGACAACGGTGCGAGCAGAATTCGCCCGACAGCGATGTGATCAGCTTCGGCGACTGCAAGGGCATGTTCCCGGGTCAGCCAGGTCTGAGCGGGTGGGACTAGGGACTGGCCCTTCCCTGTCGGAGGACGTCAAACGGCTCTTGCGGGCCGCCGACGACCGGCGCAACTCCGCTCGCCGGGCTGTCGCTCCCGCCCCAGCGCACCGTCATGGGCCTGACGGGCTGGTCGACCACGGCTGTGGCCGCGCGGTGCCGGCACATGGCCGACACCGTTCGGGTGGGCGTGCCCGGCAGGCGGACGGGCTGATCCGGCAGCCACGCGCAGCCGATCGAGACGACCAAGGAGAGGGCTCCCGCACGTAGGCCGGTCCATACGGAGCAGCACGAAGGGCCCGGTCCAGTGGACCGGGCCCTTCGCCTACCTGCGGTAGCGGAGGGATTTGAACCCTCGGTGACTTGCGCCACACTCGCTTTCGAGGCGAGCTCCTTCGGCCGCTCGGACACGCTACCGAGAGAGACCTTACAACAGAGTGCGGCGTGGTTCGAAATCGGTTCTGGACGGGCTCGGCAACGGCTGGCAGGTGCCGGTCAGCGGTCGCGGAAGAAGTCCGTGAGCAGCCGGGCGCAGTCGTCCGCGAGTACGCCCTCGATCACCTCGGGACGGTGGTTGAGGCGCCGGTCGCGCAGGACGTCCCACAGGGAGCCGGCCGCGCCCGCCTTGTCGTCGCGGGCGCCGTAGACGACGCGGTCCACGCGGGACTGCACGAGCGCGCCCGCGCACATCGTGCACGGCTCCAGGGTGACGACGAGCGTGCAGCCGGTCAGCCGCCACTCGCCGAGGGCCGCGGCGGCCCGCCGGACCGCGAGGACCTCGGCGTGGGCCGTGGGGTCACCGGTGGCCTCGCGTTCGTTGTGCCCGGCCGCCAGCACGGTCCGGCCGTCCGGTGCCAGCACGACGGCTCCGACGGGGACGTCCCCGCCCCGCGCGGCCCGCCCGGCCTCGGCCAGGGCGAGCCGCATCACCGCCCGCCACGGGTCGCGCACCGGGTCGGGCGGGCCGGAACGTTCCAGCGGTTCTTCTCCCACGTCCTGTCCGGTCAGCGGACGGTCTCCAGTACCTCGGAGGCGCCCAGGGCCTCGGCGATCTCGCCGACCGCGTCCCCGGACATCGAGCGCAGTTCCTTCTCGCTCATGCCGAGGTCGTCGAGGATCTCCGCGTCACCGACCGGGCCGTGCGGCACGGACTCACCGGTGCCGGCGGCCGCGTCACCGCCCGTCCCGTCGTCCTCGTCGTCGTCCTCGGAGTTCCCGTCCTCCGTGCCGTCGAGGTCGAGGGCGTCGAGGTCGTCGCCGTCGTCACCGGGTTCCCGGCCGAGCAGCTCGTCGGTGAGCAGGATCTCGCCGTAGCTGCTGCGGGCGGCAGCGGCGGCGTCCGAGACGTAGATACGGGGGTCCTCCTCGCCGTCCACCCGGACGACGCCGAACCACGCGTCCTCCTGCTCGATCAGTACGAGCACCGTGTCCTCGTCGGGAGAGGCTTCCCGGGCGAGGTCGGCCAGATCCGACAGGGTCTCCACATCGTCGAGCTCTGTGTCGCTCGCTTCCCACCCGTCTTCGGTGCGCGCGAGCAGTGCGGCGAAGTACACCGTGACTCTCCCACTGGTCATAGGCGTGCCGGTTGGAGGTCCCCCCGGCGGAGGCTGCGGGCGGAGGAGCGGTGCTCCGAGCCCACCCACTCGGAATCGTGGCAGAAACAAGGCCCTCAGGGGACGTCTTCGGCGCCCTGTGTCCGGCAGTTTCGACCGGGTTACGGGACTTGTCGCCGCCACGTGCGGATCGTACGCGGATTCTTGCGGCGCCCGGGTACGTCCGTCGTCGTAACGTCGGCGCGGCGCGTGATCTTCCCCGGCCGGGCCAGGGAAACCCCCGGGGAGCTACCAGCGGAAGGTGCGCATGCGCATCGCGTGGCGCAGCCGGGCGGCCTTGGCGCGGCGCGGCTGGACGCGGTCCCGCAGCTCGCGGGCCTCCGTCAGGTCGCGCAGGAACCGGGCCCGGCGCCGTCGCCGCTCGGCGTCCCTCTCCGGCTCCGCGCTCCGCTCCGCGCCCTGCTCCGTACTCCGCTCCGTGCGCGGCTCCGCGCTCCGCTCCGTACTCCGTTCCGTGTCCCGCTGCGTACGCAGCTTCGCGTTCCGCTCCGTCACGCGCCCCGTCCCCGGTTCCTTGCCGGGGGACGGCGTGTCGTGGAAGTCCCGGTCAGGCACAGTCTCACCACCCAGCGTCCGTCCCTTCCACCTTCCCCCGGTCGGGCGGTTCGACGCGGGCGACCGGGCAAAGACGTGATCCGGAACCGTGATCGGGAGCCGTGGTCAGGGGCTTGCCCGCCGCGGGGACGCCGGCCTCCCGGGGCCCGGTTACTGTGGGGGACATGCGTCTCCACGTCGTCGACCACCCCCTGGTCGCCCACAAGCTCACCACACTGCGCGACCAGCGCACCGACTCCGCGACCTTCCGACGTCTCGCCGACGAGCTGGTCACCCTGCTCGCCTACGAGGCCACGCGCGACGTGCGCACCGAACAGGTCGACATCCACACGCCGGTCTGCCCGACCACCGGCGTCAAGCTCTCCCACCCGCGCCCGCTGGTGGTGCCGATCCTGCGGGCCGGTCTCGGCATGCTCGACGGCATGGTGCGGCTGCTGCCGACCGCCGAGGTGGGCTTCCTCGGCATGGTGCGCAACGAGGAGACGCTGCAGGCCTCCACGTACGCGACCCGTATGCCCGACGACCTCTCCGGACGCCAGGTGTACGTCCTGGACCCGATGCTGGCCACCGGCGGCACGCTCGTCGCGTCGATCCAGGAGCTGATCAAGCGTGGCGCCGACGACGTGACGGCCGTGGTGCTGCTCGCCGCCCCCGAGGGCGTTGAAGTCATGGAGCGCGAGCTGGCCGGCACCCCGGTGACGGTCGTGACGGCCTCGGTGGACGAGCGTCTCAACGATCAGGGCTACATCGTGCCGGGCCTCGGCGACGCCGGTGACCGGATGTACGGGGCGGCCGAGTAGCACGCTCCGGGCCTCCGGGCCCGGGCGCACCCGTACGGCTGCTCAGCAGCTCTTCTTCTCCACGGCGGGCGTCGGCCGCGGTGCGGCCAGCCCGGCCAGCGCCGCGTCGGCGTCCGCCTTCTTCGCCAGTCCCTTGAAGCCGTCGCCGATGATCAGGTCGACGGTGGTGTCCTTGCGGGCCGCGTCGGTACGGCGGTCCGCGGCGGGGAGCTGGGTGCCGAGCACGGGCAGGGACGTCTTCAGGGTGGTGGCGGCGCCGAGCAGGACGCCCGTGCCGCCGACCTTCTTGTCGTACTCCTTGGACGCGTTGCCCACGGCGCCGACGCGGAAGCCGCGCTTCTTCAGCTCGTCGGCGGTCTTCTGCGCGAGACCGCTGCGGGTCGTCGCGTTGAGCACGTTGACGGTCACCTGAGCCGGCTTCGGCACGGCCACCGCGGCGGGCGAGGCGCTCGCCTTGGCGGTGGTGGCCGAGCAGCCCGCGGCACCGGCCGCCGAGGCCTTGTCGCCGCCGGTGAAGACGTCGATGAGCTGCAGTGTGCCCCAGCCGAGCACTCCGATCACGGTGACGCAGGCGACGCCGGCGAACGCGAGCCGGCCGCGTCGCCGGGCCGGTCGCATCCGCGGGTACTTGTCCCCCGTGATCCTGTACTGGCCGCCCATGCCAGGGGGAGTGAGCATGCTCATGGTCGCAGCGTAGTGCGCTCGGGCGGCGATGCCTATTAGATGATCAGTTGACGTTCCGGCGTTCGGTGAAATGCAACCCGAACGGGTCAGGCCGGAGTGTCGCGAGGATCGCCAGAGCCGGGCCGGGCCGGGCCGAGGGCGAGGCCGGGCAGGGGGGCGGCCCCGGTCCCGGTCAGTCGAGTTCGAGGACCCGGGCGTGCAGTACCTGGCGCTGCTGGAGCGCCGCGCGCACCGCGCGGTGCAGGCCGTCCTCGAGATAGAGGTCGCCCTGCCACTTCACGACGTGCGCGAAGAGGTCGCCGTAGAAGGTGGAGTCCTCGGCGAGGAGCGTCTCCAGGTCGAGTTGGCCCTTGGTCGTCACGAGCTGATCGAGGCGGACCGGGCGCGGCGCGACGTCCGCCCACTGCCGGGTGCTCTCCCGGCCGTGGTCGGGGTACGGCCGGCCGTTTCCGATGCGCTTGAAGATCACACGGAAAGCCTACCGGCCAAGACGTCGCGGGCGCAGCCATGGCGCCCGAGTGCGGCGCCGGAAAAGATGCCGCAAACGGGGGCGAACGGGAACCGGGGGCCGGGGCGGGCGACGGGCCGCCTCGGGCCGGTGGATCCCGGGCCCGGGGTTCCGTGGCCCCGTCCGGCTACGTGCCGGAGGCCTTCGCGGCCTTCGCCGCGGCTTTCATCTCCTGTTTGTGGGCACGGACCTTGGTCAGGGACTCCGGCCCGGTGATGTCGGCGACGGACCGGAAGGACCTCGGTTCGCCGTAGGCGCCGGCGGCCTCCCGCCAGCCCTCCGGCTGGACGCCGAGCTGCTTGCCGAGCAGGGCGAGGAAGATCTGGGCCTTCTGCCTGCCGAAGCCCGGCAGTTCCTGGAGCCGCTTCAGCAGCTCCTTGCCGGTGCCGACACCCCGCCAGACGGCCTCGGCGTCACCGTCGTAGGTCTCGACGAGGTACCGGCACAGCTGCTGGACGCGGCCGGCCATCGAGCCGGGGTAGCGGTGCACGGCCGGCTTGTCGGAGAGCAGGGCGGCGAACGCCTCGGGGTCGTAGGCGGCGATGTCGTGCGCGTCGAGGTCCTCCGCGCCCATGCGCCGGGCGATGGTCGACGGGCCCTTGAACGCCCACTCCATGGGGACTTGCTGGTCGAGCAGCATGCCGACCAGCGCGGCGAGCGGGCTGCGGCCGAGGAGCTCGTCGGCCTCGGGGTCCTGGGCGAGGTGAAGGGTGACGTCCATGCTCCGATGATCGCGCGCGCGGGCTCAGGTCGCGCGCCAGTACCCCAGCGCGTTCACCCGCTGCTTGGGCAGGCCCAGTTCCTTGCGGGCGTACGAGGCCAGCGCCCGGGTCGTCGTCGTGTCGCAGGCGATCCAGACGTACGGCTCGGGGGTGGACGCCAGCAGCTCCGGCAGGGCCTCCTTCACCTGTGCGACCAGGTGGGCGCCGGCGTCACGGCGCGGGACCGCGCGGACCTCGTGGCGGGCGGGGTCGGTGCGGAAGGGCAGGCCGTCGGCCGTGCCGCCGCCCTCGAACCAGATCGTCGCGGGGACCGGCCCCAGCGCGTCGAGGAGGGAGTTGAGGGCGGGCAGGGACGCCGGGTCCGCGACCGCGAAGAGCCGGGAGGGGAGCGGCTGCGGGACGTCGAAGCCGGTGCCCTGGACCGTCGCCTCGACGGTGTCGCCCGGCTTGGCCGCCCGGGCCCAGTCGCTCGCGCACCCCTCGTGCAGGGCGAACTCCATGGCGAAGGTGCCCGTCGCGGGGTCGGGGTCGACCAGCGTGTACGCCCGCTGGTGCGGCTTGCCCGCGTTCTCGAACCACAGCCGCACCCACATCGTCGGGTGGACGCCGGTCGCCGCCAGCATGCCGCCGTCGGTCATCCGCAGCCGCCGGTAGTGCGGGGTCACGTCCTCGGCGTCCACCACGGTGAACTCGAAGTCCTTCGCACGCATCAGTCTGAGGACCGCGCCCTCCCAGCCCCGCCCCTGCCCCATCGTTTCTTCACCCTTCGCGTACTATTCGCCCACGACGATTGACTTAGGTGAGCCTAACCTAAAGGAAAGTAGAGGCACAGGGGTGAGCGCCGAGACATACCGCGACGCCTGGGGGATCCCGCACCTGCGCGCGGACAGCGCGGGCGAACTCGCCCGCGCCCAGGGTCGGGTGACCGCCCGTGACCGGGCCTGGCAGCTGGAGGTCGAGCGGCACCGCGCGCAGGGCACCTCCGCGTCCTTCCTGGGGCCCGCGGCACTGTCCTGGGACCGGCTCGCCAGACGGGCCCGGCTCGCGGACACCGCCCGCCGCTGCTTCACCGCCCTGGAGGACAAGGACCCGGAGACGGCCGCCTGGGTCCGGGCGTACGCCGACGGCGTGAACGAGGGACTGGCCGCGGCCCCGGCCGCCCCCGAGTTCGCGCGCACCGGCCTCGCCCCCGGCCGCTGGGAGCCCTGGACCCCGCTCGGCGTCTGGCTCGCCACGCACATCCTCTTCGCGGGCTTCCCCGCCAAGCTCTGGCGCGAACACATCACCGAGCACCTCGGTCCCGAGGCCGTCGCCCTCTTCGCCGCCGACGGACCCGGCACCGCCGGCAGCAACGGCTGGCTGGTGAGCGGCGAACGGACCGTGACCGGCCACGCGGTCATCGCCGGCGACCCGCACCGCTTCATCGAGGAACCCGGCGTCTACCAGCAGATCCACCTGTCCTGCCCGGAGTTCGACGTCGTCGGCCTCGCCGTGCCCGGCGTCCCCGGCACCGCCCACTTCGGGCACACCGGCACGGTCGCCTGGGCCATCACCAACGCCATGGCCGACTACCAGGACCTGTACCGGGAGCGGCTGCGCCGCACCGGCGCCGGTGTCGAGGCGCTCGGCCCCGACGGCACCTGGCACCGCGCCGCCCGGCACACCGAGACGATCCGGGTCGCGGGGGAGGACGACGTGGAGGTCGAGGTCATCGAGACCGACCGGGGCCCGGTCATCGCCGGCGGACCCGAGGGCCTCGACGACGGCACCCCCACCGCCCTCAGCCTGCGCTACCCGCCCCGCGTCACCGCCGACCTCGGGTTCAGCGCCCTGCTGCCGCTGCT
The DNA here is from genome assembly GCF_049974565.1 of Streptomyces sp. WG5. Lineage (NCBI taxonomy): Bacteria > Bacillati > Actinomycetota > Actinomycetes > Kitasatosporales > Streptomycetaceae > Streptomyces > Streptomyces sp. WG5. The sequence continues at coordinate 9,255 of NZ_JBNGGC010000047.1, read as the reverse complement.
GCGGGCCCGCCGGGTCGCCGACGTGGACCGGGCCCTGGACGCGTGGGCCGAGCCGGTCAACGTCGTGCAGGCCGCCGACACCGAGGGCGGGCTGCTGCACCGGGTCGCGGGACGCGTGCCGACCCGGTCCCCGGCCAACGGCCTGCGCCCGGTGCCCGCCTGGGAAACCGGCCACGAGTGGACCGGCTGGCACACCCCGCCCCGCGCCGGACTCACCGACGGCGTCGCCGTGATGGCCAACCAGCGCGGCCCGGCCGCCCCGCTCGGCGTCGAGTTCGCCCCGCCGCACCGCGCCGATCGCATCACCGCCCTGCTCGCCGGGAAGGAACGCTGGTCGGCCGCCTGCATGCCCGCGATCCACACGGACACCCACCTCGCCTCGGCCGCCCCCCTCCTGGACCACCTGGCCGCCCTGGACGCCCTGCCCCCCGAGGCCGGCGCCCTGCGCGACCGCCTCCTCGCCTGGGACCGGCGCATGGACGCCGGCAGCACCGACGCGGCGGCGTACGCGGCCGTACGCGCAGCGGTCGTACGCCGGTTGGCGGCGCACCCGGTCCTCGCCGCGGCGTCCGTGCCGCCCGCGTACCCCGAGGTGCTGCTGCCGTGGCTCGCGCTCGTGCCGCGCGTCGGATACGCCCTCGAACACCTGCTGCGCGCCGAGGACCTGTACGGCATCGACCGCGCCGGGGCCGTCCGCGCGGCGCTGGAGGAGGTGGCCGCGAGTCCGCCCGCGGGCACCTGGGGCGACACCCACCGCCTCGCCCCCTGGCGGGCGCTGCCGGACCCCTCCCCCGAGGAGGAACCCGGCCTGTCCGGCGACCACGACTGCGTGCTGTGCACCTCCGCCGTCCCCGGCCTCACCGACCGCGCCGCCCGCGGCCCCGCCGCCCGCTACGTCTGGGACCTGGCCGACCGCCAGGACAGCGGCTGGGTGGTGCCCCACGGCGCCCGGGGCGTCCCCGGCTCGCCCCACCACCGCGACCAGCAGCAGCTCTGGCTCGACGGCGACCTCGCCCCGGTGGTCACCGACTTCACCCGGCTCACGAAGGAAACCGATGACTGACCCGCACACGCCCCCTTCCCCGTACGCCTCCCGCGTCCCCGTCCACGAGCAGGAACTCGACGGCTTCGGAACCGTCCGCGTCCTCCCCCTCGACGCCACCGCCGACGCCGCCGTGATCCACGGCTGGGTGAGCGAGGAGCGGGCCGCCTTCTGGGGCATGAACGGCCTCACGCGGGACCAGGTCGCCGGCATCTACGCCCACATGGACACGCTCGACACCCACCACGCCTTCCTGGTGGTGAAGGACGACGCGCCCGTCGCCGTGTTCCAGACCTACGACCCCGAGGCCGACCGGGTGAGCGAGTGCTACGACGCCGAACCCGGCGACATCGGCGTCCACCTGCTGCTCGCCCCCGCCGGCACCGAGGGCGCGCGGCCCGGCTGGACCGCCGCGCTGTCGGGGTGCCTCGTGGCGTACGTGCTGCTGGGGCTGGGCCGGAAGCGGATCGTGGTCGACCCGGACGTCGGCAACGAGAAGGCCATCGCCCGCTTCCTCAAGCAGGGTTTCACCCCCGGACCGGCGGTCGTCCTGCCGGAGATCGACCTGCCGGACGTGTACCTGCCGGAGAAGAAGGCGCAACTCGCGTTCCTCCGCCGGGAGGTAGCGTTCCCGGGGTGACCTCCCCGCCGACCGCCGAGGACCTGATCGCGCACTACGCGCTGGAGCCCATCCCGCGCGAGGGCGGCCTGTTCCGGCGTACCTGGGCCGGCCCCGAGCGCCCGGACGGACGCCCTGCCGGCTCGGCCATCGTGGCCCTGCTGACCGCCCGTCCGGGTGACTTCTCCGCCCTGCACCGCCTGCCCACCGACGAGGTCTGGCACTTCTACCTCGGCGATCCGCTGGAACTGCTGCTGCTCCCACCCGACGGCGGCGCCCGTACGGCCGTGCTGGGACCGGACGTCCTGGGCGGGCAGCACGTGCAGTTCACCGTCCCCGCCGGAACCTGGATGGGCGGCACGGTGGCGGCGGGCGGCGCGTGGTCGCTCTTCGGGTGCACGATGGCGCCCGGATTCACCTACGGGGACTACGAGCACGGTGACGCGGCCGACCTGACGGCGCGGTACCCGTCGGCGGCCGGGCGCATCGTGGAACTCTGCCGGCCATGAACCTCCTCGAAGGCCAGGTCGCCCTGGTCACCGGCGCGGGCGGCGGCATCGGACGGGGCATCGCCCTGCGGTTCGCCGAGGAGGGCGCGGCGGTCGCGGTGCACTGCCGTACGGCGGTGGAGGCGGCGCGGGACGTGGCCGCGCGGATCCGGGAGCGGGGCGGGCGGGCCACGGTCCTGCGGGCCGACCTCACCGACGAGGACGCCTGCCGCCGCCTGGTGGAACAGGCCGCCGACTGGGGCGGGGGACGCGAAAGCCCCGGGGCACGGCTGACGGCACTGGTCAACAACGCGGGCGTGCAGCCACTGCGGGAACTGCCCGACATGACGGCCGCCGAGTGGCGGACGGTGGTGGACACCAACCTCACCGGCGTCTTCGCGTGCACGCAGGCCGCCGCCCGGATCATGCGGGCCCAGGACGGCGGCGGCACGGTCACCCACATCGCCTCGATCGAGGCGGGCGCCCCCGCACCCGCCCACGCGCACTACAGCGCCTCCAAGGCGGCGGTCGTGACACACGCCCGTTCCGCGGCGCTGGAGTACGGCCCGTGGGGAGTCAGGGTCAACTCCGTCTCGCCCGGCCTCATCGACCGGGACGGGCTCGCACGGGCCTGGCCGGAGGGCGTACGGCGGTGGCGGGAGGCGGCGCCCACGGGACGGCTCGGACGCCCGGAGGACGTGGGCGACGCGTGCGTGTTCCTGGCGTCGCGGCTGGCGTCCTGGGTCACCGGCCACGACCTCGTGGTGGACGGCGGGGTGACGGCACGCCCGTCGTGGTGAGGGCCCGGCCCGGCAGCCGGTGCGTCTTCGGCCCGGCAGCCGGGCGTCTTCGGTGCGTCTTCGGCCCGGCAGTCGGTGCGTCTCCGGTGCGTCTCCGGTGAGCGGGGCGGCGTCCGCGTCCGTACGTATCCCCGAGGCAGCGGGTCCCGACGACGGAGATGCGACGTGAGGTGTGGTGAGGGTGCGCGCACGGGAGGCCGGGGGCGAGGGGGCCGTGGAAACGGACGGGGCCGACGGGGCCGACGGGGAACCCAGGGGCTGGTGCTGCTGGGCACCGTGCTGGTCCTGCTCGGCCTCGTCCTCGGCGGCGCGGGACCGGCGTCCGCCCACGCCGCCCTCCGCTCCACCGACCCCGGCGACGGCACCGTCCTCCAGCGCGCTCCCCGCCACGTCACCCTGACCTTCACCGAGTCCGTCGGCCTGCGCGACGACTCCTTCCGCGTCCTCGACCCCGAAGGCCACCGGGTGCGCACGGGGGAGGCCGGGCGCGCAGACGGCGGTTCCGACACGGCCCGCGTGGCGCTGGCGGGCGAGCTCGGCGAGGGCACCTACACCGTGGCCTGGCGGGTGGTGTCGGCCGACAGCCACCCCGTCTCCGGCGCCTTCACCTTCTCGGTCGGCGAGCCCTCCGCGACGACCGCCTCCGTGGACACCGGTCCCACCGAGGACCCGCTCACCGCCACGCTCCACAAGATCGCCCGCTACCTCTCCTACCTCGCCGCCGCCCTGCTCATCGGCACCGCCGCCTTCGTCGCCCTGTGCCGCCCGCCGGACCCCGCCCCGCTGCGCCGGCCCCTGCTGGCGGGCTGGTGGACCCTGCTGGGCGCCACCGTCGCCCTGCTGGTGCTGCGCGCCCCGTACGAGGCGGGGGCGGGGCCGTCGGCGGCCCTGGACGTCACCGCCCTCGGCGGCACGGTGGCGACCCGGCCCGGTGCGCTGCTGCTGGTCAGGCTGGCGCTGCTGGTGCCGGCCGGGCTGTCCCTCGTCCGCCTGACCCGCGGCGACCGACACCTCCGGCGCACCCCCCTCGCCACCGCGGTGGGCGCCGCGCCGGCCGTCGGCCTCGCCCTGACCTGGGCCGCCGCCGAGCACGCGTCCGCCGGGATCCAGGTGCCCGTCGCGATGGCGTCCTCCGTACTGCACCTGCTGGCCACGGCGGTATGGCTCGGCGGTCTCGTGGCCCTGCTCACCACCCTCCCCTCCTCCCCGGACGCCGCCACGGCCGCCCGCTTCTCCCGGACCGCGTTCGCCTCCGTGAGCGTCCTGGCCGCCACCGGCGTCTACCAGTCCTGGCGCGGCCTCGGCTCCTGGCCGGCGCTCACCGAGACGACGTACGGCAGGCTGCTGCTCGCCAAGCTGGCCGGGGTGGCCGCACTGCTGGCCGCGGCGGCGGTCTCGCGACGGTGGACGACCGCGTGGGTGGCGGCGGGGGCGCGTGCGGAGACGGCCGTACCCGCGGACGTACGCGAGCGGACGCCGGATCCGGTGGGCGGACCGGCGGGCGGACCGGCGGGCGGGCCGGCGGGCGGGCCAGCGGGCGGGCCGGCGGGCGGACCACCGGCCAGGGCGTCGGAGCCGTCCGAGCCGGAGCCGCCCGAGCCGGAGCCGTCCGAGCCGGAACCGCCCACCGACGTGGCCGCCCACCGCCGAGGGCTGCGCCGGTCCGTCCTGGTGGAGGCCGTCCTCGCGGCCGTCGTCCTGGCGATCACGACCGTGCTCACCGGCACCCCGCCGGGCCGGGCGGCGGAGGAGGCGGCACGAACCGCACCGGCGGGCGGGGTGCTGCCCGCCTCCGTCACCACCGTCCCCTTCGACATCGGCGCCTCCGGCCGGGGCACGGTCCAGATCACCCTGGACCCCGGCCGCACCGGCGACAACGCGGTGCAGGCCGTGGTCTTCGGCCCCGACGGCAGCCTGGCCGCCGTACCCGAACTGCGCCTCTCCTTCACGCTGCCCGACTGCGCGGTCGGCCCGATCACCGCGGAACTCGTTGACCGGGGCGGCTACTGGAGCGCCCACTCCCTCACCCTGCCCCTCCCCGGCACCTGGACGATGAGGACGACGGTCCGGGTGTCGGAGACCGACCAGGTGAGCGAGACGCGGCGGATACGCATCGAGCGGTAGCGAGCCGGCGCCCTGCCCCGCGCGAAGGAGCGGTGGCTGAGCGTGGCCCGGCCTCCTGCCGATCAGTCCCTGTCGGAGGAGGCTGGGGTGCGCGTCATGTGGAAGGTGAGGCTCGAGAAGTCCCGGCCTTGGAGTACTGGGCCATTCTGGGTGCCACCACTGACGTCGTTGTGCACGTCGCCGCCCGACGTGCTGGGCTGTGCTCGCTGCCACCACTCGTCGAGCAGGCGGCGGAACTCTTCATCGCGGGCCGCTCGTACGCCGAGGACGGTGGCCAGTGCCTGCGCGCGCATCGGGTCGGCAGGGTCTCCCTCCAGCGCGGCGACTTCCAGTTCCCCGGAGCTGACCTGGGACGTCGCGTCGCTCTGAGTTGCCTGTGCGTCGGCTCGTCCGAACGGGCGCCGCACCAGCGTGGTGAGCCCTTGCCACGCATGACGTCCGGCTTCGCCGCCGAGACCGCCGGCCAGCGCCGCGAGGGCCGCTGCAGTGATCGGGTCCATCCTGGGACTCCCCTGCTCGGTTACGGATCCCACTTTGGGTCGGCCTCACAGCCTCCCGGAGAGGCTCCGGCGCATTCAAGGCCCCGAGGAGGGTCCCGTCCTGTTGACTGAGCCGTGTACTCGTCAGGTCGTGACGAGCCCTTGTCCGCGTGAGGCCCCGAGGCGGCCACGACGTTCCGGCCCGTGTCGGACGGACTGGCCTCGCGCTGTCACGAGGCGCTCTGTCCGAAGGCTGGTCACCCACGCAGGAAACGCTCCTGCCCTGCGGCGACAGGACTTGTTGAGGGTCCTGTCGGTTGCCAGGGAAGAAGCACTGTCCAGGTGAAGAACGGAGACGTCATGTGGAAGGCCCCGGTCAACGCCCGGGAGGCACTGCCCTACATCGTCGACGCGGCGCGGCGCGACGGTTATCTCGGACTCATGGTCGTCCTCGCCCGCACCGCAGAGGCCAGAACCCTCCATGAGGAGCTGTCGCGGGACTGGACCAGCATCCACGACGTGACCGGCCACCGCATCGCGGTGCTCTGCCCCGACCCCTCCTTCGTGGACGATCCGGAAGAAGAGCCGTACTGCACGGCACTGGAGAGTCCGCGCTCCCGGTTCTGGAAGAACCTGACGCTCGACGACTGCGGTGGCTTCAGGCACACCCGAGTCCTGACCCCCGACGACGCCTGGAGAGGCGTCCCGGTCGCACGTCCGCCGTACCCGGAGGATGTGCAGCAGGCCGCGTGGACCGAGGCGGTGTCCCGCTGCGCCGAGTTCTTCGGCATCGCCGAAAGGCTGCTCCCCGCCGTCCTCGTGCTCTGTCTCCGGGAGGAGACCGACGTATTGATCCAGCTGCGCCCGGAGACAAGCCTCTACAAGCTGTGCAAGAGGGTCGCGTCGCACCCCGGCTACTCGCCCGGGGACGACGTCCGGCTGCGGGAGCGGGCGCGCCTCACCCGCCTCGTGGAGCGCTTCCCTCGGCACGGGTTCGGGCGGCACGAGCGGCGGGAGGTCGAGGACCCGCCGACGAGCATGGCGCGGTTGCTGGAAGTCGACGCCGTACGCAAGCAGATCGACGGGCTGCGACACCACTTGACGCTGGTCGCGCACGTCGACCCCGACGCGCACCGCGCATGGTCGGAAAGGCTCGCGGAGCTGATCCGTGCGGACGCCGCCGAACAGACCGCGCAGGCCTTCCTGACGGAGATCGCTCGAGCGGTCCGCGCGGACCCGAGGAAGGCCGACTGGCGCCGTCTGGACCAGAAGGCCGAGAAGGTCAAGCGCGCCCTGCGGGAGGCCGCCGACCCACCGGCGGAGCTGCACTACGTCCCGGAGAGCCAGGACGCGAAGGCTGAGCGAGAAGCCCGGCTCGCCGCCCTGCAAGCGGAACTGGCGGAGACGGAACAATGGCTGGACAGCAGGCCAGGGCTGGCGGAGGCATGCAGGAAGGCAGCCCGGGACGACATGGGTCCCTGCACCGTCGAGCCGCTGAAACTCGCCGAATACCTCTCGCTCGGCAGGGGCTATTCCGCTGAGCGCATCCAGGTCATGCGCCCGACGGACTCGCCGCCCGCGTCCGGGGACGCGGACACCGGCGGGGACACCGGCGGGGACGCGAACACCGGCGGGGCCCCGCGCATCGGCGGAAACACGGACACCGGCGCGGGCGCCGGGGCCGGAACGGGCAACGACCTGTCGGGGACCATCCACGGCCCCGCCGTACAGGCGGGGCAGGTGGGAGACATCCACTTCCATGTCCACGAGCCGCGAGCGCCGTCGCGGACCGATGGCCTCGCCCGGCTCCGACGCGCCTGGGGCCGGAGGAAGCGCCGGGACTAGGTGATACCGACGGCACTGACGCCGTGTCGACGTCCGCGGGCGGTGCACGATCCGGGGAAGATCCTTCAGAAAGCAGAAAGCCCCGGCCGGTTTCCCGGTCGGGGCCTTTCACGTGCCCGGTGAGGCACTGGCGGAGGATACGAGATTCGAACTCGTGAGGGGTTGCCCCCAACACGCTTTCCAAGCGTGCGCCCTAGGCCTCTAGGCGAATCCTCCGCAGAGAACATTACATGACGTGGAGGAGTGCTTGCGAACTCGTTCCGGGGGCCCCACATCGGGTAACGTATGGCACAGCCCCTCACGCGGCGCTATCTGACTGAACTCCCCCAGGGCCGGAAGGCAGCAAGGGTAGGTCGGCTCTGGCGGGTGCGTGGGGGGCGCCTGCGTTCCAGGGCGGCCGGGCATACCGGGGGCGGCCGGGGTTCCCGGGACGTCCTGGCTTCCTGGGGCGGACCGGTTGTCGGCGGGCGCCTATAACCTCGTATGCGTGTCGTCTCTCGCGCTCTACCGCCGTTACCGCCCGGAGTCCTTCGCCGAGGTCATCGGGCAGGGGCATGTCACCGACCCGCTGCAGCAGGCGCTGCGGAACAACCGGGTCAATCACGCGTACCTGTTCAGCGGTCCGCGCGGATGCGGCAAGACGACCAGCGCCCGGATCCTGGCGCGGTGTCTGAACTGCGAGCAGGGTCCCACCCCGACCCCGTGCGGCGAGTGCCAGTCGTGCCGTGACCTGGCACGCAACGGACCGGGATCCATTGACGTCATCGAGATCGACGCCGCCTCGCACGGTGGCGTGGACGACGCCCGTGACCTGCGCGAGAAGGCGTTCTTCGGGCCCGCCTCCAGCCGGTACAAGATCTACATCATCGACGAGGCCCACATGGTCTCGCCGCAGGGCTTCAACGCCCTGCTGAAGGTCGTCGAGGAGCCTCCGGAGCACCTGAAGTTCATCTTCGCGACCACCGAGCCCGAGAAGGTCATCGGGACCATCCGGTCGCGGACCCACCACTACCCGTTCCGGCTCGTGCCGCCCGGCACGCTGCGCGACTACCTGGGCGAGGTGTGCGGCAGGGAGGAGATCCCGGTCGAGGACGGCGTGCTGCCGCTGGTGGTGCGGGCGGGCGGGGGATCCGTCCGGGACTCGATGTCCGTCATGGACCAGCTGCTCGCGGGCGCCGGCGCCGACGGTGTGACATACGACATGACGACCGCCCTGCTCGGCTACACGGACGGCTCGCTGCTCGACTCCGTCGTCGAGTCGTTCGTCTCGGGGGACGGCTCGGCCGCCTTCGAGGTCGTGGACCGGGTGATCGAGGGCGGCAACGACCCGCGGCGCTTCGTCACCGACCTGCTGGAACGCCTCCGTGACCTGGTGATCCTCGCCGCCGTGCCCGACGCGGCGGAGAAGGGGCTCATCGACGCCCCCGCCGACGTCGTCGAGCGGATGCAGGCCCAGGCACGGTCGTTCGGCGCGGCCGAGCTGAGCCGCGCCGCCGACATCGTCAACGAGGGGCTCACCGAGATGCGGGGCGCCCACTCGCCCCGCCTCCAGCTGGAGCTGATCTGCGCGCGCGTGCTGCTGCCCGCCGCGTACGGCGACGAGCGTTCGGTGATGGCCCGCCTGGACCGGATCGAGCGCGGGGTGCAGTTCTCCGCGGGTGCCGGCGCGCCCGCCATGGGGTACGTGCCCGGGCCCGAGGCGCATCCCGGTGCCGGTGCCGGTGCCGGTGCGGGGGCCGGGGGTGCCGCGGCCGTCGCCGCTCCGGTTCCGCCGGGTGGCGGGCCCGCCGCGGCCCGGGCCGCGGTACGGGGGCCCGGACCCGGTGGCGGTGCCGCAGCGGCCGGGGGCGGCGGAGGC
>NZ_JBNGGC010000046.1:0-50549 GCF_049974565.1 Streptomyces sp. WG5 | reverse complement strand
GGCGGCCGGCGGCCGGCGGTCGGCGGTCGGCGGTCGGCGGTCGGCGGTCGGCGGTCGGCGGCCAGGACGGAACCGGCGCCGGGCGGGGCCACCCGCGCGAGCACCCGCGCCCCGCGCGACCTTCCGGTTCCCTGCCGGTCCCTCGGCGTTCACCAGCCGTTCGGGCAGGCGGGTGGTCCGGCCCGGCGAGCTCGCATACGGTGGTCGGCGTCCAGCGCGGACGTACGCCGCACGGCACCGCCGACCCGCACGTGGCCGGCACCACCGGCCCTCGCCGGGCCGGTACGGAGCCCGGAGCGGACAGGCGACCGCACGGGACACGGGGGGAGTCGCCGGTGGCCGAGGCCACCGCGCGGGGCGCACGGGGGGCGCGCGATGGACCGGAGCCTGTACCACGAGACGAGATCCACCGGAGCGGCCCTGGCCGCCACCGCCGTCTGCGCCGTGGCGGGTGGTGCCGTGCACGGGTTCGAGCTGCCGCCCGCGGGAGACACACGCCGGGTCTTCCTGGCGTTGCTCGCGCTCATGGTGCTGTCGATGCTCGTGGAACTGGTCGTGGACGTACGGCGTTTCCGCAAGGCCGTCCCCCTGGCCGACGACGTGGAGCCGCCGCCGGACGAGCGGCTGCGCGAGCGCCTCTTCCTCCCGGGCCTCTTCGCCTTCATCGTCGTGCCGACGACGGCGGCGGCCCTTGCGTGGGGATGGTGGGTCGCGCTGTTCCCGCTGACGTCCGCCGCCGAGTGGGGGACGCAGGCCGTGGTCATCACCGTCTGGGAGCGCCGGAACGGCCTGCTGCTGTGGCGGAAGTTCACGATGGGCAACGTGGGTCTCGCGACCTCCCCGCTCAGTCCACGGCCACCGACGCGAAACGCCACCGGTGCACCGTCCGCGTGACCAGGCCGGTGTCCGGTTCGGGCAGTTCCGGCAGTTCGGCGTCGTAGGCGGCGTCCCACCAGGTGACGACGAGGACGCGGTCCTGCGGGGCGCGGAGCGTCTCCCGGCGCAGCGGGGTGCCGTCGAGCGGCTGCGCCCGTGCCCAGGCCAGCAGCTCCTCGCCCCGGCCGGGCACGGCCCGCGCCTCCCACATCAGCGCGACGGTCACGAGTACAGGTTCTCCTTGCTGACCTCGTGCACGTGGTCGTGGCCGTGGCCGTGCGTGTGGCCCTGCCCCGGGACGTGCGGTTCCGTCACCGGCAGGGAGGAGTCGGCCGAGAGGTCCCAGTCGGAGGCGGCCCGGCCCCGGGCGACCATCTCCGCGCCGAGCGCGGCCACCATCGCACCGTTGTCCGTGCACAGCCCCGGCCGCGGCACACGTAGCCGGATGCCGGCCGCCTCGCAGCGCTCCTGGGCCAGGACCCGCAGCCGGGAGTTGGCGGCCACGCCGCCGCCGATCATCAGATGGTCGACGCCCTGGTCCTTGCAGGCCCGCACCGCCTTGCGGGTCAGTACGTCCACGACCGCCTCCTGGAAGGAGGCCGCCACGTCCCGCACCGGCACCTCCTCCCCCGCCGCCCGCTTCGCCTCGATCCAGCGGGCCACGGCCGTCTTCAGCCCGGAGAAGGAGAAGTCGTACGCCGCGTCGCGCGGGCCGGTCAGTCCGCGCGGGAACGCGATCGCGGCCGGGTCGCCCTCGCGCGCGTACCGGTCGATGACGGGGCCGCCGGGGAAGCCCAGGTTCAGCACGCGGGCGATCTTGTCGAAGGCTTCGCCGGCCGCGTCGTCGATGGTGGCGCCCATCGGGCGGACGTCGGAGGTGATGTCCGTCGACAGCAGCAGCGAGGAGTGCCCGCCGGAGACCAGCAGCGCCATCGTCGGCTCGGGCAGCGCGCCGTGCTCCAGCTGGTCGACGCAGATGTGCGAGGCGAGGTGGTTGACGCCGTACAGGGGCTTGCCGAGGGCGTAGGCGTACGCCTTCGCCGCCGAGACACCGACCAGCAGGGCGCCGGCGAGGCCGGGACCCGCGGTGACGGCGATGCCGTCGAGGTCGCGCGCGCTCACCCCCGCCTCCTTCAGGGCGCGGTCGATGGTGGGGACCATCGCCTCCAGGTGGGCACGGCTCGCCACCTCGGGGACGACCCCGCCGAAACGGGCGTGCTCGTCGACGCTGGACGCGACGGCGTCGGCCAGCAGAGTGGTGCCGCGCACGACACCGACGCCGGTCTCGTCGCAGGAGGTCTCGATCCCCAGGACGAGGGGCTCGTCGCGTGAGTCAGCCATGGTTGTCGGTTCCTTGTACGGAGTCGGCGCCCGCGGCGGGGCCGCCACCGGGCGCTGTGGTCAGTCGCATCACCAGGGCATCCACGTTGCCCGGCTGGTAGTAGCCGCGCCGGAAACCGATCGCCTCGAAGCCGAAGCGCTCGTACAGCCGCTGCGCGCGGGTGTTGTCCACCCGGCACTCCAGCATCACCTCGGCGCACTCGAAGGCGGTCGCCGCCCGCAGCAGCTCGGCCAGCAGCCGCCCGCCGAGTCCGGTGCCCCAGTGGTCGCGGGCGACGGCGATGGTCTGCACGTCGGACTGGTCGCCGGAGGCGGCGAGGCCCGCGTACCCGACGATCCGGGCGCCGCGCTCGCCGACCGCGCCGCCGTCACCGGCCGCGCCCCCCTCGCCCACCGCGCCGTCCCCGCCCACCGCTCCGTCCGGTCCGGCCGTTCCGGGGACCTCCGCGACGACGTACTTCCGGGTCGCCCCGGGGCCGCGCGCGTGGGCCAGCTCGGACCAGAACATGCCTCTCGACCAGGCGTCCTCCGGGAACAGCTCCCGTTCCATCCGGAGCACGGGGTCGATGTCCCACCAGCGCATCTCGCGCAGCTCGGGCTGTACGGGTGGCGTCACGGGCTCGGTCGCTCCGGTCACTTGGGGGTGACCACCTTGTAGTTCTTGGGGACCTGGGCGTCGGGCCGGCGCAGGTACAGCGGCCGGGGCGCGGGCAGCTCCCCGCCCGCCGCGAGCTTCTCGGCGGCCAGGGACGCCAGGGCGGCGGCGGACACGTGCTCGGGCTCGTGCGCCTTCGGGAAGGTGTCCGGGTAGAGCAGCGCGCCCGCGCCGACGGCCGGGAGTCCGGCCACCTGCTCGGCGATGTCGGCGGGACGGTCGACCGCCGGGTCGGTGAGGCGGGTGCGTGAGTCGGCGTACCGGGCCCAGTAGACCTCCTTGCGGCGGGCGTCGGTCGCCACCACGAAGGGTCCCTCCAGGTCGGCGGCGTAGGCGAGGCCGTCCAGCGTGCACACGCCGTGCACGGGCACGCCGAGCGCGAGTCCGAACGTGTCCGCGGTCATCAGGCCGACGCGCAGCCCCGTGTACGGGCCGGGGCCGGTGCCGGCGACGATGCCGGTGACGGCGTCGAGCCCGAGACCGGCCTCGGCGAGCACGCGGTCGACGGCGGGCAGCAGCAGCTCGCCGTGCCGGCGTGCGTCCACCTGGCTCGACGAGGCGATGACGTCCGTACCGTCGTGCAGCGCGACGGTCACGGCGGGCGTGGCGGTATCCAGAGCGAGCAAGAGCACGCAAACAGCCTACGGCGCCGCGGGGCCCGTGTCGGACGCCCACCGGCCGGCCCGGCGCCGCCCGCCCGTGCCGCCCTGCGCCGACCGGAGGCATCCCGCGTCGCCCACGGCGACCGCGCGATCACCGAGTGCTACCGTCGCGGGGAAACGGGTGCACGCGTACGACGACGAGGTGGTCGCCAGTGGTAAGCAGCAGCGCCGGTCTCGTCACCGGCCTCACGGCGGCGGCCCTCGTGACGATCGGCTTCCTCGGCCACCAGGCGTCGACCAGCGCCCCGGCCGACCCCGGCCGGACCCGGGCCAGCAGCACGCCCGCTCCCGGCGCCTCCAAGGCACCCCGCGACCTCCGGCGCCCCGACGCGCTGCCCTCGGGCTCCGGCAAGGGTGAACGGGTGGTGTACTCGGTGGACGACGACCGGGTGTGGCTGGTCGACCCGGGCGACCGGGTCCGGCGCACCTTCCGGGTCACGCCCAGCGGGGTGGACCCGGCACCGGGCACCTACGCGGTCACGTCCCGCTCCAAACGGGTCACCGGCTCCGACGGCATCCCGGTCGAGCACGTCGTGCGCTTCACCAGCGTCGGCGGCGTGGTCATCGGGTTCAGCGCGGCGGTGGACGGTTCCATGGCGAAGCCCGGCCCGGGCCGGCGCACCGGCGGCATCCGGGAGACGCGCGCGGACGGCGACGCGATGTGGCGGTTCGCGACGGTCGGGCAGCGGGTCGTCGTCGTCCCCTGAGACGCCGGGAGCCCCATGGACCGCCCAGGACTCACGTGACGCACGCGGCCTGGACCGCCCGAAACTCACGTGACACACGCGGTCTGGACCCGCCCAGGACCCACGGCAACACGGCCACCAGGGCTCACCGGCAGCACGGCACGGGTCAGGCGGCCTCGCGGCGTTCCCGTACAGGACGGCGGATCTCCGGTTCGGGCGCGCGCGGCGGTGTCGAGATCACCGTCGCGGCGGCACAGGACGCGAGCAGGTCGCGCATCGAAACTCCGGCGGACGCGGACGCGGGCGCGGGCGACTGCGGCCGCTGCCGGGTTTGCGGCCGCGACTGCGGCTGCGACTCGGTCTCTGACATGGACGCCTCCTGAAGGTCGGGGGCGGGCGTAGTTAGGCATGCCTAACTACGAGCTGGATACCATGTGACCACGCGCAAGACCCGGAACGCAATATTTTCCCGACACCCTGTCGGAACGCCTCCCGGTCGAAAGCCCCGGGAGCCCGAGCCCGGGTTCAGACGGTGAGCACGCTCAGGTCGGCCGCGGCCCAGCGCTCACCGACGCCCATGAGCGTCACGTACCGCACCTCGTCGGTGGTGTCGCCGACGGCCCGGTCGATCCGGAGCCGCAGCCGGTCGTCGGTCAGCTCCTCGACCTTGCCCTCGCCCCACTCCACCACGATCACCGAGTCGGACAGGGAGACGTCGAGGTCGAGGTCCTCCATCTCGTCCAGGCCGCCGGACAGCCGGTAGGCGTCGACGTGGACGAGCGGCGGTCCGTCGCCGAGCGAGGGGTGCACGCGGGCGATCACGAAGGTCGGGGAGGTGACGGCGCCGCGCACGCCGAGGCCCTCGCCGAGCCCCCGGGTCAGCGTCGTCTTGCCCGCGCCCAGCTCCCCGCTGAGCATCACCAGGTCGCCGGCGCGCAGGACCGTGGCGAGCCTGCGGCCCAGTTCCCTCATCTGCTCCGGGGAGGTGACGGTGATCGCGACGCCCGAGGCGGACTCGGCGAGCTCGTAGGGCGCAGGGGATGCAGGGGGCACAGGGGCCTGGGGGGTCCGGGGGGTCTCAGAGGGCTCAGCCGGGTCCCGCGGTGCTGCTGGTGCTTCCATAGCCGTCAACGGTAGCGGCTGGCGGCACCGCGCCCGCGCGGGCGAGCAGGTCGGCAAGCCGGTCGGTGACCAGCTCCGGATGTTCCAGCATCACCAGGTGCCCCGCGTCGGGCACGAGCACCAGCTCCGCGTCCGGCAGCAGGTCGGCGATCGCCTCGCTGTGCTCGCTCGGCGTGACCAGGTCCCGTACGCCGGCCAGGACGAGGAGGGGCAGGCCGGCGAAGTGGGCGAGGGCCTCGGTCTTGTCGTGGTCGTTGAAGGCCGGGTAGTACTCGGCGACCACGTCGATCGGCGTGGACTCGATCATCCGCTCGGCGAACCGGGCCACGGCCGGGTCGACGTCCCGGGACGCGAACGAGTACCGCTTGATGATCCCGGCGAACAGGTCCGCCGTGGCCCGCCGCCCCTTCTCCACGAGCTCGGCCCGCTGCCCCAGTGCCTTCAGCACGCCCGGCAGCACCCGCCGGACCGCGTTGACACCGGCCACGGGCAGCCCGAAGTTGACCTCGCCGAGCCGCCCGGAGGACGTGCCGACGAGCGCGACGCCGACGACCCGTTCGGCGACCAGGGCGGGGAACGCGTCGGCCAGGGCCATCACGGTCATGCCGCCCATGGAGTGCCCGACCAGCACGATCGGCCCCTCGGGTGCGGCCGCGTCGATGACGGCCTTCAGGTCCCGGCCCAGGTCCTCGATGGTGACCGGCCGGCCGTCCCGCACCTGCGAGACGCCACGGCCGGACCGTCCGTGGCTGCGCTGGTCCCAGTACACGGTGCGGACGACGCCCCTGAGGGCCTCCCGCTGGAAGTGCCAGGAGTCCTGGTTGAGGCAGTAACCGTGAGCGAAGACGACCGTCACGGGGGCGGGCGCCTTGCGGCCGAACAGCCGCCGGCGGCGCCGGGTGAGCGCGGACTCCGTCTCCGGATCGACGTCGTCGACCTCGTAGTACAGCTCGGTGCCGTCGTCGGCGTACGCCTTGCCCGGGGTGCCGCGCAGTGCGCCGTACGGGCCCGCCGAATCGAGTGCGAGCCGGGCCTTCTGGCGTATCCCGCGGCCGACGGTGAGCCGTTCTATCGCCACGCCGGCCGCGGCGCCCGCCGCGACCACGCCTATCGCGACACCGGCGATGCCGGTCGCCCGGCGCCATCCGCCGGCGGCGGCCTCCGTGGCGGAGGCGACGGCTGCGGTGACGACCTCCGCGTTGCTCTCGCTCACGTACCGCTCCTTCTTCGCCGGGCCGTCACGCGGTTCCCCGCTGGTCGCGGACTCCCGCTGGTCGCGGATTCCCGCTGTCGCGGACTCCCGCCGGTTACTGATTCCCGCTGGTTGCTGATTCCCCTGGACGCGTGCCGTGCACGTCACGCCTTGGCCGGACGCGTCACTCGTTCACGTAGACGCGCGGAACGCGTGTTCCGATGCGGGTGACGATCTCGTACGCGATGGTGCCCGCCGCCTGCGCCCAGTCCTCGGCGGTGGGCTCGCCGCGGTCGCCGGGGCCGAACAGCACCGCCTCGGTGCCCGGCTCCGGCCGGTCCCCGCCCAGGTCGACGACGAACTGGTCCATCGCGATCCGCCCCGCCACGGTGCGCCACTTGCCGTCGACCAGGACGGGACCGGCGGAGGAGGCGTGGCGCGGGACGCCGTCCGCGTAGCCGAGGGGGACGAGGCCGAGGGTGGTCTCGCCGGGGGTGGTGTAGTGGTGCCCGTAGCTGACGCCGTGGCCGCCGGGCACCTGCTTGACCAGGGCCAGCGAGGCGGCCAGCGTCATCACGGGGCGCAGTCCGAAGTCGGCGGGCGTGCCGATCTCGGGGCTGGGCGAGACGCCGTACATGGCGATGCCGGGCCGTACGAGGTCGAAGTGGGCCTCGGGGAGCGTGAGGGTGGCCGGCGAGTTGGCGATGTGCCGCACCTCCGGGCGTACGCCCTGCTGCTCCGCGTACGCCGTCATCTCCCGGAAGACGGTGAGCTGGGCTGCGATGGACGGGTGCCCGGGCTCGTCGGCGCAGGCGAAGTGCGACCAGAGCCCGGTGACGCGGAGCAGCCCCTCGTCCTCGGCCCGCCGTGCCTCTCGGACCAGTTCCGCCCAGTCCGCGCCGGGCTGGCAGCCGCTCCGTCCGAGCCCGGTGTCGGCCTTGAGCTGCACGCGTGCGGGGAGCCCGGCCCGCCGTGCCGCCCCGACGACCTCCTCCAGGGCCCACATGCCGCTGACCGACACGTCGAGGCCGGCCTCGACGGCCTCCCGCCAGGGGCCGCCGGGTGTCCACAGCCAGCACATGATCCGCACGTCGTCCGGCAGCGCCGGGTCCGCGCGCAGCGCGAGGGCCTCCTGCGGCGTGGCGGTGCCCAGCCAGGTCGCGCCCGCCGCGACGGCCGCGCGGGCACACGGAATCGCGCCGTGTCCGTAGGCGTCGGCCTTGACGACGGCCATGAGAGCCGCCCCGGGGGCCCGTTCGCGCAGTGCGCGGACGTTGGCCCGCAGGGCGGCCAGATCGATCTCGGCCCGGGCCCGCGACACCGCGGCCCGCCGAGCAGCTGTCTCACTCATCGTGCCCCCAGTCTCTCAGAGCACCCGGACCCGGCTTCCCCCGCGAAAGGCCGACCGCTCGCGACGTCGTTAGGGTGCCCGGCATGAGCATCATCGGGGTCGGGATCGACGTGGCGGAGATCGAGCGGTTCGGGGCGTCGCTGGAGCGCACACCGGCCATGGCCCAGCGGCTCTTCCTGGAGAGCGAGTTGCTGCTGCCGAGCGGGGAGCGCCGGGGCATCGCCTCGCTCGCCGCCCGGTTCGCGGCGAAGGAGGCGCTGGCCAAGGCGCTCGGCGCGCCGGCGGGGCTGCACTGGACGGACGCCGAGGTGTACGTCGAGGACAGCGGGCAGCCGCGGCTGCGGGTGACGGGGACGGTGGCGGCGCGGGCGGCGGAGCTGGGGGTGGCGTCGTGGCACGTGTCGCTGAGCCATGACGCGGGGGTGGCGTCGGCGGTGGTGATCGCGGAAGGCTGACGCCCATGAACGTCAGTGGTGCGGGTGTCAACGTCAGTGGTACGGGTGTCGCGGGTGTCCACGTCGGCGGTGCGGGTGTCGAGGACATGGGCGCGGGGGTCGAGGACATCGGCGCGGGGATCAGGATGGTTTCCGTGCCGTCGGGACGGGTGACCCTGTCGGACCGGCGGACGCGGCGCAGCTGGCCGGTGGAGGTGGCGTCCTGCCGGCTGGCGGCGTTCCCGGTCACGCGGGCCGAGTACGCGCGGGTCACCGGTCGGCGGTCCCCGGCCGCGCGGGAGGAGCGGCTGCCCGTCGTGGAGGTCTCCTGGACGGAGGCGGTCGAGTTCTGCAACCTGCTGTCGCGGCGCGAGGGGCTCCGCCCGGCCTACCGCGTCGCCGCCGAGGACGGCGGTGGTGGCGTGGGCGGCGGCGGTGCTGACGGCGATGGCGTCGGCGATGGCGGCGTCGTCTGGGACACGTCCGCCGACGGGTACCGCCTGCCGACCGAGGCCGAATGGGAACACGCCTGCCGCGCGGGCACCGACGGCCCGCGCTACGGCCCCCTGGACGCCATCGCCCGCTACCGCGGCAACTCCCGGGAGCGCGTCCACGAGGTGGGCGGCAGGCTGCCGAACGCGTGGGGCCTGTACGACACGCTCGGCAACGTCTGGGAGTGGTGCTGGGACCTCTACGACGCCGAGGTGTACGGCACCTACCGGGTGCTGCGCGGCGGCGGCTGGTTCGACGAGCACTGGAGCGTCCGGGCCTCCGTGCGGCGTCGCAGCCACCCGACGTTCCGGGTCGACGACGTGGGGTTCCGCGTCGCCCGTTCGGCGGGCGGGGGTCAGGTGCCGGTCGGCTGAACCCGGATGTGCATGCGCTCGCCCTGCGCTCCGTACAGGGCGAGCCACTCGACGGGCCGGTCCCCCGCGTTGGCGATGCCGTGCGGGACGCGGGGGTCGAACTCCGCCGTCTCGCCGGCCGCCAGGACGAGGTCGTGGTCGCCGAGGGCGAGGAGCAGGCGGCCGGAGAGGACGTAGATCCATTCGTGGCCCTCGTGGGAGCCCTGTTCGGGTCGCGGGGTCCACTCGGTGCGGGCGTTCGCGGGGGCGGGCAGGATCTGCTTGTACGCGTGCAGCCCGTCGTTGGGGTTGCGTGTGAGGGGGATCCAGGTCTGGCCGTGCCGGGTGAAGGGGCGCGGGTGGACGCGGGGGTCGCCGGTGCTGGAGCCGACCAGGTCGTCCAGGGGCAGCCGGTGCGCCCTGGCCAGCGGCAGCAGGTGCCGCAGCCCCGGCTCGCGCTGCCCCGACTCCAGCCGGGACAGGGTGGACACGGAGATGCCGGTGGCGGCGCCGAGCTGGGCCAGCGTGAGGCCGCGGGCCTGCCGGACGGCACGCAGGCGGGCCCCCAGGGAGGTCATCACCTGTGCCGTCTCGTCGTCGTCACCCATGGGACAACTGTCCCTCATACCGCGGGGGCGGTCCGTGACGTTCACGGCGTACGGGGAAGACTCGACGGCATGCGGACTGCGTACAGCGTGGAGACGGTCAGGAACGCCGAACGGGAGCTGATGGCACGGCTCCCGGAGGGGGCGTTGATGCAGCGGGCCGCGGCCGGGCTCGCCGCCGCCTGCGCGGAGGTGCTCGGGCGGGTGGCCGGACGGGTGTACGGCAGCCGGGTGGTGCTGCTGGTCGGGAGCGGGGACAACGGCGGCGACGCCCTGTACGCCGGGGCGCGGCTCGCCCGGCGCGGGGCGGGCGTGACGGCGGTGCCGCTCACGCCGGAGCGCGCGCACGGAGGGGGGCTGACGGCGCTGCGCCGGGCGGGTGGCCGGGTCGCGGCCACCGCCTCCGCCGGGGAGCTGATCGAGCGGGCGGACCTGGTCGTCGACGGCATCGTCGGGATCGGTGGCAGGGGCGGACTGCGTCCGGAGGCGGTGCCGCTCGCCGACGCGGCCGCGCGGTCCCGGGCCGCCGTGCTCGCCGTCGACCTGCCGAGCGGGGTCGACGCGGACACCGGGCAGGTGCGGGGGGCCGCGGTCCGGGCCGAGCTGACGGTGACGTTCGGGGCGCACAAGCCGGGGCTGCTGGTCGATCCGGCGCGGGAGTACGCCGGGTCGGTGCGGCTGGTGGACATCGGGCTGCCGCTGCCGAACGACGCGGCCGAGCTGGAGGCGTTGCAGCACGCGGACGTGGCGCGGCTGCTACCGGTGCCGGGCGCGGAGAGCGACAAGTACCGGCGGGGGGTCGTCGGCATCGCCGCCGGGTCGGCCCGCTATCCGGGCGCCGCCGTGCTCGCCGTCGCCGGGGCGCTGCGGGGCGGGGCCGGGGCGGTGCGGTACGTCGGCCCGGCGGGGGACGCGGTGATCGCCCGCTACCCGGAGACGCTCGTGTCCGACCAGGGTCCGAAGCGGGCGGGGCGGGTGCAGGCATGGGTCGTCGGACCGGGCGCCGGGGATGACGCCGGGACGGTGGCGGAGGTACTGGCGGCGGAGGTGCCGGTGCTGATCGACGCGGACGGGCTGCGGCTGGCGGACGCCGGGGCGGTGCGGGACCGTACGGCGCCGACACTGATGACGCCGCATGCCGGGGAGGCGGCGGCGCTGCTCGGGGTGGCCCGGGAGGAGGTCGAGGGCGCGCGGCTGGCCTCGGCACGGGAGCTGGCGCGGCGGTACGGGGCGACGGTGCTGCTGAAGGGGTCGACGACGGTGGTGGCCGGGGCGGAGGGAGGCCCGGTACGGGTCAACCCGACGGGGACGTCGTGGCTCGCCACGGCCGGGAGCGGGGACGTGCTGTCGGGCCTGGCGGGGTCCCTGCTGGCGGCGGGACTCTCGGCGCGGGACGCGGGGAGCGTCGCGGCGTACGTCCACGGCCTGGCGGGCCGTTTCGCGGCGGGCGGGGCGCCGACGGGGGCGCACGACGTCGCGGAGGCGATTCCGGGGGCGTGGCGGGATGTGGCCCGGGTGGGGTGAGTGGGGTTATGTCGTGGGCGCCCGGGTCCTACGGTGTTCGCATGACGCCGGCATCCGCCTCGGGCCCCCCTGACCCCGCCTCGTTGCCCAGGGCCGAGTTCGCCTTCCCCGGCCCGCTGCGCGACCGGCTCGTGGCGGCGGTCCTCGACGGCTCGAAGACCACCACGACCGGTCTCGCCGTCGACTACGAGCACGCGGGTGAAGCGCTGCCGGAAGCAGGGCGCCGCGAGGTGGTCGTCGACTCCCACGACCGCCCGGTCGCCGTCATCGAGGTGACCGACGTGCGCGTCGTCCCACTGGCCGGGGTGGACCTCGCCCACGCGGTGGACGAGGGTGAGGGCTGCACCACCGTGGCCGAGTGGCGGGCGGGCCACGAACGGTTCTGGCACAGCGAGGAGATGCGCGCGGCCCTGGACGACCCGGGCTTCACCGTGGACGACACGACACCGGCGGTCCTGGAACGCTTCCGCCTCGTCACCGTGGTGCACCCGGCCGACGGGTGACTCACTCGGAGCGGCGCTCCTCCTGCGGCTGGTCCGGCATCCCCGCGAAGAGTTCCTCGACCCGAGCGACCGTTCCGGCGCGGTCGAGCCAGTCGTCGAGGCGGGCGAGATCCATGCAGGCGGTGACGCGGGCGCGGGCGTCGTCGGACACGATGAGGCCACGGACTTCGAGCACCCGCAGGACACCCTGGGCCTTCCCTTCGGCCTCCCCCTTGGCCCTGCCCTCGGCCTCCCCCTTGGCCCTGCCCTCGGCCTCCCCCTTGGCCCTGCCTTCGTAGTACGTCTCCTCCCAGACCGTTCCCCTGCCCGGGAAATATGAGATGACCATCTTCTCCAGCTCCCTCCATGTCTCTCGGGCCGGAGTGTCCTCCAGGCCCACTTCCAGCAGTTCCGCCCAGTACTTTGCTGTGGGTTTGTCGAACGACCGCATTCCACGGGCCAGCACATGCAGTATGGCGTCGATGTCCCGGCTTTCGCTGTGCACGATGGCGGAGAACGTCGCAAGCGCCGGCTCTCGCGCCACCACCGCTTCGTCGGTGATTTCCGGAACACTGTCCGGGCCCAGCACGAACGGACGCGTGACCTGGGATGCCCAGGGCCCGACCCGGCACTCGAAGGGCCCGGCGGCCCAGGCCGCCGTGGACCGGCTGCGGCAGACCGCGACGAGCAGCACCGGCAGGCCGAACTTCGCTCGCAAGTAGGCCACGTAGTACGGCCAGTTGACTCCCTTGTCAGGGGCTTTTCGGGTCTGGGCCTCGACGGCGAGCAGGAAGCTCTCCCCGTCGGACGGCTCGACCTTCAGCACCGTGTCGACACGGCGCTCGAGCGGTTTCAGCTCCGTGACGTCGGGAGTCATGAGCTCGATATCCGCCTTGACGGGCGACGGCATGCCCAACGCCTCGAAGATCGGCCTGAGAACCTCCGGATGATCCTGGAAGATCCGGTGCGAGGTCTCGTGGGTGGATGTGACCATGCGCGCAACCTATTTCCGGAGCAGGGCGGAATTTTCGTGTAATCAGGAGGCGTTCACTCTTTCGAGTAGCGAGGAAATGTTCACCCGTCCTCGCCACAGCGCCCAGTTCGCACCAGCCGTACTTGCCGCGGTGGTTGCCGCCTCTGGCCGGCGGCCACCCAGCCCCACACGTCGGCGCAGGCCCGCACCAGGGCCAGACCCCGCCCTTCCTCGACTTCCAGGCCCCGGTCGGCACCGCGCCACGCCGCGCGCCCCACTCGAGGGCCTTCTCGAACGCACCGCGGCGGAACACGCCACCGTGCGGGTCATCACCTCACACGGCTGTCCTCGTCCGTTCCGAGGCACGGCTCAGCGTTCGAAGTGCCCGGCCAGGGCGGCCCTCACCTTCCCGGCCGGTACCTCCACCACCTTCCTGGACGCCCGGAAGCCCGCTCACTCCACCGTGACCGACTTCGCCAGGTTCCGGGGCTGATCCACCTCGTTCCCCCGGGCCGTCGCCAGCTCGCACGCGAAGACCTGGAGCGGCACCGTCGCCACCAGCGGCTGGAGCAGCGTCGGGGTCGCGGGGATGCGGACGAGGTGGTCGGCGTAGGGGACGACGGCCTCGTCGCCCTCCTCGGCGATGACGATGGTGCGGGCGCCGCGGGCGCGGATCTCCTGGATGTTGGACACGATCTTGTCGTGGAGGACCGAGCGCCCGCGCGGGGACGGGACGACCACGACGACCGGCAGGTCCTCCTCGATCAGCGCGATCGGCCCGTGCTTCAGCTCGCCCGCGGCGAAGCCCTCGGCGTGCATGTACGCCAGTTCCTTGAGCTTGAGGGCGCCTTCGAGGGCGACCGGGTGGCCGACGTGCCGGCCGAGGAAGAGCACCGTGTTCTTGTGGGCGAGGGAGCGCGCCAGTTCCCGTACGGGCTGCATCGTCCCGAGGACCTGTTCGACCGCGTCGGAGATCCGTGCGAGGTCGCGGACGACGTCGCGGACCTCGTCCCCGTACTTCGTGCCGCGCGCCTGCCCCAGGTACAGGGCGACCAGGTAGCAGGCCACCAGCTGGGTGAGGAAGGCCTTGGTGGAGGCGACGGCGACCTCGGGGCCGGCGTGCGTGTAGAGCACGGCGTCGGACTCGCGCGGGATGGTGGAGCCGTTGGTGTTGCAGATGGCCAGCACCTTCGCGCCCTGTTCGCGGGCGTGGCGCAGGGCCATGAGGGTGTCCATGGTCTCGCCGGACTGGGAGATCGCGACGACCAGGGTCTGCTGGTCGAGGATCGGGTCGCGGTAGCGGAACTCGCTGGCCAGCTCCACCTCGCAGGGGATGCGCGTCCAGTGCTCGATGGCGTACTTGGCGATCAGCCCCGCGTGGAAGGCCGTACCGCACGCGATGATGACGACCTTGTCGACCTCCCGGAGCATCTCCGCGGGGATGCGCACCTCGTCCAGGCTCAGCGTGCCGGAGCCGTCGATGCGTCCCAGGAGGGTGTCGGCGATCGCCTTCGGCTGCTCGGCGATCTCCTTGAGCATGAAGGAGTCGTAGCCGCCCTTCTCGGCGGCCGAGGCGTCCCAGTCGACGTGGTACGAGCGCACGTCGGCCGGGCTGCCGTCGAAGCCGGTGACCGTCACGCCGTCGCGGCGCAGCTCGACGACCTGGTCCTGGCCCAGCTCGACCGCGTCCCGGGTGTGTGCGATGAAGGCCGCCACGTCCGAGGCGAGGAAGGACTCGCCCTCCCCCACGCCCACCACGAGCGGCGAGTTGCGGCGCGCGCCCACGACGACGTCCGGCGCGTCCGCGTGCACCGCGACCAGCGTGAACGCGCCCTCCAGGCGCCGGCACACCAGGCGCATCGCCTCGGCGAGGTCGGCGCAGGCGGAGAATTCCTCGGCGAGCAGGTGGGCGACGACCTCGGTGTCGGTCTCGGAGACCAGGTCGTGGCCGCGCTCCGCCAGCTCGGCCCGCAGCGAGGCGAAGTTCTCGATGATGCCGTTGTGGACGACGGCCACCCGGCCCGCGTTGTCGAGGTGCGGGTGGGCGTTGGCGTCGGTCGGCCCGCCGTGCGTGGCCCAGCGGGTGTGGCCGATTCCGGTGGCGGCGGCCGGCAGTGGCCGTTCGGCCAGTTCCTTGTCCAGGTTGACGAGCTTTCCGGCGCGCTTGGCGGTGGCGAGGCCGCCGTCCGCGAGCACGGCGACGCCCGCCGAGTCGTATCCCCGGTATTCGAGCCGTTTCAGCCCGGCCATCACGACATCGAGCGCCGGCTGAGACCCCACGTATCCCACGATTCCGCACATGATCGGCAGCCTACGATCAGAAGCGGTCGCGAATCGGGCTTCCCGTGCCCGAAATCGGAAATTCCCACCGGGGTACGAACGCCTCCGGCGGACCCGCCGTCAGCGGCCCGGCGCCGGCCGGGCCGTCGACGGCCCGCCGTCAGCCGAGCTTGGCCACCTGTGCGGCGACGACGTCCGCGGGGACCTCGAAGTCCGCACCGCTCACCATCGAGGAGAGGTTGGTGGCGGCGAAGGAGGCGACCGTGGCGCCCTTGCGGACCACGACGAGCTTCATGGGCGCGTTGGCCTCCTTGCCGATGTCGAGGCCGACGGTGACGGCGAGGCCCTCGTCCCCGCCCTCGGGAGCGGCGGTCGTGGTGACCTCGGCGACCCGCATCTTGTCGCTGCCCACGCTCGCGACGAAGCCGCCGGCGCACTGCTCGGCGGCCGTCTTCAGCTCGGCCAGCGCCTGCTCGGCGCCGCCGCCCGGATAGGAGGCCACGTTCAGCCTGATCATGTCCACGCTGATGTTGGTCATGTCCTGGCCGTCCGGCCCCGAGCCCTTGGAGAGCGTCTCCGTCTGACCCTGCCAGGAGCGCTTCACGCTGGCCCCCGGCTCACCCGGGGCCACCGCGGTCTGGGCGAGGGCGAGCGGCAGACAGGCCTTGTCGTCCGTCGAGATCTGGTCCTCGGCGATGTCCTCATCGGCCGGGATCTTGGTGGAGACCTTGCCGTTCTTGACGTCGGCCTGGGCGAGGGCGATCTTCTCCAGCTCGGCGGCGGTCAGCGCGTCGCCCGCGGGGGCGGACTCGTCCGCCCCGGCCTTGTCGCCACCCGCCGGGGCGGACTGCTCGGCCTTGGCCTTGTCGTCACCGGATGCGCCTCCGTCGTCGGACGACCCGCCGCAGGCGGTGACGAGCAGGGCCAGGGCAGCGGCGGAGGCCGCGAGCGCGGTGCGGCGGACAGCGGTCGAACTCACGTCGGCACTCTTTCGTCGGGATGATGTGAAGGGATGTCGAGGTACGCCGGGCACGCCGGGTACGTCGGGATACGTCGGATAGGCCGAGGCACTTCGAGGCACTTCGAGGCACATAGAGGCGTGTCACAGCACGTCGAGGCATGTCGGGGCACGTCGAGGCGTGTCGATGCGGGCGGACGGGCCTCGCCCGGCCTCGTGCACCGTACATACGACAATCACACACATGATCGATAACCGGCCACCCGTACTCGCCCGTAACTTCGACGGGCCGCCGGCCCCGGCCCACCGGCCGACGTGACAGAGCCCACCCGCCACCCCGTTCGAACTCCGTTAACAATGGACTGTGATCTCAT
The DNA here is from genome assembly GCF_049974565.1 of Streptomyces sp. WG5. Taxonomy (NCBI): domain Bacteria; kingdom Bacillati; phylum Actinomycetota; class Actinomycetes; order Kitasatosporales; family Streptomycetaceae; genus Streptomyces; species Streptomyces sp. WG5. The sequence goes on along the minus strand of NZ_JBNGGC010000046.1, from coordinate 34,189 downwards.
CGGTCTCCTCGATACCCAGGAGCGCCCACCGGCAGCGGCCGGAGGCGACTCCCTATGTCGACCTCACCCGTCCCGAGTGGAGCGCGCTGCGCGACAAGACGCCGCTGCCGCTGACCGCCGAGGAGGTCGAGAAGCTGCGCGGCCTGGGCGACGTCATCGACCTCGACGAGGTGCGGGACATCTACCTCCCGCTGTCCCGGCTCCTCAACCTCTACGTCGGCGCCACCGACGGCCTGCGCGGCGCGCTGAACACCTTCCTCGGTGAACAGGGCTCGCAGTCCGGCACCCCCTTCGTCATCGGGGTCGCCGGATCGGTCGCCGTCGGCAAGTCCACCGTCGCCCGCCTGCTCCAGGCGCTGCTGTCCCGATGGCCCGAGCACCCGCGCGTGGAACTCGTCACGACCGACGGCTTCCTGCTGCCCACGAAGGAGCTGGAGGCCCGCGGCATGATGTCCCGCAAGGGCTTCCCCGAGTCGTACGACCGCCGGGCCCTCACCCGCTTCGTCGCCGACATCAAGGCGGGCAAGAGCGAGGTGACCGCGCCGGTCTACTCCCACCTCATCTACGACATCGTCCCGGACCAGAAGCTCGTCGTCCGCCGGCCCGACATCCTGATCGTCGAGGGCCTCAACGTGCTCCAGCCCGCGCTGCCCGGCAAGGACGGCCGCACCAGGGTCGGTCTCGCCGACTACTTCGACTTCAGCGTGTACGTCGACGCCCGCACCGAGGACATCGAACGCTGGTACCTCAGCCGCTTCCGCAAGCTGCGCGAGACCGCCTTCCAGAACCCGTCCTCGTACTTCCGCAAGTACACCCAGGTGTCTGAGGAGGAGGCCCTCGACTACGCCCGCACCACCTGGCGCACCATCAACAAGCCCAACCTGGTGGAGAACGTGGCCCCGACCCGGGGCCGGGCCGCCCTGATCCTGCGCAAGGGCCCCGACCACAAGGTGCAGCGCCTGCGCCTGCGCAAGCTGTGACGGAGCCTCACCCAGCCGGTAGAAATACCGGATGCTGCATCTGCGCCTGATCACCCCGGCCGACCGCACCGACGAGGTGGTCCGCCTCATCGGCCGGACGGTCGGCACCACCCACCTGGTCGTCCTGCCGGGCGCCGCTCGCGAACCTGCCGGAGACGTCGTCATGTGCGACGTCGCCCGCGAGTCCGGCGACGAACTCATCAGCCGGCTGCGGACGCTGGGCGTCGACAACCGCGGCGCCATCACCGCCGAGAACCTCGACCTGTCGCTCTCCGAGCACGCCGACCGGGCGGAGAAGGACGCGCCGGGCGAGCCCGCCGACGCGGTGCTGTGGGAGCAGCTGGAGGAGGCGACCCACGAGGAGTCGACCCTCTCCATCACCTACGTCGCCTTCATCACCCTCGCCACGATGATCGCGGCCTGCGGCGTGGTGCTCGACAACGCGATCCTGATCGTGGGCGCGATGGCGGTCGGACCGGAGTTCGGTCCGCTGGCCGGCATCTGCACCGCGATCGTGCAGCGGGCCCCGCGCCTGGCCCTGCGCTCGGCGATCGCCCTGCTGGTGGGCTTCGCGGTGGCGATGGCGGTGACGGTGGGCTTCAGCTGGATCATGGCCGCGTTCGGCCAGTTCAGCGAGGGCAAACTGGAGGCCGACCGGCCCAACACCGGATTCGTCTACGCCCCGGACGCGTTCTCCTTCGTGGTGGCGGTCCTCGCCGGGATCGCGGGCACCCTGTCCCTGACCTCGGCGAAGTCGGGCGCCCTGGTCGGTGTCGCCATCTCCGTCACCACGGTCCCGGCCGCGGCGAACGCGGCCGTGGCCCTGAGTTTCGGCGACACCGGCCAGATGGTGGGCTCCAGCGAACAGCTCCTGCTGAACCTGTTCGGCATCGTCGTGGCCGGCACCCTGACCCTCCTCGCCCAGAAGGCGTTGTGGGCGACGCAGCGTTCACGGCTCACGAAGCCGGCACAACCCTGACGGCACGTCACTCCTGAGGCGCCGAGCGCCGGGAGGGGCAGTACCGCCACGGCCGCGCCGCGGCGCACAGAAGCCCATCCCAGCCCCAGCCGCAACCGCAACCGCAACCGCAACCGCAACCGCAACCCCAGGACTACCCCAGCGCCGACTTCACCGCGTCGGCCAGCCGCCCGGCGACGGACCGGGCCTGCTCGATGTCCGCCGCCTCCACCATCACCCGCACCAGCGGCTCCGTCCCGGAGGGACGCAACAGCACCCGCCCGGTGCTCCCGAGCTCACGCTCGGCCTCGGAAACCGCCGTGGCCAACTCGGCGGAGGTGGTCACTCGCGACTTGTCCACGTCCGGCACATTGATCAGCACCTGCGGCAGCCGCTCCATGACGGACGCGAGGTCCCGCAGCGTACGGCCGGTCTGCGCGACCCGCGCCGCCAGCATCAGGCCGGTCAGCGTGCCGTCGCCGGTGGTGGCGTGGTCGAGGATGATGACGTGGCCGGACTGCTCGCCGCCGAGGGCGTAGCCGTTGGCCTTCATCTCCTCCAGGACGTACCGGTCACCGACGCCGGTCTGCGCGAACCGGATGCCCTCGCGCTCCATGGCGAGCTTGAAGCCCAGGTTGGACATGACGGTCGCGACGACGGTGTCGGAGCGCAGCGCGTCGCGCTCCCGCATCGCCAGCGCGAGCACGGCCAGGATCTGGTCGCCGTCCACCTCCGCACCGGTGTGGTCCACGGCCAGGCAGCGGTCGGCGTCGCCGTCGTGGGCGATGCCCAGGTCGGCGCCGTGCTCGACGACGGCGGCCTTGAGCAGGTCGAGGTGGGTGGAGCCGCAGCCGTCGTTGATGTTGAGGCCGTCGGGCACCGCGCCGATGGTGACCAGCTCGGCGCCGGCCCGCGCGAACGCCTCCGGCGAGACCCGGGAGGCCGCGCCGTGCGCCTCGTCGAGGACGATCTTCAGCCCGTCCAGGCGGTTCGGGAGTACGCCGACGAGGTGGGCGACGTACTGGTCCAGCCCCTCGTCGTACTCGCGCACACGGCCCACGCCTGCTCCGGTCGGGCGGTCCCAGGGGGCGCCGGTGCGGTGCTCGGCGTAGACGGACTCGATGCGGTCCTCCAGCTCGTCGGCGAGCTTGTGGCCGCCGCGGGCGAAGAACTTGATGCCGTTGTCGGGCATGGCGTTGTGGCTCGCGGAGAGCATCACACCGAGGTCGGCGCCGAGCGCCCCGGTGAGGTGGGCCACCGCGGGCGTCGGCAGCACGCCGACCCGCAGCACGTCCACGCCGGCACTGGCCAGGCCCGCGACCACGGCGGCCTCCAGGAACTCCCCGGAGGCGCGCGGGTCCCGTCCGACGACCGCGGTCGCCCGGTGCCCGGCGAAGGTGCCCGCCTCGGCCAGTACGTGCGCCGCGGCGACGGAGAGGCCGAGCGCCAGCTCCGCCGTCAGATCCGCGTTGGCGACACCGCGCACGCCGTCCGTGCCGAAGAGTCGTCCCACTTGTCCTCCTGAGGAAACGTCAATTCCGGAAGCGGCTGCCGATGAATGCGGCCCACGCAGTCGGCTCCCGTGGTCCAGGGCACGCGCTGCCCGACCATACGATCACACAAGCCCTTGAACGTTTGAACATCTGACCATGTCAGCGTCTCAACGTTTTAACGTCTTGTGCCGTTATACGCCCAACGAAGCGGATAAACGAACGCCCCGGCAGCACTGTGGCGTGCCGCCGGGGCGTTCGGAGTACGTTCGAGCGAGCTGAGCAGCCCGCGCCACGTACGTGCAGGCAGCGAAGCTTAACGCTTGCTGTACTGCGGAGCCTTGCGGGCCTTCTTCAGACCGGCCTTCTTGCGCTCGACCGCACGGTCGTCGCGGCGGAGGAAGCCGGCCTTCTTGAGGGCGCCGCGGTTGTTGTCCACGTCGGCCTCGTTCAGGGCGCGGGCGACACCGAGACGGAGCGCACCGGCCTGGCCGGAGACGCCGCCACCCGCGATGCGGGCGATGACGTCGTAACGGCCCTCGAGCTCGAGCACCTTGAAGGGCTCGTTGACTTCCTGCTGGTGCACCTTGTTCGGGAAGTAGTCCTCGAGGGTGCGGCCGTTGATCTTCCACTTGCCGGTGCCCGGGACGATCCGGACACGGGCGATGGCGTTCTTGCGGCGGCCCAGGCCGGCGGCCGGCTGGGGCTCGCCGAACGCGGAGGCCATGGACTCCGAGGTGTACTCGCCCTCGACGGGCACCTCGGACTCGGTGGTGTAGCTGTCGATGTCAAGCTCTTCGAGCGGCTGCTCGGCAGTGGTCTCGGCCACGATGCTCCTCAGATTCTCTTCAGTCTTAGGGGGTGGCCGGAACTACTGCGCGACCTGGGTGATCTCGAACGGCTGCGGCTGCTGCGCGCCGTGCGGGTGCTGGTCACCCTTGTAGACCTTCAGCTTCGAGAGCATCTGACGGCCCAGGGAGTTCTTCGGGAGCATGCCCTTGACGGCCTTCTCGATGGCCTTCTCCGGGTTCTTGTCCAGCAGCTCGTCGTAGCGCACGGAGCGCAGACCGCCCGGGTAGCCGGAGTGGCGGTACGCCATCTTCTGGGTCCGCTTGTTGCCGGAGAGGTGCACCTTGTCGGCGTTGATGATGATGACGAAGTCACCGGTGTCGACGTGGGGCGCGTAGATCGGCTTGTGCTTGCCGCGCAGGATGGAGGCCGTGGTGGAGGCCAGACGCCCCAGGACGACGTCCTGAGCGTCGATGACGTGCCACTGGCGCGTCACATCGCCGGGCTTGGGGCTGTACGTACGCACGGTTCGTAGCCTTCGCTTCTTCAGTGAGTGGTCCTGACATTGGTCACCGAAGACGATCACGACAGCCTTGACCGCACCGCGGTGACGCATACCGCGTGCAGATCGCTGGTCATCGGTCCCGGTGGACCGGTGTAAGGGCCCCTCACGTGAGAATGAGCAAGCCAATACACATACGACTGTGCAGAATACCCGGGGCCCCCTAGCCGGGTCAAAACGGGGCCGCGGCGGCCCGCGCGGGCTCCGGCGCAGGCCCGGCACCCGCGTGATCCCCGGCGGCCGTCCGCGTGGCCCCGGCCCGCCGGGCGACGGCCAGCGCCAGCACGCACAGGGTGAACGCGTCCTTGAAGGCCCGCCGCCGCTCCGACTCCAGCCAGGGCCAGGTCAGCCCCGGGACCTGGGGCACCAGGGCGATCCAGAACCAGGCGCCGCGGGCCACCGAACCGGCGTACGGCAGCCCGGCCAGCAGCAGGGGCAGGGCGACCAGGAGGTAGTGGTCGTAGGACGGCCGGGAGACGAGGAACGCCGAGAGCATCAGGCCCGCGCCGGTCTCCGCGAACCGCAGCGGGCCGGGGCCGGCCCGCCGCCAGCGCAGGCGGGCGCAGAACACCCCGGCCCCGGCCGCCGCCACCGCGAGCCCCTGGGCGAGCGCGCCCGGCACCCCGAGCCGGGGCAGCACGGCCGCCGGGGAGGCCTCGTAGAGCCGTACGAAACCGTCGTCGCCGTGCAGCAGGAACGGCAGGGTGCGGGTGAAGAAGCCGGCCGGGTCGGGCATCAGCAGTGCCGCCGCGCCCGAGGCCAGCGCGGGCACCAGGACGGCCGCCGCCAGCGCCCGCCACCGTCCGGCGAACAGGAAGAGCAGGACGACGGGCGCGAGCAGCGGCTTGAGCGCCACGGCCGCGCCGATCACCAGGCCCGCCGCCGTCCACCGCCCCCGGCTCGCCAGCAGCAGCGACAGCGGCAGGGCCACCGCCGCCGTGACCGTCCAGTTGCCGAGACGCACCAGGTGCCCGAACGGCGCGAAGCCCACCGCGAGCCCGGTCAGCCCGAGGACCGCCAGCCGGCTGCGCAGCGGTACGCGGTGCAGCCGCAGCGCACAGGCCCAGGCCAGCGCCAGCAGGGCCGTCACCGCGCACGGCACCAGCACCCGCAGCACGGCGCCGGGCAGCAGCGCCTGCGGAGCCGCGGCCAGGACCGCGCTCGGGAGATAGAGGAAGTGCGGATCGTCGTACGGGGAGCCGCCGGCCAGCCAGGTGCGGGCGGCCCGCACGACGATCGCGTTGTCCATCCCGCCGTCCGGGGTCACCCGCCCCGCGTGCACGGCGGACGCCGTCAGCACCACCGCGAGCACCGCCCACGCGGGGCCGCCCGCGGGTCGCACCAACCACCCGGAGATGTCGTCTTTGCCCGTCCGCATGAGCGGAACGCTAGGTGCTCCGGGGCTCCATGAGGCGCACCAGCGCGCCACCGGGCCCGTCTAAGATGCGGCCCATGAGCTTTGGGCAGGGGGGACCTCAGTCGCAGTGGGATCCCTGGAAACCGCAATCGCAGCAGCAGCCCTGGGACGGTCCATCGCAGCAGCAGCCCTGGAACGCCGGTGACGGGGGTGCCTCCCCGGACTGGGCGGCCCTCGCCGAGGCCTCCGAGGCCCGGGCCAAGCGGCGCCGCCTGTTCGTCATCGGCGGGGGCGCGCTGGCCACCGTGGCGATAGCCGGCGCCGTCGCGGTGGCCGTGGTCTCCGCGAACGGCTCCGGCCAGGCGTCCGACGGCCCCTCCTCCCAGCTGCCCGCGACGTCGGGCCTGCCCAGCGCGTCGGCCGCGTCCCCGTCGTTCGCCCCGACCAGCGCCCCGCCGCCGCTGGATCCGAAGGACTTCGTCTCCAGCGCCCAGAAGGACAAGGCCCCCCTCGGCCCGGACCTGCTCTTCCCCGGCACCCAGCTGACCATGGGCGAGACGGTCTACAAGAAGGGCCCGACGGCCGACACCCGCACCTGCGGGGCCGCCGCCCAGGGCACCCTGCCCAAGGTCCTCGACGCCAACGGCTGCACCCGGCTGCTGCGCGTCACCTACACCGAGGGCGACACCGCCGTGACGGTCGGTGTGGCCGTCTTCGACACCGAGGCGCAGGCCGTCAAGGCCAAGAAGCAGGCCGACACGAAGAGCATCGTGCGCTCGCTGTCCGGCGGCGGCGTCCCGTCGTTCTGCTCCGGCGCCGTCTGCCGCTCCACCACCAATTCCTACGGCCGCTACGCCTACTTCACCGTCTCCGGGTTCACCGACGGCAAGAACGTGACGGAGAAGTCCACGCAGGTGTTCCGGGCCGGCGACGACCTGGCCGAGTTCACCTTCCGGCAGATCCGCCGGCGCGGCGAGGCCCAGGCGTCGGCGGCGGCCCAGGCGGGCTGACCGCCTCGCCGTCCCGCGACGTTCCGCCGGCGGACGTTCCGGCGGACGACGGAACGGGGCATCGACGACGGGAGCGGGGCATCGTCGAACGGCACTCCGGCGGGGCGTGACCGCACCGTACGCCGACCGCACCGTACGTTCAGCAGCAGCCGCTCCCCGGCAGCGTCCGCTTGTTCCGCGCCTCGAGGTTGCGCGCCGCCAGCAGCTCGTCGGCCGGGTAGCCGACCTCCTCCAGCGTCAGCCCGTGCGGCCGTACGACGTGCACCGCCGAGTCCCGTACACCGGCGGCGAGCACCTCGGCGGGCCAGCCGGGCGGGCGGTGGCCGTCCCCGACGAACAGCAACGCGCCGATCAGCGAGCGCACCATGTTGTGGCAGAAGGCGTCGGCCCGCACGGTCGCGGTGATGATCCCGTCGTCCTCCCCGCGCACCAGGCTCAGCTCCTGGAGGGTCCGGATGGTGGTGGCGCCCTCACGCTTCTTGCAGTAGGCGGCGAAGTCGTGCTCCCCCAGCAGTCCGCGGGCGGCCTCGTTCATGGCGTCCACGTCGAGCGGCCAGTCGTGCCACAGGACGTGGCCGCGCAGCAGGGGGTCGACGCCGCCGGGGTTGTCGGTGACCCGGTAGGCGTAGCGCCGCCAGACGGCGGAGAACCGGGCGTTGAAGCCGCTGGGCGCCTCGCGCAGGGCCCACACCCGCACGTCCCTGGACAGCCGGCCGGCGAGCCGCTTGAGCAGCTTGGCGTGGTGCTCGGCCCAGACCTCGCGCGGCAGGTCGACATGGGCGACCTGGCCGCGGGCGTGCACACCGGCGTCGGTCCGCCCCGCCACGGTCAGCTCGTACGTGTCCCGGGACCGGGTGACCGTCCGCAGCGCGTCCTCGATCTCGCCCTGCACGGTCCGCCGCCCGCCGGCCTGCTTGGCCCAGCCGGAGAACTCGGTCCCGTCGTAGGAAAGGTCCAGCCGCACCCGTACGTACCCGGGCTCTACTTCGTCACTCACCCAGAGATCCTCTCAGCACACACGAAAGCGGGCCCGCCCTCGAGAGGGACGGGCCCGCGAACGCCCTGGAAGGGGCGCGGGACTGTGCTCGACGTGCCACGGCGCAGCCGCAGCCGCCGTCGCACAGCCCCGGCAGAACGCTTACGCGTCCTTCGACTCCTCGGCGGAAGCCTCGTCGGCCTTGGTCGTGTCGACCTTGGTCTCCGTGGCCTCGGTGGCCTCGGCGTCCTTGGCGGCACGCTTGGTGGCGGCCTCGGCCTCGCCGGTCGCCTCCTGCGCCACGGTCAGCGCCTCGACCAGCTCGATGACGGCCATGGGCGCGTTGTCGCCACGGCGGTTACCGATCTTGGTGATCCGGGTGTAACCACCGGGACGGTTCTCGTAGCGCGGGCCGATCTCGGTGAAGAGCGTGTGGACGATGCTCTTGTCCGTGATCACCTGGAGCACCTGACGGCGGTTGTGAAGGTCGCCCTTCTTCGCCTTGGTGACCAGACGCTCGGCGTACGGACGCAGCTTGCGCGCCTTCGCCTCGGTGGTGGTGATGCGGCCGTGCTCGAAGAGCGACTTCGCGAGGTTCGCGAGGAGCAGCTTCTCGTGCGCGGCGCTGCCGCCCAGACGGGCACCCTTGGTGGGCTTCGGCATGGTTTCTCCTAGGTGTCTGCCCCGGCCGTATCAGGTACCGAAGTCAGTATCTGAGCAGACGGTTGTCTGTCAGAGATCCGGTCGCTCCTTCGAGCGCCGGAAGGTCCCGCGCCCCTCAGGGGCGCGGGAACGGCGCGACCGGCCGCGGCGGGGCCGCGGCCGGAAGCGAACCGGTCGAGCCCGAGCTCAGTACTGCTCGGTCTCGACGAAGCCCGCGTCCGCGTCGTCGTCGGCGCCGAAGGCGTCGGCCGCGGCGGTCGGGTCGAATCCGGGCGGGCTGTCCTTGAGCGCGAGGCCCATGCCGGCCAGCTTCGCCTTGACCTCGTCGATCGACTTCGCACCGAAGTTGCGGATGTCGAGCAGGTCGGCCTCGGAGCGGGCGACGAGCTCACCCACGGAGTGGATGCCCTCGCGCTTGAGGCAGTTGTACGACCGAACGGTGAGCTCCAGCTCCTCGATCGGCAGCGCCAGGTCGGCGGCGAGCGCGGCGTCCGTCGGGGACGGACCCATGTCGATGCCCTCGGCGTCGATGTTCAGCTCGCGGGCGAGACCGAACAGCTCGACCAGGGTCTTGCCGGCCGACGCCATGGCGTCGCGCGGACGCATGGCCTGCTTGGTCTCGACGTCGACGATCAGCTTGTCGAAGTCGGTGCGCTGCTCGACACGCGTGGCCTCGACCTTGTACGTGACCTTGAGGACCGGCGAGTAGATCGAGTCGACCGGGATACGGCCGATCTCCTGGCCCACCTGCTTGTTCTGCACGGCGGAGACGTAGCCGCGACCGCGCTCGACGGTCAGCTCCATCTCCAGCTTGCCCTTGCCGTTGAGCGTGGCGAGGACGAGGTCGGGGTTGTGCACCTCGACACCGGCCGGGGGCGCGATGTCGGCGGCGGTGACCAGACCCGGGCCCTGCTTGCGCAGGTACATCACGACCGGCTCGTCGTGCTCCGAGGAGACGACCAGCTGCTTGATGTTGAGGATCAGGTCGGTGACGTCCTCCTTGACGCCCGGCACGGTGGTGAACTCGTGCAGGACACCGTCGATGCGGATGGACGTGACCGCCGCACCCGGGATCGAGGAGAGGAGCGTACGGCGCAGGGAGTTGCCGAGGGTGTAGCCGAAGCCCGGCTCCAGCGGCTCGATGACGAACCGGGAGCGGAACTCGTCGACGACCTCTTCGGTCAACGAGGGACGCTGAGCGATCAGCATGTGTGTTCCTTCAGTCAGGGGCGCCCGCTATTTGACGCCCGACCAGTACTGCAAGGGTACGGGCGATACGGCCGAAAGAGCCGTACCGCCCGTGGAAACCCTGGTGAAGCGAGACCGGACGCGTCCGGAAGGACGCGACGGATCAGACGCGACGGCGCTTCGGCGGGCGGCAGCCGTTGTGCGGCGTCGGGGTGACGTCCTGGATCGAGCCGACCTCGAGGCCGGTCGCCTGCAGGGAACGGATGGCGGTCTCACGACCGGAACCCGGGCCCTTGACGAAGACGTCGACCTTGCGCATGCCGTGCTCCTGAGCGCGGCGGGCAGCCGACTCGGCGGCCATCTGCGCGGCGAACGGCGTGGACTTCCGGGAGCCCTTGAAGCCGACGTGGCCGGCGGAGGCCCAGGAGATCACGTTGCCGGTCGGGTCCGTGATGGACACGATCGTGTTGTTGAACGTGCTCTTGATGTGCGCGTGGCCGTGAGCGACGTTCTTCTTTTCCTTGCGGCGCACCTTCTTGGCAGCGCCCTGACGTCCCTTGGGGGGCATGTCGTACTCCTACGGGAGGTGGTCGGTCCTACAGCGAAGACCGCTGGACGGCGAGTCCGCTGCGGACTACTTCTTGCCCGGCTTCTTCTTGCCGGCGATGGCGCGACGCGGGCCCTTGCGGGTACGCGCGTTGGTGCTGGTGCGCTGACCGCGGACGGGCAGACCGCGACGGTGACGGAGACCCTGGTAGGTGCCGATCTCGACCTTGCGGCGGATGTCGGCCTGGATCTCGCGACGGAGGTCACCCTCGGTCTTGATGTTGTTGTCGACGTACTCGCGGATCGCGACGAGCTGCTCCTCGGAGAGGTCGCGAACACGGGTGTTCGGGTCCACTCCGGTGGCAGCCAGCGTCTGCTGCGAGAGCGTCCGGCCGATGCCGAACACGTAGGTGAGGGCGATCTCGACGCGCTTTTCGCGCGGGATGTCAACACCGGAAACGCGTGCCATTCAATGGCTCCTGGTGATCTTCGGAGGTCTTCCACAGAACCGGTTCCCGGGCCGCCGTGTCAGGTACGGATCGGGTCCCCGGCCTCCGAACCGGGGGTGTCGGACGCCTGGGCGCCCGGGTCCTGCGTATGAACATATTCAGCTCGCGTCGCGCGAAGTCCTGCGAATCGCGGAGGGAACGGTCGTGCGTCAGCCCTGGCGCTGCTTGTGGCGCGGGTTGTCGCAGATGACCATGACCCGGCCGTGACGGCGGATCACCCTGCACTTGTCGCAGATCTTCTTGACGCTCGGCTTGACCTTCATTGAGTGAAGTTCTCCGGGCTCAGTGCCCCCGCACCATACGGAGCCGGGGCAGGGGAAAGATCTACTTGTACCGTTGGAGAAGCTCCCCTGGATCGCTCCGGGGAGTTTGACAGGACCAGCCTGTCCGACGACGACCCTCCCGGCCGCCGGGGCGGGTACGGGACCCGCCCAAGCTCACTTGTACCGGTAGACGATCCGGCCACGCGTCAGGTCGTACGGAGACAGCTCCACCACGACCCGGTCGTCAGGGAGGATGCGGATGTAGTGCATACGCATCTTGCCGCTGATGTGTGCCAGGACCTGGTGGCCGTTCTGGAGCTCGACCCTGAACATCGCGTTGGGGAGAGACTCGACGACAGTGCCCTCGATCTCGATGGCACCTTGCTTCTTGGCCACGCTTCGCCCTTCGAATCGACTACCTTGATCGACTCTCGCGCTTCGCACGAGTGCATGCAGGCATGCGGGTGCACGAGATCCGACGAGTCAGTCTACGTCAGCACACCCGGAAAGGCGAAACGAGGAAGTCTGCCCCACTCGGGCGATCGTTATGCGGGCCCTCGGCCCAGCGGGTCCGGCGCCGCCGTGACACCCGGCTCCGCCGGATCCGCCCCGCCTCAGGCCTCTCGCCCCCGGCGCCCCTCGCGCGGGCTGGGCGCCGAGGGCGCCTCACAGGCTTCGAGCGGCTGCGCCGGCCCTCGGCCGACGGCCACCGCACCGCCGTCCCTCACCCCAGCGGGTCCGGCGCCGCCGTAATGCCCAGCTCCGCCAGCTTCGCCTTACCGCCGTCAGGGGCGGTCAGGACCAGCGGCCCCTGCTCGGTGAGGGCCACGGAGTGCTCCCAGTGCGAGGACCAGGTGCCGTCGGTGGTGATGACCGTCCAGTCGTCCTGGAGGACCTTGGTGCGCGGGGTACCGAGGGACACCATCGGCTCGATGGCCAGGCAGAAGCCGGGGACCAGCTTGGGGCCCTTGCCGCGCTTGCGGTCGACGTAGTTCAGCAGGTGCGGGTCCATGTGCATCTCGGTGCCGATGCCGTGGCCGCCGTAGTCCTCGATGATCCCGTACTTGCCGCCGCCGGGCTTCGGCTGGCGGCGGATGTACGTCTCGACGGCCCGGGAGATGTCGACGAGCCGGTTGCCCAGCTTCATGGCCGCGATGCCCGCCCACATCGACTCCTCGGTCACCCGGGAGAGCTCGACCAGCTCCGGGGAGTGACCGGAGCCGACGAAGGCCGTGTACGCGGCGTCGCCGTGCCAGCCGTCGATGATCGCGCCGCAGTCGATGGAGATGACGTCGCCGTCCTTGAGGACCACGTCGTCGGACGGGATGCCGTGGACGACGACCTCGTTGACCGAGGTGCAGATGGTCGCCGGGAAGCCGCCGTAGCCGAGGAAGTTCGGCTTGGCGTTGTGCTCCGAGAGCACCTTGCGGGCGACCTGGTCCAGGTCCTTGGTCGTGGCGCCGGGCACGGCCGCCTCGCGCGTGGCCGCGTGGATGGCGGCGACGACCAGCCCCGCCTCACGCATCTTGGCGATCTGCTCGGGGCTCTTGATCTGCACCATGGGGACTGCGGCCTTTCTGGACCGGAGGGGACGAGGAACGCTTCCAACGATACGGGGCGGGGACCACCCCATCACACAGCTCAGCCGCGGCCCCTGAGCAGGGGACCGCGGCTGCAGCCGGGACCGGAGACTACTGGTCGCGCTTGAGCGCCTCCAGCGCACGGCCCGTGACCTCGTCCACCGGTCCCGTCGCCGCGATGGTGACGACCAGGCCCTGCGACTTGTAGTAGTCGATGATCGGCTCGGTCTGCGTGTGGTAGACCTCGAGCCGCTTGCGGACCGTCTCCTCGGAGTCGTCGTCCCGCTGGTACAGCTCGCCGCCGCAGACGTCGCAGACGCCTTCCTGCTTCGGCGGCGTGTACGTCACGTGGAAGACGTGCGCCGAGTTGTTGCGGCAGACGCGCCGGCCGGCGATCCGCTTGACGACCTCGTCCTCCGGGGCCTCCAGGTCCAGCACCGCGTCGAGCTTCATGTCCTCGGTCTCGAGCAGCTCGTCCAGCGCCTCCGCCTGGGAGACGTTGCGCGGGAAACCGTCCAGCAGGAAGCCGCCCTCGGCGTCGGGCTGCTCCATGCGGTCCTTCGCCATGGCGATGGTGACCTCGTCCGGTACGAGGTTGCCGGCGTCCATGTAGGACTTCGCGAGCTTGCCCAGGTCGGTCTGCTGGCTGATGTTCGCGCGGAACAGGTCGCCCGTGGAGATGTGCGGGATGTGCAGCGTCTCGGCAAGGCGGGTGGCCTGCGTTCCCTTACCGGCGCCCGGCGGCCCGACGAGGACGATTCGCATCAGCGGAGGAACCCTTCGTAATTGCGCTGCTGGAGCTGGCTCTCGATCTGCTTCACCGTCTCGAGACCGACACCCACGATGATCAGGATGCTCGTCCCGCCGAACGGGAAGTTCTGGTTTGCCCCGAAACCGGCCAACGCCATTGTCGGTACGAGAGAGATCAGGCCCAGATACAGCGAACCCGGCCAGGTGATCCGGTTGAGTACGTAGCTCAGATACTCAGCGGTCGGTCGGCCAGCCCGGATGCCCGGGATGAACCCACCATACTTCTTCATGTTGTCCGCGACTTCCTCGGGGTTGAACGAGATCGCCACGTAGAAGAAGGCGAAGAACACGATCAGGAGGAAGTACAGAATGATGTGCGGAGTCGCGGCCGTGTCGGCGAGGTTCTTCTGGATCCAGGTGGCCCAGCCCGCCTGCGAGCCGGAGAACTGGACGATCAGCGCCGGGATGTAGAGCAGCGACGAGGCGAAGATGACGGGGATGACACCCGCCTGGTTCACCTTGAGCGGGATGTACGTCGACGTGCCACCGTAGGAACGGCGGCCGATCATGCGCTTCGCGTACTGCACCGGAACGCGGCGCTGCGCCTGCTCCACGAAGACGACCAGGCCGACCATGACGAAGCCGACGAGCATGACGGTGCCGAACTCGATCCAGCCGTCCGCCAGCTCACCCTGCTTCTTGATGGCCCACAGGGCGGACGGGAAGGTCGCGGCGATCGAGATGAACATCAGGATCGACATGCCGTTGCCGACACCGCGGTCGGTGATCAGCTCGCCGAGCCACATGACGGCGGCCGTACCGGCGGTCATGGTGACCACCATGACGACGGTGGTGAAGATGGCCTGGTCGGGAACGATCTGACCGGCGACGGTGCAGCCGGAGAACAGGGCGCCGCTGCGGGCGGTGGCCACCAGACCGGTGCCCTGCAGGATGGCGAGCGCGATGGTCAGGTAGCGGGTGTACTGCGTGATCTTCGCCGTACCCGCCTGGCCCTCCTTCTTCAGGGCTTCCAGGCGCGGGATCACCACGGTCAGCAGCTGCAGAATGATGCTCGCCGTGATGTACGGCATGATGCCGAGCGCGAAGACCGTGATCTGCAGCAGGGCGCCGCCGCTGAACATGTTCACCAGACCGAAGAGGCCCTGGTTGCCGGACGCCTGGTCCACACACTCCTGGACGTTCTTGTAATCGACGCCTGGGATGGGGATGTGGGTACCGAGCCGGTAGACCACGATGATGCCGAGCGTGAAGAGCAGCTTCTTGCGCAGGTCGGGCGTCTTGAACGCCCGGGCGAACGCGGTGAGCACGGTGCCTCCTGCGACCCCCGCGCTACTGCGTCAAGGGTGACGGTCTTGAGGATTCGACTGACGACTAAGTAAGTAACGGTCAACTGCCGCCCAGGGTGCCCCATGTGACGCACCCGTGAAAGAGGGCAGCGCAGGCCACCTTACCGGCGGGAGTACTTTCCTTGGAACGACCAACCGGGGATACCCCTTTTGTGGGGCATCCCCGGTCGGGATCGCTCATGTCATCGAGACGCCTGAAGGGTTCAGACGAGCTCGGTGACGGTACCGCCGGCGGCGGTGATCTTCTCCTTGGCGGAGCCGGAGACGGCGTCGACCGTCACCTGCAGCGCCACGGAGATCTCGCCCTGGCCGAGGACCTTGACGAGGCTGTTCTTGCGAACGGCACCCTTGGCCACCAGACCCTCGACGGTGACCTCGCCACCCTCGGGGTAGAGCGCGGCCAGCTTCTCGAGGTTCACGACCTGGAACTCGGTCTTGAACGGGTTCTTGAAGCCCTTCAGCTTCGGAAGACGCATGTGGAGGGGCATCTGGCCACCCTCGAAGCGCTCCGGAACCTGGTAACGGGCCTTCGTACCCTTCGTACCACGACCAGCCGTCTTACCCTTCGACGCCTCACCACGACCCACACGGGTCTTGGCGGTCTTGGCGCCCGGGGCGGGACGGAGGTTGTGGATCTTGAGCGGGTTCTGCTCACCCATGATCAGTCGACCTCCTCGACCGTCACGAGGTGGCGGACGGTGTGCACCATGCCGCGGAACTCGGGGCGGTCCTCCTTGACGACCTGCGTGTTGATCCCCTTGAGACCAAGGGAACGCAGGGTGTCACGGTGGTTCTGCTTGCTGCCGATGTAGGACTTGACCTGCGTAATCTTGAGCTGCGCCATGATTACGCACCCGCCCCGGCACGCGCACGGAGAAGAGCCGCGGGGGCGACGTCCTCGAGCGGCAGACCACGGCGGGCCGCGATCTCCTCGGGACGCTGCAGGCCCTTGAGGGCCTCCACGGTCGCGTGCACGATGTTGATCTGGTTGTCGGAGCCCAGGGACTTCGACAGCACGTCGTGGATACCGGCGCACTCGAGCACGGCGCGCACCGGACCACCGGCGATCACACCGGTACCCGGGGACGCGGGCTTGAGCAGCACGACGCCGGCGGCCTTCTCACCCTGGATGGGGTGGGGGATGGTGCCCTGGATACGGGGGACCTTGAAGAAGTGCTTCTTGGCCTCCTCAACACCCTTGGCGATGGCGGCCGGCACCTCCTTGGCCTTGCCGTAACCGACACCCACGGTGCCGTCACCGTCGCCCACCACGACCAGCGCGGTGAAGCTGAAGCGACGACCACCCTTCACAACCTTGGCGACACGGTTGATCGCGACGACGCGCTCAACGTAAGCGGTCTTCTCGGCGGCAGCTGCGCCGCCGTCACGGCCCTTCCGGTCCCGCCGCTCGCCGCCACCGGCACCGCCACCGCGGCGCTGGGGTCCAGCCATTGGAATTACCTCTCTCTGTTTCCGCTAGCGATACGGAACCGGGTCAGAACTTCAGACCGGCTTCGCGGGCGGCGTCCGCCAGGGCGGCGATGCGCCCGGCGTACTGGTTGCCACCGCGGTCGAAGACCACGGCCTCGACACCCGCGGCCTTGGCACGCTCGGCGACGAGTGCGCCGACCTGCTTGGCCTGCGCGGACTTGTCCGCCTCGCCACCACGGATCGAGGTGTCCAGGGTGGACGCCGACGCAAGGGTGTGGCCCTTGAGGTCGTCGATCACCTGGGCCACGATGTGGCGGTTCGAGCGGGTAACGACCAGACGAGGACGCTCCGCCGTACCGGCGATCCGCTTGCGGATCCGGATGTGACGGCGCTTGATCGCGGCGCGCTTGTAGGCGTCGCCCTTCAGGATCTTCTGTCCGTATGCCATGGCTTACTTACCCGCCTTTCCGACCTTGCGTCGGATGACTTCGCCCTCGTACTTGACGCCCTTGGCCTTGTACGGGTCGGGCTTGCGCAGCTTGCGGATGTTGGCCGCAACCTCGCCGACCTTTTGCTTGTCGATGCCCTCGACCGAGAAGCGGGTCGGGTTCTCCACCTTGAAGGTGATGCCCTCGGGGGCCTCGACCAGGATCGGGTGGCTGTAGCCGAGGGAGAACTCCAGGTTCGAACCCTTGGCGATCACGCGGTAACCGACACCGCTGATCTCGAGCTTCTTCACGTAACCCTGGGTCACGCCGGTGATCATGTTCGCCACCAGCGTGCGGGACAGGCCGTGCAGGGCCTTGCTCTGACGCTCGTCGTTGGGGCGGGTGACGTTCAGAACGCCGTCCTCACCCTTGGCGATGTCGATCGGCGCCACGACGGTGTGAGTCAGCGAGCCCTTCGGGCCCTTGACCGAGACCGTACGGCCGTCGATGGTGACGTCCACGCCGGCGGGAACCGCGATGGGGAGCTTGCCGATGCGCGACATAGCTGTTTCCTCCGTTCCCTTCCGTTACCAGACGTAGGCGAGGACTTCTCCGCCTACGCCCTTCTTGCCGGCCTGCTTGTCGGTGAGGAGCCCGTGCGACGTGGAGATGATCGCCACGCCGAGGCCACCCAGCACCTTGGGCAGGTTGGTGGACTTCGCGTACACCCGGAGACCGGGCTTGGAGATCCGCTTGATGCCCGCGATGGAGCGCTCACGGTTCGGGCCGAACTTCAGCTCGAGGACGAGGTTCTTGCCGACCTCGGCGTCCTCGGTCTTCCAGCCCGTGATGAAGCCCTCCTGCTGGAGGATCTCCGCGATGTGAGACTTGATCTTGGACGCCGGCATCGTCACGGAGTCGTGGTACGCCGAGTTCGCGTTCCGCAGACGCGTAAGCATGTCTGCGATCGGATCAGTCATGGTCATGAATTGGCCTTCGGCCTCTCTCGCCGGGGTTTCCTGGTGCGCCATCCCTCTCCCCGATCCGAGACGGGACGGGTGCGGCGCGGTGGACCTACGGCGTAGTAAGCAAATATGTGCAGGCACAGCCTGCGGGCGTAGGGGCGGCAGACGCCCAACCCCACAAGCCTAAGGCATGTGGAGGCGGGCCCCTGCCGACCCAGATGCTTACCGAGAGTCTGAATAACCCGGGATTACCGGATTACCAGGAGCTCTTGGTCACGCCCGGCAGCTCGCCACGGTGAGCCATCTCACGAAGGCACACGCGGCACAGGCCGAACTTGCGGTACACGGAGTGCGGGCGGCCACAGCGCTGGCAGCGGGTGTAGCCACGCACACCGAACTTGGGCTTGCGGGCAGCCTTAGCGATCAGAGCCTTCTTCGCCATCTCGCTCACGCCTCCTTGAAGGGGAAGCCGAGGTGACGAAGGAGCGCGCGGCCCTCAGCGTCGTTGGTCGCCGTGGTCACCACGGTGATGTCCATACCCCGGGTGCGGTCGATCTTGTCCTGGTCGATCTCGTGGAACATGACCTGCTCCGTGAGACCGAAGGTGTAGTTGCCACGGCCGTCGAACTGCTTGGGGGACAGGCCGCGGAAGTCGCGGATGCGCGGCAGCGCGAGCGACAGGGTGCGGTCCAGGAACTCCCACATGCGGTCGCCACGGAGCGTGACGTGGGCACCGATCGGCTGGCCCTCGCGCAGCTTGAACTGCGCGATGGACTTGCGGGCCTTGGTGACGGCCGGCTTCTGACCGGTGATCGTGGTGAGGTCGCGAATAGCGCCGTCGATCAGCTTGGAGTCGCGGGCGGCGTCGCCCACACCCATGTTGACCACGATCTTGACGAGGCCGGGGATCTGCATGACGTTCTCGTAGGAGAACTCCTCACGCAGCTTGCCCGCGATCTCCTCGCGGTACTTCGTCTTCAGACGCGGAGTGGTGGTGGTAGCCATCAGATGTCCTCACCCGTCCGCTTGGCAACGCGAACCTTGTTGCCCTCGTCGTCGAAGCGGTAACCGACGCGCGTGACGACCTTGTTGCCGTCCTTCTCCACGACCAGCTGGACGTTGGAGACGTGGATCGGGGCCTCGGTGGTCACGATGCCGCCGGCCTGCGAACCGCGAGCGGTCGGCCCGGCCTTGGTGTGCTTCTTGACCCGGTTGACACCCTCGACCAGGACGCGGTCCTCGCGGGGGAAGGCCGCGATGACCTTGCCCTGCTTGCCCTTGTCCTTACCGGTGATGACCTGAACCAGGTCGCCCTTCTTGATCTTCATGCTCACAGCACCTCCGGCGCGAGGGAGATGATCTTCATGAACTTCTTCTCGCGCAGCTCACGGCCCACCGGGCCGAAGATACGGGTGCCACGAGGGTCGCCGTCGTTCTTCAGAATGACGGCGGCGTTCTCGTCGAAGCGGATGTACGAGCCGTCCGGACGGCGGCGCTCCTTGACGGTGCGAACGATGACCGCCTTGACGACGTCACCCTTCTTCACGTTGCCACCGGGGATCGCGTCCTTGACGGTGGCGACGATGACGTCACCGATACCCGCGTAGCGGCGACCGGAGCCACCGAGCACACGGATGGTGAGAATTTCCTTCGCACCCGTGTTGTCGGCGACGCGCAGTCGCGACTCCTGCTGGATCACGTCTATCTCCTGATTGTCTGCCGGTTCCCGGCAGGGGCCTCGGAAGGCCCCTGCCGAGCCTGGCGGAACTGACCTGCGTGGGTTTGCCCCGCAGGCGGATTTGCTGGAATTCCCTTACGGGAATTACCTACTTGGCCTTCTCGAGGACCTCGACGACGCGCCAGCGCTTCGTCGCGGACAGCGGCCGGGTCTCCATGAGGAGGACGCGGTCGCCGACACCCGCGGCGTTCTGCTCGTCGTGAGCCTTGAGCTTGTTGGTACGGCGGATGACCTTGCCGTACAGCGCGTGGGTCACGCGGTCCTCGACGGCGACGACGACGGTCTTGTCCATCTTGTCGCTGACGACCAGACCCTGGCGGGTCTTGCGGAAGCCGCGGCCGGCCTTCGTCTCTTCAGTCACGTTGTTCTCGCTCATCAGGCGCTCTCCACCGTCTCGATGCCCAGCTCGCGCTCACGCATCAGGGTGTAGATCCGCGCGATGTCCTTGCGGACGGCCTTGAGCCGACCGTGGTTCTCGAGCTGACCCGTCGCCGCCTGGAAGCGGAGGTTGAACAGCTCTTCCTTGGCCTCGCGGAGCTTCGCGAGAAGCTCCTCGTTGCCCAGCTCGCGCAGCTCGGACGCCTTGGTACCGGCCGACATCACGCTTCACCTGCCTCGCGCTTGACGATCCGGCACTTCATCGGCAGCTTGTGGGCCGCACGAGTCAGCGCCTCACGGGCGATCTTCTCGTTGGGGTAGGACAGCTCGAACATGACCCGACCCGGGTGCACGTTCGCGATCCACCACTCGGGAGAACCCTTACCGGAACCCATGCGGGTCTCGGCGGGCTTCTTCGTGAGCGGGCGGTCCGGGTAGATGTTGATCCAGACCTTGCCGCCACGCTTGATGTGGCGGGTCATCGCGATACGGGCCGCCTCGATCTGGCGGTTGGTCACGTACGCCGGCGTGAGGGCCTGGATGCCGTACTCGCCGAACGCAACCTGCGTACCGCCCTTGGCCATACCGCGGCGCTTCGGGTGGTGCTGCTTGCGGTGCTTGACCCTACGGGGGATCAGCATGTCGGTCAGGCCTCCGTTCCGGTGCTCTCAGCCGGAGCGGCAGCGGCGGCGGGAGCCTCGGCCTTGGGGGCCTCGGCAGGCTGCTGCTGGCCGCTCTGGGCCCCCTGCTGCTGCGGCTTGCGACCGCGACCGCCACGCTCGCCACCGCGGCCACCACGGGCCGGGCGGTCGTTGCCACCACGGGCCGGGCGGTTGCCGGCGCGGGCAGCGGCGTTCTCGGCGCGGACCTCGGCGATGTTCTTGACGTCGCCCTTGTAGATCCAGACCTTCACGCCGATGCGGCCGAAGGTCGTCTTGGCCTCGAAGAAGCCGTAGTCCACGTTCGCGCGGAGCGTGTGCAGGGGCACACGGCCCTCGCGGTAGAACTCCGAGCGGGACATCTCGGCGCCGCCGAGGCGGCCACCGCACTGGATCTTGATGCCCTTGGCGCCGGCCTTCATCGTGCCCTGCATGCTCTTGCGCATGGCACGACGGAAGGAGACGCGGGAGGAGAGCTGCTCGGCGACGGCCTGGGCCACCAGCTGAGCGTCCGTCTCCGGGCTCTTGACCTCGAGGATGTTCAGCTGGACCTGCTTGCCGGTCAGCTTCTCCAGGTCACCGCGGATGCGGTCGGCCTCGGCGCCGCGGCGGCCGATGACGATGCCGGGACGAGCGGTGTGGATGTCCACACGCACGCGGTCACGGGTGCGCTCGATCTCCACCTTCGAGATGCCGGCGCGCTCCATGCCGGACGTCATCATCCGACGGATGGCGACGTCTTCCTTGACGTAGTCCTTGTACAGCTTGTCGGCGTACCAACGCGACTTGAAGTCGGTCGTGACACCGAGCCGGAACCCGTGCGGGTTTACCTTCTGGCCCATTACCGGGTTCCTTCCTTGCTGCTGACGACCACGGTGATGTGGCTGGTCCGCTTGCGGATCCGGTAGGCGCGACCCTGGGCGCGCGGCCGGAACCGCTTCAGGGTCGGGCCCTCGTCGACGTAGGCCTCGGAAATGAAGAGGCTGTCGGCGTCGGTGTGGTCGTAGTTGTGCGCGGCGTTGGCAATGGCGCTGTCCAGCACCTTGCCGACCGGCACGCTCGCGGCCTGCGGGGCGAAACGCAGGACCGCCTGAGCCTCCGTGGCATCCATGCCACGGATGAGGTCCACCACGCGGCGGGCCTTCATGGGCGTGACGCGGATGTACCGCGCCTGGGCCCTGGCTTCCATGGTTGTCCCTTCAGTGTTTGTCATGGTCTTTCACACCCCGCTGACTAGCGGCGCTTCGACTTCCGGTCGTCCTTGACGTGACCCCGGAAGGTGCGCGTCGGCGAGAACTCGCCGAGCTTGTGGCCGACCATGGACTCGGTGACAAACACCGGGATGTGGGTCTTGCCGTTGTGCACCGCGATCGTGTGGCCGAGCATCGCCGGGACGATCATCGAGCGACGGGACCAGGTCTTGATGACGTTCTTGGAACCGGCTTCGTTCTGCGTGTCCACCTTCTTGATCAGGTGGTCGTCGACGAAGGGTCCCTTCTTCAAGCTACGAGGCATCTCAACCCGTCCTTAGCGCTTCTTGTTCGTCTTGCGGCGGCGGACGATGTACTTGTTCGACGCCTTCTTGGGCGAACGAGTACGGCCTTCCTTCTTGCCCCACGGGGACACGGGGTGGCGACCACCGGAGGTCCGGCCCTCACCACCACCGTGCGGGTGGTCCACCGGGTTCATGACCACACCACGGACGGTCGGGCGAACGCCCAGCCACCGCTTGCGGCCCGCCTTGCCCCAGTTGATGTTCGACTGCTCGGCGTTGCCGACCTCGCCGACGGTGGCGCGGCAGCGCACGTCGACCAGGCGGATCTCTCCGGACGGCATGCGCAGGTGGGCCATCGAGCCCTCCTTCGCGAGCAGCTGCACGGAGGCACCGGCGGAGCGGGCGAACTTGGCACCGCCACCGGGACGGAGCTCGATCGCGTGGATCGTGGTACCGACCGGGATGTTGCGGAGGGCCAGGTTGTTGCCCGGCTTGATGTCGGCCCCGGGACCGTTCTCGACGCGGTCACCCTGCTGCAGGTTGCGCGGGGCGAGGATGTAGCGCTTCTCGCCGTCGGCGTAGTGCAGCAGCGCGATGCGCGCGGTGCGGTTGGGGTCGTACTCGATGTGCGCGACCTTCGCCGGCACGCCGTCCTTGTCGTGGCGACGGAAGTCGATGACACGGTAGGCGCGCTTGTGTCCGCCACCCTGGTGGCGAACGGTCACACGACCGGCGTTGTTACGGCCGCCCTTGCTGTGCAGCGGGCGGACCAGCGACTTCTCCGGCGTGGACCGCGTGACCTCGACGAAGTCGGCGACGGAGGAGCCACGGCGGCCCGGCGTCGTCGGCTTGTACTTGCGGATTCCCATTTCTCAGTCCTCGTCCGATATTCGGACGATCCGGACCTCCGTCAGGAGGTCGGACCGCCGAAGATGTCGATACGGTCGCCCTCGGCAAGGGTCACGATCGCGCGCTTGCTGTCGGCACGCTTGCCGAAGCCGGTGCGGGTCCGCTTGCGCTTGCCCTGGCGGTTGATCGTGTTGACCCCGGTGACCTTGACCGAGAAGACCGCCTGGACGGCCTCCTTGATCTCGGTCTTGTTGGAGCCCGGCGCGACGATGAACGTGTACTTGTTCTCGTCGAGGAGCGCGTAGCTCTTCTCGGACACGACCGGCTTCAGCAGCACGTCACGGGGGTCCGTGAACGCCTTGCTCGCCGGGGTGACGACGGTGTTCTTGCCCTCGGCCTCGTGGCGGCGCGCCTTGGCGACGCGCGCGGCCTTGGCGGCCTTGGCCGCCTTGGAGGCGATGCTCGGGTGACGCGTAGCCATCAGGCTTCGCTCCCTTCGGTGTCAACGGCCTTGTTGGGGCCAGACACGAAGGACTCGAAAGCGGCCTGGGTGAAGACCACGTCGTCCGAGACGAGAACGTCGTACGTGTTCAGCTGGCCCGGCTCCAGGATGTGGATCTGGGGCAGGTTGCGGGCGGACAGCCACGCGGCCTCGTCGGTGCGGTCGGCGACCAGGAGCAGGTTCTTGCGCTCCGAGATCTTGCCGAACAGCGTCCGGGCGGCCTTCGTGGACGGGTTCTCGCCCTCGATGACGCCGGTGACGACGTGGATGCGGTTGTGGCGGGCCCGGTCGGTGAGGGCGTGGCGCAGGGCCGCGGCCTTCATCTTCTTCGGGGTCCGCTGCGAGTAGTCACGCGGCTGCGGGCCGTGGACGACGCCACCGCCGGCGAACTGCGGCGCACGGGTCGAACCCTGGCGGGCGCGGCCGGTGCCCTTCTGGCGGTACGGCTTCTTGCCGCCACCACGGACTTCACCGCGACGCTTGGTCTTGTGCGTGCCCTGGCGGGCAGCGGCGTTCTGCGCGACGACGACCTGGTGGATCAGCGGGATGCTGATCTTCTCCACGCCGAAGATCTCCGCGGGGAGCTCGACGCTTCCGGTCTTCTCGCCGGCAGGCGAAAGGATGTCAACAGTGCTCATCGGTTACCTCAGGCCCCCTTGGCCGCAGTGCGGACCAGGACGAGGCCGCCGTTCGGACCGGGAACCGCGCCCTTGATGAGCAGCAGGCCCTTCTCCGCGTCAACGGCGTGGACGGTCAGGTTCTGGGTGGTGACCCGCTCGTTGCCCATGCGGCCGGCCATGCGGAGGCCCTTGAACACGCGGCCCGGGGTGGCGCAGCCACCGATGGAACCGGGCGAGCGGTGCTTGCGCTGGGTGCCGTGTCCGGCGCCGAGGCCCTTGAAGTTGTGACGCTTCATGACACCGGCGAAGCCCTTGCCCTTGCTCTTGCCAGTGACGTCGACCTTGAGGCCGGCCTCGAAGACCTCGGCGGTGACTTCCTGACCGAGCGTGTACTCGGCGGCGTCGGCCGTGCGGATCTCGACGAGGTGGCGGCGGGGGGTGACGTCGGCCTTGGCGAAGTGGCCCTTGAGGGGCTTGTTCACCTTGCGCGGGTCGATCTCGCCGAACGCGATCTGGACGGACTCGTAGCCGTCGACGTCGTTCGTGCGGACCTGGGTGACGACGTTGGGGCCGGCCTTGACGACGGTGACGGGAACAACACGGTTGTTCTCGTCCCACACCTGCGTCATGCCGAGCTTCTCGCCCAGGATGCCCTTGATCTGCTTGGTCATCTTCAGATCACCGGCCTTAGAGCTTGATCTCGATGTCGACACCGGCCGGGAGGTCGAGTCGCATCAGAGAGTCAACGGTCTTGGGGGTCGGGTCGAGGATGTCGATCAGGCGCTTGTGCGTGCGCATCTCGAAGTGCTCGCGCGAGTCCTTGTACTTGTGCGGCGACTTGATGACGCAGTACACGTTCTTCTCAGTGGGCAGCGGCACCGGGCCCGCGACCGACGCACCAGTGCGAGTCACCGTCTCGACGATCTTCTTCGCCGAAGAGTCGATGACCTCGTGGTCGTAGGCCTTGAGCCGGATGCGGATCTTCTGTCCCGCCATGGCTACTTCGTAGTCCTGTCTCTCGTAACGCTCTGGACCCGGTGGTCCCTTTTCTGTCCGCTCCCCCTCCGACCCACGCGGTCGGGCGTGTCGCACTCTCGCTGAAACGGATGTCCCTTTCGGGACTTCCCTGCAGTGGGAGTCGCGGGCCCTTCCGGAACCGCGGGGCGGGGGCGAGAGGCCCACCGGGTGCCTGGTCTGCACCCCGCTGACGCTTCCCGGAAGATTCCCGTACGTCCGCCCCTACACCTTTCGGCGTAACGCATGGGACGACGAGTACTGTGGGACTCGCTTCCGGTCCTCCCGGCGGGAGGCGCGCAGCATCGGCACTCGACCGAGCAACCCCGTTAGTCTGCCATACGGGGCAGGGGGCTGGCCAATCGAAGTGGATGACTGTACCCCACGTCACCGAGGGCTACACACTGCGGCGTTTCCGGGGGGACACCCTTCCGCGCCCTGGCGGGCGCCCCGGCTCACCGCCGGCCGTCCGCGTTGCGCATCCGCGCGAACGACGTGTCCAGCCCCTTCTTCAGCAGCCTCGACACCGGCCGTTCCACGAGGCGGTGGATCAGGTAGCTCAGCACCAGGAAGCCCGTGATGATCAGGGCGATGAGCAGCCTGGCGTCCATCGTGTCGCGGAGGCGGGCGATGAGGGCCGTACCGGCCGCGTAGTGGATCAGGTAGAGCGGGTACGTCAGGGCACCGGCCGTGACCAGCCACTTCCAGCGGATGCGGTCCGTGTGGCCGAGCGCGACGGCGACCATGAAGAGCAGGAAGACGGTGAAGATCGCCACGCTGCCGCGCCAGCTCGAGACCCGCTCGACCTCGTCGATCCGG
This sequence comes from Streptomyces sp. WG5, assembly GCF_049974565.1. NCBI lineage: Bacteria > Bacillati > Actinomycetota > Actinomycetes > Kitasatosporales > Streptomycetaceae > Streptomyces > Streptomyces sp. WG5. The sequence continues at coordinate 8,303 of NZ_JBNGGC010000046.1, read as the reverse complement.
TTGCCCAGTTCCAGCTGGCCCATCAGCCAGGACATGGCGAGGATGCCCCACAGGAGCAGGTCCTGGCCGAAGCGGTGCATGAGGTAGAGGGCGAGGCCGGCGATGAAGTACCAGGCGCCGTCCGGGTTGGCGGCCAGCTCCAGCAGGTGGAGGTCGGCGACCGGGGCGAGCATGGCGACCGCGCCCCACACGCAGCAGAAGAGGACGACCCTGCGGTAGGTCAGGCCCATGGCGACGACGACCAGGAAGAGCAGGTAGAAGCGCAGTTCGGACCAGAGGGTCCAGTAGACGCCGTCGACGTTCGGCACGCCGGAGCCGGACTGGAGCATGGTCAGGTTGAGGAGGACCTCGCGCAGGCGGAGGTGCTCCCACACGCCCGGCACGGCGATCAGCACGGCCGTGGTGAACACGACCGCGAACCAGTACGCCGGGTAGAGCCGGATCACGCGGGAGACGAAGAACTGGCGCGGTGTGCGGCCCCAGCACGACATGCAGATCACGAAGCCGCTGATCACGAAGAAGATCTCGACGCCGATCCAGCCGTAGGAGGCGAAGCGGAACACCGTGGGCATGATCTCGGAGACCGGGCGGTCCCAGATCAGGTTGCCGGGGCGGTCGGCGCGCCAGGTGCCGGCGTAGTGGTGCGCGGCCACCATCAGCGCGGCGAGCAGGCGGATGCCGTCGATGACGTACAGCCGGCCGCCGGTGCGCTCTCCGCCGGTGCGCTTCCCGCCCGCGCGTTTCCCGTCCGGCGCGGCCGGCCGGTGCCCGCGGGCGCCGGCCGGTGACGCCTCCTGGCCCGGCAGGACCACGGCGAGCGGCGGGAGCGGTTGCTTCGGCCGTCCCTCCGCCCGCTCGGGCACCGATGTCTCACTGTCCGCTGCGCGCACCATCCGAACAGACAAGAACAGTGGCCACGGAAGCGGTAGGGGTTCGGGTAAACCCCCGCACCCCCTCCTCGCCGTGTTCGTGGGGCGTTCTCCCCGGGTTCAGATGACGCCCTGGGCCAGCATCGCGTCCGCCACCCGCTCGAAGCCGGCGATGTTCGCGCCGGTCACGTAGTCGCCGGGGGCTCCGTAGCGCTCGGCGGTCTCGTGGCAGGTGGTGTGGATGTCGTTCATGATGTGGGTCAGCTCCTCCTCGACCCGCGCCGCCGTCCAGGACGTACGGGCGTGGTTCTGCGCCATCTCCAGGGCGCTGACCGCGACACCGCCCGCGTTGGCCGCCTTGCCGGGGCCGAAGGCGACGCCGGAGCGCTGGAAGAGGTGGACGGCCTCGGGGGTGGCCGGCATGTTCGCGCCCTCGGAGACCGCCTTCACGCCGTTGCGGATGAGCGTGGCGGCGGCGTTCTCGTCCAGTTCGTTCTGCGTGGCGGACGGGAGGGCGATGTCGGCCGGGACGTCCCAGACGTTTCCGCCGGGCACGAAGCGGGCCGAGGCGCCGCGGCGCTCGGCGTACGTGTCGACCCGGCCGCGCTCGACCTCCTTGATCTGCTTCAGCAGGCCGAGGTCGATGCCCTTCTCGTCGATGACGTAGCCGGAGGAGTCGGAGCAGGTCACGGCGTTCGCGCCGAGGGCGGCGAGCTTCTCGATCGTGTAGATCGCGACGTTCCCGGAGCCGGACACGACGGCCGTCTGGCCCTCCAGGTCCTCACCGCGCTCGCGCAGCATCGCCGCCGCGAAGAGCACGTTGCCGTATCCGGTGGCCTCCGGGCGGATCAGCGAGCCGCCCCAGCCCTGGCCCTTGCCGGTGAGGACGCCGGCCTCCCAGCGGTTGGTGATCCGGCGGTACTGGCCGAACAGGTAGCCGATCTCCCGGCCGCCGACGCCGATGTCACCCGCGGGGACGTCGGTGTGCTCGCCGATGTGCCGGTACAGCTCCGTCATGAACGACTGGCAGAACCGCATGACCTCCGCGTCGCTGCGGCCGTGCGGGTCGAAGTCGCTGCCGCCCTTGCCGCCGCCGATGCCGAGGCCGGTCAGCGCGTTCTTGAAGATCTGCTCGAAGCCCAGGAACTTGATGACGCCCAGGTTGACGGAAGGGTGGAAGCGCAGGCCGCCCTTGTAGGGGCCCAGCGCGCTGTTGAACTCGACGCGGAAGCCCCGGTTGACGTGGACGCGTCCCTGGTCGTCCTGCCACGGCACCCGGAACATGACCTGCCGCTCCGGCTCGACCAGCCGCTCGACGAGGCCGGGCTCGGCGTACTCGGGGCGGGCCTCGAGCACCGGCGCGAGCGTCTCCAGCACCTCGTGGGCGGCCTGGTGGAACTCGGGCTGGGCCGGGTTGCGGTGCTCGATCTCGGTGAGGAGGTTGTCGAGCGCGGTCCTGGTCTCGCTTCGCGTCGTCACGGGGGGCCTTTCTGGCACGGCGGGCACCGGAGACCGGGACGGGGGCGGGGGTACGGGGCGCACAGGACGCACAGGGGGTGTACGCGGTTGTACGGGGGCCGTACGGGCCGTCCGTCCGGGCCGGTCCGGTGATGGGCGCTCGGCGCCGTTGCCGCGCGCGGGACACTTAAGTGTTACGCGCATGTAAACATCCTGGCCAGTGTCCTGCGCAGGACGTGACCACTATGTGAGACCGATCTTTCGTACACCGGCCGTTAACGGATGTCCGGCAAGAAGGCTACCCGAGCGTCCCCGACAGCGGTCAAGCGTCGCCGTTGAGCATGGCGGCGGTGAGGACGTTCCCGCCGACGCCCCAGCCGCCGTCGGGGACCTCGTCGACGAGGACGACGGTGGTCGGGCGGGCCCGCTCGCCGTAGATCTCCGCGTACAGGTCGGTGGTGCGCTCGACGATCTTCCTCTTGTCCTCGGCGGTGAGGGTGCCCGCGGGGACCTTGAAGTGGGCGAAAGGCATGTCAGATCATTCCTCCGTTGGCGCGCAGGATCTGGCCGTTCACCCAGTGCCCGGCGGGGCTGCCGAGGAAGGCGACCACGGCCGCGATGTCGTCGGGGGTGCCCAGCCGCTCCAGGGGCGGGGTCTTGGCGAGCCGGTCGATCTGTTCCGGTGTCTTGCCGTCGAGGAACAGGTCCGTGGCCGTCGGCCCGGGTGCGACCGTGTTCACGGTGATGTCCCGCCCGCGCAGCTCCCGGGCCAGGATCAGTGTCATCGCCTCCACGGCTCCCTTGCTGGCCGCGTAGGCGCCGTACGTGGGGAACTGCGTGCCGACGACGGACGTCGAGAACCCGACGAACGAGCCCCCCGCCCGCAGCCGCCGCGCCGCCTGCTGGGCGACGACGAAGGTGCCGCGGATGTTGGTGCGGTGCATGGCGTCGAGCGCCGCCAGGTCGAGGTCGGCGATGGGTGAAAGGGCCATCCGACCGGCCGAGTTGACGACCACGTCGACGCCGCCGAACTCCTCCTCCGCCCGGTCGAACAGCGCGGCGACCTCCTTCTCCTCCGCCACGTCCGCCTGTACGGCGACCGCCCGTCCGCCGGCCCCGGTGATCGCCTCCACCGTCTCGTCGGCGGCCGAGGCGTCGCGGGCGTAGTTGACGACGACGGCCAGGCCGTCCTCGGCGAGCCTCTGCGAGACCGCCCGGCCGATCCCGCGCGATCCTCCCGTGACGACGGCGACCCGCCGGGTGTCTGCCTCCGGTGCTGGAGGCCGTTGATGTGTGTGCGTGCTCATGACTCCACGATGCGCGCGGCCGGCCCGCGCAACCAGGGGACGTCATCCCCTGGGTCGCCGCCCCGGCCGGACGCAGAATGGACGGCATGAGCGCTGTGAAGTACGCCGAGCTGGGAGCGTTCCTGCGTTCGCGCCGCGAGCGCATCCGCCCGGCCGACGTCGGACTCCCGGCCGGACCGCGCCGCCGGGTGCCGGGGCTGCGCCGCGAGGAGGTCGCCCTGCTCGCCGGGGCGTCCGTGGACTACTACAACGAGCTGGAGCGCGGCGCCGGATCCCAGCCGTCCGAGCAGATGATCGCCGCACTGGCGAGGGCGCTGCGGCTGACCTCCGACGAGCGGGACTACCTGTACCGGCTCGCCGACCGCCCGGTGCCCGTACAGGGCGGGGCCGCCTCGCACGTCCACCCCGGCATGCTCGACCTGCTCGGCCGGATGACCTCGACCCCGGCCCAGGTCATCACGGACCTGCACGTCACCCTCGTACAGAATCCGCTGGCAGTGGCGCTGCTGGGCGACCAGTCCGGCTTCCGGGGACCCCGGGCCAGCTTCGTCCACCGCTGGTTCACCGAGCCGGACGCCCGGCGCCTGTACCCCGAGGCCGACCACGAGCGTCAGTCCCGCTCCTTCGTCGCCGACCTGCGGGCCGCCGCCGCGAGGCGGGATGCGAAGGACGCGGAGACCGGCACGATGATCCGCACGCTGCTCGACGTCTCCCCCGAGTTCGCCGCGCTGTGGGCCGAGCACGACGTGGCGTTCCGGCGGAGCGACCGGAAACGGCTCCTCCACCCCACGCTGGGCCTCGTCGAGGTCAACTGCCTGAACCTGTTCAGCGAGGACGGGCGGCAGCGGCTGCTCTGGTTCACACCGGCCGTGGGGACGGACAGCGCGGGGCTGCTGGAGCTGCTCGCGGTGGTGGGGACGCAGGAGGTCGTCGAGCCGACGGTCAGTTCTCCGACGCGTACGGCAGGAAGTCCGCCCAGGCGGCGGGGGTGAGGGTCAGGCGGGGGCCGTCGGTGTGCTTGGAGTCGCGGATGTGGATGGTGCGGGGGGTGGCGGCGACCTCGACGCAGGACTCGCCGTTGGTACCGCCGCTGTAGCTGCTCTTGAACCACGCCAGTTCGGAGGCATCCCCGGCGGAGGCCTTGCGCATCATGTCTCTCCCAGCAGTTTCTCGATGAAGGCCAGCGACTCCCGAGGCGGGAGTGCCTGCGCCCGGATGGTGCCGTACTGCAACTCCAGGATGCGGAGTTGCTTCGGGTCGGAGACGGGCCGTCCGTTGAACAGGCCGTCGGCGCGTCCCACCGCCGTTCCGTCCGGGAACTTCAGCAGCTCGATCCTGCCATCCAAGCCTGGGTGGGCTTCCGTGTTGGTCGGCATGACCTGAAGTGTGACGCTGTTCAATCGCCCTACCTCCAGCAGACGTTGGAGCTGCTGTCGCCACACCATTGTGCCCCCAACCTGTCGGCGCAGCGGCGCCTCTTCCACCACGAAGTGGATGGACGACGCGGGGTCGCGTTCAAAGACCGACTGCCGGGCCAGCCGAGCGGCCACCATGCGTTCCACGTCATCCGGTGAGTACGGCGGTTGTGCCGCTCCGATCAGAATCCGCACGTGCTCTGACGTCTGCAACAAGCCCGGGATGATGTTGCACTCGTACACCCCGATCTCAACCGCCTTCCCCTCCAGCTTCCCCAGCTCCCGAACCTTCTTCGGGTACCGGACCTTCTTCACGTCCTCCCAGGCCGCCGAGATGAGCCCACCGGCCTCCAACACCTCGTCGGCCCTGTCCAGATACTCCTGCCGGGGAATCCGTTTGCCGCCCTCGACCTTGTAGACGAGGTCCTCCCCGTACCCCACCGCCGCCCCGAACTCGCCGGCGCGCATGCCCACGGCCTCGCGCCGCAGCTTCAACTGCCGTCCCACCGTCGTGATGACCGCGACGCCCCACTCGTCGTCCGGATCGACCTCCCACCCCGGCTCGTCCGCCTCGCTCCTGAGCCGACCCGCCTCCGCCTCGACCGTCATCCCGCGCCCCTTCGTCGTACTCGCCGCATTGCTCCCAGCGCCCTACCCGCACACGCCACCCCGACAGCACCGACACCACCGGACAACCACCGGACAGTGACCGCCTGTACGCGCTGAGTCACTTCTCACGGTACGCACACGACGCCACGCTGAGTGACGTGAACCAGAATTCCGCCGAACTCACGACCTCCGTCCGCAACTTCAGCGTGCAGCTCTCCCCCACGCCACGCGGAGCCCGCCTCGCCCGCCTGCTCGCGACCGAGCAGCTCCGCTCCTGGGGACTGCCCCTGGACCCGGCACGCCTGCTCGTCGCCGAACTGGCCAACAACGCGGCGGACCACGGACGCGTCCCCGGCCGCGATTTCCGGCTCACGCTCCACGTCGTCGGCGAGACCCTCCGTATCGAGGTCACCGACACCCGAGGCCAGGAACTCCCCCGCCCCCAAGCACCCGCCCCCGACGCCGAATCCGGCCGTGGCCTGCTGCTCGTGGAAGCGCTGGCGGACCGCTGGGGAGTCACCGAGGGCCGCTTCCCGCGCAAGACCGTCTGGGCGGAACTGGGCCTTACGGCACCGCGACCCACGTTCTGAGGTTGCGGTGCCGTCGGCGCCTTACCAATAACAAGAACTCGGCGAAAAGAACCCCACCAAGCCCCGCCCCTCCCGCCCGAGGCGCGTCGTCACTCGGGTGGGTGAACATCACCGGCTCGGCTGGATTTCCGGGGCCCCAACTCCCCTACTCTCAGCGCAAACGACCGACAGAAATACGTCGGCCCCCGCCGGGACTGGCATCCCACTGCGAGGGCCTGACCACCAAGGAAGAAAGAGGCTTCCCCGATGGGTACCCAAAACCCTAGCGCGCCCTCGCGCGCCCAGTCAGCTCCTGCCGCCGATCGACCCGTTCGCGTCGCCACGGCGGCGGCGTCATCCACGAGAACACCCGCCACACCACCCGCTTCGTGGTGATCGGCAACCACCTGGTCCAGCACCCGGACCTGTCGCTGCTCGCGATCGGCCTCGCCTGCCACATCCAGTCGCTGCCCACCGGCGCGGGCGCCGACATCAAGACGCTCACCGCCCGCTTCACAGAGGGCCCGACCCGCATCGCGGCCGCCCTGCGCGAACTGGAGGCGTACGGCTACCTGCGCCGCGAGCGCGTACGCACGTCCACCGGCCGCATCGTCACCCGCACGGTCTCCTGCAACCAGCCGAAGACGCCCCGCCGAGAGCCGGCCGACACCGGCTGCCCGGACCGACCGACGCCCCGGCCCACCCGCCCGGCAGGACGGCCTCCAGAGCAACGGGAGCACGCAACCCCTTCCCGCCCGCGCCACACCGGCACCGAAGCGCGCCCCCGCAAGGCCCTCCCCGCCGTACCGCAGCCCAACTGCACCGCCCCGGCCCTCCTCCAGCAGGCCACCGAGCTGCTCACCACCCTGCGCCGACGCGACCCCCGCCTCCTCCTCTCCGCGGCGGACACCGCCCACCTGACCCCCGGCGTCGCCGCCTGGCTGGAACGGGACGTCGCTCCCACCGCCGTACGCCACGCCCTGACCGCCGACCTGCCGGACGACCCCCTGCGTCGCCCGGCCGCCCTGCTCGCCCACCGCCTCACCGCCCAACTGCCACCCCCGCCGCCGTACAGGCCCCCCGCCGGTCCGCCACCGCCCCGCTACGAGGTGCGCAACTGCGACGGCTGCGACCGCGGCTTCCGTGCCCCGAGACCGAAGACCGCTGCCGCGACTGCCGGGCAGTCGGTGCACCCGCTTGAAGCCCACAGCCCGCTTCCCCGAAGGCGCCCAGCCAGGAGGCGTGCTTCGACGGGAGCACCCGGCGTTGCGGTCGTGTGCGTAACATCGTCGCTCGAAAAGGCTGTTGACCAGCCGAAGCAGCTCAGTCTCAGGGTTGGGAAATGACGGACAACGGGGGTGGCGCCGGGGCGCCGGTACGGCGCTCCCGGCTCGCCGACTACGCGGAGATGACCCGGCTGCCCGAACCGCCGGATGCAGCCCCGGAGCCGCCTGAGCCCGACACCGCCGAGACGGCCGAGGCCGCCGGGGCACCCAGCTCGGGAGAGCCGGGTGAGAGCGTCGGGCCGTCCGCCGAGGAGGTAGCGGCCCGGCGTCGCGAGTTCGCCGGGCTGCTGGCGACATTCACGGGAATTGCCGTAGCAACCAGCCGGAAGTAGCAGACCTGCATGAGTTCCGAACACTCCGACCGCCGGATCAACCCCCGCTTCGCCCAAGACCTGGGCGGCTACATCGTGCCGGGAGGGCCGCCTCGCTACGCCCGTCACACAGGCCGGCCCGTGCAGTACGTGGCGATCGCCGACTCCGACGATCAGGTGATCGGTTACGTGTGGGTGAACGACGAGGACGAAGCCGGGTCGGTGTGGTCACGCAACGCTGCGGGACCTGCCGCCGCCAACGAAGCGGGTGTCTGGGGGAAGCGCCTGCGCAACGCCAAGGAACGCGGGCTCCGGCCCACGCAGGCTCTGGCCGAGTTGCTGGCGACGCCGTCCACCAGCCCGAGGAGTCACATCGTGCCGGACTCCCTCGCCGAGGCCGAGAGCCTCGCCGTCCTGGACGACCTCACCGAGCGGAGGTGGGGCAGGGACAACGTCAAGGGCGGCGCCATGGCGGCGAT